>DATAAN010000272.1:0-4703 GCA_036260105.1 Actinomycetota bacterium
GGTTTCATCCTGGAGCGGCTCGGCCGCCTGGCGAAACGGGGAGACGAGATCACCTACAACGGCTGGCGCATTCGGGTTGCGAACGTCAACCGCCGGCGGATCCTGTCGGTCGACATCCTGCGTCCCGGCCAGGAACCGGCCTCCGAGCCGGAGCCGGTGGGCGAGTCGAGGGAGTAGCAAGCCGGTCGAGCGTTTAGCTGCCGGCTGCCGAGGCGTAGAGGACCAAGGGCCCAAAAGCCGATCTGCCGTTTAGAAGCGGGTCAGCAGCTCCGCCGCCGAAGCCGATTTGAGACGCCGCTCCAGGTGGTACTCGGTGTAGAAGCGGGCCAGCCTTCCGGCCATCGCCGCCTCTTCGACGGACGGAGGCCTCCCGGGCAGCCGCTGGACGGCGGAGTTAGGCTGAGCCAGGTCGCTCATGAGCTCGAGGACCGAGGTGCCGACCTCCTCCGCGTCGAAAGAGCGGCACGCCGGGCACACCGCTCCCCCCTGCCCGGGAGAGAACCAGGAGGCCGGCCGGCCGCACTCGGCGCAGAAGTCCATCGACGGCGCGAAGCCGGCTATGGAGGAAAGCTGCAGCAGGAAGCCGGCCAGCACCAGAGCCGAGCCGTCGTCGGAAAGCCGGTGGAGCGAGGAGACCAGCAGCTCGAGGACCCGTGCCGAAGCTTCCGACTCCTGGGTCACCCGGTCGCAGGCCTCGAGCATCACCGCACCGAGTGCCATTAGGTCCAGGTCCTCCCGGACGGCACGGAACGGCTCCAGCACCTCCGCCTGGGTGACCGTGTGCAGCTCCGACTTGCCCTTCCACAAAACCAGCGACACGTAGGAGAAGGGTTCCAGGCGTCCGCCGAACCGGCTTTTGGTCCGCCGGACCCCTTTGACGACCGCGCGGATCTTGCCGTTGTGCCGGCCGACTAGGGTAACGATGCGGTCCGCTTCCCCGAGCCGCATGGTTCGCAGGACCACCGCTTCGTCCTTGTAGAGCATCCGATCCACTATAGGTTCGGAGGGGGAAAAACCTGAGGATATCTCCGCCTAGTTGAGGCCGGGCTCCACTCCGCCCCCGAGGGCGTCAAGCGGCAGCTTGTAGACGGGGATTCTCCCGATCCGACCGTAAACCCAGTCGACTATCTCCCACTGGTGCAGCTGCCACCCCTCCTGGGGCAGGCGGCTCACCAGCTCTTCGTGCAGGCGTTCCCACATGCCGTCGACCATGGGGTCGTCGCCACCCTCGAGGGCGTCGGCCAGCAGCCCAAGCGCGAGGTTGCGGGCCTCCTCTCCCGGGAAACCCCAGTCGAGATCGAAAGGCTCGTAGTAGAGGAGCATCTGCTCCTTCAGCGTCCGCCGTTTGAAGTTGTCGATCACGTAGACCTCGGCGAAGCCCCGGCGATCCCGGATTCCCTGGTAGATGCGGTCGTACATCCCTACGCCTGCCCACTCCTCACAAGGTTTCTCTTAATGAGGAGGCAAGCTTAGCGAAAGGGTTAACCGCCGGCCCGGATGGTCGGCTTACGCTATGCCGATCCTGAGGTTGCGCACCCGCTCGACGCCGCCCTCCCGCACCAGGTCGAAGGTCACCCGCTGGCCCACCCGGAAGAAGCGGAACATGCCTGTGTCGATGGCGATCGGGTCTATCTCCCACTCGGTCTTGCCGTCATCGCTGGCGATGATGCCGACCTTCTCGTTGACGTGGTACTCCTTGACTGACCCTTGCGGCATGGAACCTCCTTGCGCCAAAAGCGCAGTTTATTTCGATTCTTTGATCGCCGGGCTCGCCGCCACCGGGGCTCCCCGGACCAGCACGCTGGCAATCCGCCGGCCCTTCATCTTGTGCACCTCGAACTCGATGCCGTCGTGGCGCACGGTGTCGCCGGGCGTCGCCAGACGGCCGAGCATCCCGCCGACCAGGCCGCCCACCGAGTCCCACTCGGTGTGGGGCAGCTCGACGTCGAGCAGCTCACTCAGCTCCTCGATGCTCAGGCGGGCGGTGACGCTGATCGCATCCTCCCCCACCACCGAGACGTTGGGCTCGTCCCGGTCGTACTCGTCGGTGATCTCGCCGACGATCTCCTCCAGCAGGTCCTCGAGAGTGGCGAGGCCGGCTACGCCGCCGTACTCGTCGACCACGATCACGATGTGCGTCTTGGTCTGCTGCATGTCGCGGAGCAGCTCGGCGACCTTTTTCGACTCCGGCACGAAGACGGCTTCACGCTTGACGTCCGAGGCCTTTTTGATTGCCTTGGACCGGCCGCCGTTGTGGAGGCGTTTGATGAGGTCCTTCTGGTAGACGATGCCCACGACGTTGTCGATGCTCTCCGAGATGACCGGGATGCGGGAGTGACCGGTCTTCAGCGTGACCTCCAAGATCTCTTCCAGCGTCGCGGAGGCGTCGACGCAGACCATGTCCGGCCGGGGGACCATCACCTCACGGACAACGGTGTCGGTGAACTCGAAGATCGAGTGGATCATCTCCCGCTCGTCGGCCTCGATGACCTCCTCGAACTGTGCCACGTCGAGGATGGACTTGATCTCCTCCTCCGAGACCAGCGGCCCCTGCGGCAGGCCCCGGCCCGGCAGGATCAAAAGGAGAACGCGGTTGAGCTTCACCAAAGCGGCCGAGAGGGCTCCCAGCAGACGTCCGATCAGGTAGACAGGCCGCGCGGCGGAGAGCAGCACTTTGTCGAGGCGCTCCAGAGCCCACGTTCGGGGCGCCAGCTCGGCCAGCTCGAACAGCACGATGCTCATGATCGCCGCCGCCATCAACTCGGGCAGCGGCCATCCGTAGCGGAGGACGGTGGAGGTGACCAGCACGGTTGCCGTCACCCGCAGGAGCAGCATCACGAGCAGGATGCTGGTCAGGTACATGGAGCTGTTCTGCGCAATCTTGGCCAGCAGCGCACCCTTCTTCGGGTGGTCGCGGGACAGCAGCTGCGCCCTCGCATGGGTGAGCCGGCTGATCGCGTTCACCCACGCCGATGTGATGAAGGCGAGCATGATCGCCAGGGCGGCGAAGAGCATCTGCGCCTGTGTTGCCGTCATGCCTGGGCTCCGGCGCGGCCGGTGAGCCGGAACTCGCGGGCGCGCATCTGCTCGGCGCCCGACTCTGTGTCGTGGTCGTAGCCCAGCAGATGCAGCACGCCGTGGGCGACCAGGAGGTCCAGCTCCTCCTCGACCGGCCCTTGCGCCTGGTCGGCCGCCACCTCGGGGCAGAGGACCACCTCGCCGATGAGCCACGGCGGCCCTTCGTCGAGGCTTGCATCGGCGGAGGCCAAGCCGTCTATAGGAAAGGACAGCACGTCGGTCGGCCGGGGCTTGCCCATGTGCTGACCGTTGAGGCCGGCCATCCGCGAAGCGTCCACCAGGGTGATGGAAATCTCACCCCGCGCCCCCTCCGACTCGGCGGTCCGTCGCGCGACGCCGACGATCCGCTCCATGTCCACGCCCATCGCCTGCTCGTCGGAGACGGCTACGACGACGGGGCTGCTATCGGGAGGTTCCGAGCTCAAGTGGGCTGCTGGCTCAGATCCAGCTCTGATTCGGGGCTCCTTGCTTCGTTGAACAGGCGGTAGGCCTCAACGATCTCCTGGACCAGCTTGTGGCGAACCACGTCGTTGGCGTCCAGGTAGCAGAACTTGACGTTGTTTATCCCGTCCAGGATCTTCTGGACCAGCGTCAGCCCCGAGGTTTGCATTCTTGGCAGGTCGATCTGCGTCACGTCGCCGGTGACGACGGCTTTCGAGCCGAAGCCGAGCCGGGTTAGGAACATCTTCATCTGCTCGGCTGTGGTGTTCTGCGCCTCGTCGAGGATGATGAACGAGTCGTTCAGCGTGCGGCCGCGCATGAAGGCCAGCGGCGCCACCTCGATCATTCCGCGCTCCATCGCCTTGGCGTAGGCGTCCGGCTCCAGCATCTCGTACAGCGCATCATAGAGAGGCTTGAGGTAGGGATCGACCTTGGCCGCGATGTCCCCCGGCAGGAATCCCAGCCGCTCCCCTGCCTCTACCGCCGGACGGGTCAGGATGATCCGCTGGACCTCCTTCGACTGAAGCGCGTGGACTGCGGCGGCCACTGCAAGATAAGTCTTGCCGGTGCCGGCTGGGCCGATTCCAAAGGTGATCGTGCTGTTACGGATCGCGTCGATGTACCGCTTCTGACCGACCGTCTTGGCCCGGATCGAGCGGGTGCGCGTCGTAAGGATGGCGTCGTCCAGCACCTGCGACGGCCGGTGCTCCCCAAGCCGGACCATGTCGATCGAGCGGCCCACCGACTCGGTAGTCAACACGTGGCCGCGGCTCAGCAGCTCTATCAACTCCTCGAACAGGCGGGCGACCAGCTCCGCCTCGGTGACTTCGCCCGAGATCGTGATCTCGTTGCCTCGGACGACGATGCTGGTGGACTCGAAGCCCTTCTCAATCACCTTCAACAACTCGTCCCTGGTTCCGAACAGGGCGACCATCTCTCGATCGTGGGGGACGAGAATCTTGATCTGCGTCATTTCCTGCACTACGAAAAGGCATCCCTTCTGTTGCTTGCCGTATCAATACCAGGATACCGAGGGTCACTCCCAACCGGCATCGAGCACCTTGCCCCATCTCTGCCCGTGGAGCTCAATCGCCGCTCTGCAACGTGAGCACCCTCTGGTCGTAGTCGATGACGACCCGCCCGAAGCCGGCCAGAACGTCGGAGCCGAGTAGCCCGCGAAATTG
>DATAAN010000273.1:0-4413 GCA_036260105.1 Actinomycetota bacterium
GGCACGGATGGCGAGCCTCCAGCCGCGGGACCCGGAAGATCCGGACGGACCGGCTTACGGCTACGCCCTCGCTCGTTTCGGCACCTTCTACGGGCATACCGGTGAGCTGCCGGGATACAACTCGTTCATGGGCCACGACCCGGTGCGGGACGACACGGTCGTGACCTGGGCATCCCTCAGTGCAGCCCCCGACGGTCGCGCGCCCGCAGTGGAGATGGCGAGGGCGATCATCGAACAGATCTCAGCCGGCTCCAGGCCTGTGCCCGGCGACTGAGGCACCTCCCAGAACCTCCGTCTGTTTCACGGCGCGGCATCGTGGGCACCGAACGTCTGAACAAGCCGACGAAGGAGTGTGCATGGCCGACCAGCAGACGACAGGATCGAACGCCGAGAAGGACCCGGAGGAGTGGGTAACCGGCGACGAGCCGATGACCGGCGCCCAGGCGTCCTACCTCAAGACGCTGTCGCAGGAAGCGAACGAAGAGTTCCAGGACGACCTGACCAAGGCGGAGGCGTCGAAGCGCATAGAAGAGCTGCAGGGCAAGACCGGGCGGGGACTCGACAACAACAGCTGAGCCCGGCAACCTGAGGGTATGCCTGAAGGGGACACCGTCTTCCGGTCCGCCCGGTCCATGAACAAAGCGTTCGCCGGCCGGGTCCTCGTCGAAACCGACTTCCGCGTCCCCCAGCACGCCGCCGCTGACCTGTCCGGGCAGACGGTGACCGCGGTAGTCCCCCGGGGCAAGCACATGCTCACCCGGACCGACGCCGGCATCACCCTCCACACCCACTTCAAGATGGAGGGAACCTGGCACCTGTACAGGCCGGAGACGAGGTGGCGGGGCGGCCCGGCGTACGAGATCCGGGCGATCCTCAGAAACGAGCAGTGGACCGCGGTCGGGTACCGCCTGGCCATCGTCGAGCTGGTTGCCACCGCCGATGAGGACAAGGTGGTCGGCCACCTGGGCCCCGACCTGCTGGGTCCCGACTGGGACCTGGACGAGGCGCTCCGCCGCATCACCGCCCGGCCGGAGAGGGCGATCGGCGACGCTCTGCTGGACCAGACCAACCTCGCCGGCATCGGCAACATCTACAAGAACGAGACACTCTTCCTGAAAGGACTGCACCCGTGGACGCCAGTGGAGGACGTGAAGGATCTGGCCGGCGTGGTTCTGATGGCTCAGAGGTTGCTGCGAACCAATGTCGAGCAACCGATGCAGACGACCACCGGTAGCACCAGGCCGGGCGAGGAAAGGTGGGTCTTCTCCCGGGGAGGCAAGCAGTGCCGCCGGTGTGGCGGCCGGATCGCCACGGGCACCCAGGGCGATCCCGGCGTCGAGCGCTTCACTTACTGGTGCCCCAACTGTCAGCCCGAACCGGTTCGGACGGGCCAGACGTAGTCGGCATCCTCCGGCGCATCGGGGAAACGGGGGCCGTACCAGGCGGGATCTTTGCGCAGCAGCGACGCCCGGTGGCTCCGGTGCAGCGCCTCGTCGCCCAGCCACGGCGGGAGCGCGCCGGCTCGGGCAAGCTCCTCCTGCTTCCGAGGCTCCGGGAAACCCAGATCGGTCAGCTCGGCCCGGATCTTCGGGTCGACCGTGTCGGCCCGGCCCCGCTCCACCCACTCGCGGCACACCACGAGCCCGTAGGTGCCGAGCGCCTCCTCGAACCCCCGCCACATCAGCACGGCAGGGTGGTGCTGCCACCCGTACTTCTCGCGGGTGAGCGCCCGGAGAATCTGCAGGACCTCCACGCGCTGTTTGCCCAGGCGGCGGTCGTCGAGCACCTCGGCGGTCAGGCGGAAGTCCGCGAACGGCAGGAACGTCTGCATCAGCTCTGCTCGCGGGTGCAGGCGTACGACGTGCGGCCGCCGATGGCCGCCACCTCCACGGGAGCGCCGCACCGCCTGCACGCCGACTGCTTGTAGACGTAGCGGGCCTCCTCCTGCGGAAGCGCCTGGCGGTCGGCGTCCGGCGGGAGGTCGACGGTGATGATGCGGCCGTCCCGGACGCCCTGCTCCATCATCGACTTCAAGGTGGCCCACAGCCGGTCGAACTCCTCGCGGCTGAGCGACGAAGCCCTTCGAGTGGGCGCCATGCTCAGCGCGTAGAGAGCCTCCGCACGGTAGACATTGCCGACCCCGGCGATAACCTTCTGGTCGAGGACCGCCGCACCGATCGCCCCGGAATATCGCTGAAGGCGGTTCCAGACCAGCTCGGGGTCGGCGTCGCTCCGAAGGGGGTCGGGTCCCAGGCGGTTGTGGATGGACTTGACCGCTTGGTCGTCGAGGAGCTCGCACTTCGTGGGAGCCACCAGGTCCCACGCGGTGTCCGAGCCGGCGAGGCGGAGCCTGACCTGGGGCTTGGCCGGCACGCTCGCATCCACGAAGTAGGCGGTACCGGCGAGGCCGAGATGGACGTGGACCCAAGCGACGTCGAACCTCAGGAACAAGTGCTTGCCGTGGGCGTCGGTCTCGAGCAGAGGAAGGCCGTCGAGCACCTTGGCGTCCGGGAAGCGCCCCTGGGGCGAGGAAGCTCCCAGGGGAGGTCCGATCAGGTCTCGCAGCTGGATGGCGAGACGGTGGATGGTGTGACCTTCGGCCATGTGCTTTCTTGGCATCTCGGTAAGGGAGCGGGGACTTACCCCGAGGCCTCGCTGTTCAACCGGTCCGACCGCTCGCTACACTTTCGTCCGGTAGATGATGCCTGCCCCACAACGAAGACTTGCCTACCTGGTAGCCGGGGTCTTCCTACTCCCCGGCGCTGCGCTCTACCTATTTCCCGAGCGGGCGGCAGACGATTTCTCCTGGCCGATCACTCCCTTCGTTGCCATGACCATGGGGTCCTGGTTTCTCGGGGGCGCGTATGTCGCTTGGAGGGCAGCCCGCCTCGGCGCCTGGTGGATCGCCTACCCGGGTCTGCTCTTCCTCGGTCTCTTCGGCCTTCTGGAGCTGGTGGTGGTGCTACTGCACCGCGACGAGGCGACCTTCACCGGGTTCCTCCCGACGGTCTACTTCCTGGCGATCCTGGCAGCCCTCCTGGCCGGGACGGCATGGCTCTCGGCCTGGGGAAAGGATCGCGGCAGCGAGACGCCGGCCGGCGACCCGGCGCCGGTCTGGATGCGGATCCTCGTGGCCGGGTTTCTCCTGTTCGCCGCCTACATCGGGATCCGTCTGCTGCTCGGGACCTCCAGAGGAGGGGAGGTCTGGCCGGGCCGGCTCAGCCTGGTGACCGCCCGGTCGTTCGGCGCGTTCTACACGGCACTTGCTCTGACCGTCATTCCGCTCCTCTGGAGCCGATCCTTCCGGCCCATCCTGGCTCTGCTTCCTCCGGCTGCGGTCGGCAGCGTCCTCATCACCGTCCCGGCGTTCGTGTACTTCGAGCAATTCGACTTCGAGGTCCAGCCGGGCGGCCGGGTCTACATCGGCACCTATCTGTTCGTGCTGGTTGCCGCCTCGGTGATCCTGCTGCGAAACCGACTCCGCGAGGAGGCCCCGGCCGGGAGCCGGAACGCCTGAGATAACATCGGCGGCATGGACAGACGAATAGCGCTGGTCGGCAGCTTCTCCACCGGCAAGACGACGCTCGCCGAGCTTGTTGCCCGAAAGCTCGAGTTGCCCCTGCTTCCGGAGACCGCTCGGGAGGTCGTCGAGCTCGGGTTCAAGCTGGACAAGGACGCAACGCCCGAGACGGAGACCCTGATCTTTCTCAAGCAGTACAACAACGAGCTGTCGACCGAAGAGTTCGTCGGCGACCGTTCTCTGATCGACGTCATGGCTTACGCCGGGTGGGTTCTGGACAACCAGCCACGGAGCAAGGAGACCGCCCTTTGGGACGAGTGCCTCAAGCTGGCCGAGCGCCGGCTGCGCGGCAACTACACCCACGTCTTCTACCTGCCGATCGAGTTCCCCATCGTGCTCGACGGCCTCCGGCCGGACGATCCCGAGTTTCAGGCCGAGATCGACCAGCGGCTGCTCCGGATCCTGCGGGCCCACGATATCGAGTACACCACCCTCAAGGGGTCGGTCAAAGAGCGAATGGACCAGATCGCCGAGCATCTGAACTCGTAAAAGGAGGCTTATGAGCGAGGACGAGCAGCTTCTCAGGAGAGCGGAGCAGGTTCTGAGCGAGCTCGACCGCTCCACCGGCCTGATCGAGGAGCACGCCGAGGTGCTGGCAGCCCTGAGGATCCGGATCTACGGGGCGCCGAAGAAGACGCTGGACGAGGTGCTAAAGGCGGCAGGCGACATCAAGGGCCGCAAGAGGCTGGAGAATCTGGAAGCCCCCAAGACCGCCGGCTCCCTGGAGGACGCCTTCAAGCTCCCCGAGAAGAAGGTCGAGTGGCCGACCGGCGACAAGCCGAAGCCCAAACTGTCTCTCTAATCACGAGCGGGTGAAAGCAGGGTCTGACGGC
>DATAAN010000274.1:0-5020 GCA_036260105.1 Actinomycetota bacterium
GCCGCCGTGTCGAGCCACCCGGAAAGAAACTCCCGCGGCGCAAAGGCCGTGGTGAGGAACAGGAACGGGAAGAACAATATGAAGCTGGAGTTAACCGCCGCGGGATTGCCGGTCTTGAGGGCTATCGCATAAGGGACGCCGCTGAAGGCCAGGCCCCACACCGCCGCCAGGGCGATGAATATGAGGATGCCCCCGGGACCGGAGGCAAAGTCGATGTCCATGAAGAAGGCGGTCAGGATCACCGGCAGGCACAGGATCATGACCATGACGACGTCGGCGATCATCAATCCCAAGAGCAAGGCCAATCGGTGGACCGGAGTGGCCAGCAGGCGGTCGAAGTACCCGCCCTGGATGTCTATGACCAAGATCGCCGCCTGGGAGATCCCGGTTACGGCAAAGGCAATGGCAACGGGGAGCTGGAACGCCCGGTAATCGAACCGGCCGGACGCCCCGGCAACCGCCTCGGTGAGCCGCTCCAAAGAGCCGGTGTTAACGATGAAGAAAAACGCCGGGATGATGATTCCCGGAATGACGGACTCGGGCTGTCGAGGCAGAGCCCGCACTGCCCGTCCCGCCACGGATAGAAGGTCCCGAAGGAAGCCGGCTCGTCTGGCTCGGATGGGTGCCTCGATGGCCTCGGCTGCGATCATTTCTCTTTCTCCGATCTGATCCGGTTGCCGGTTAGCTCCAGAAATACGTCGTCCAGAGTGGAGGTCCGAAGGGTTAGCTCGTTGACCGGGATGCTCGCCTCGGACAGCGTCACGGCGACCCGGGAGACCATGCTCGGGCCGTCCTCGGTTGCCACCAGCAGCTCGCCTCCGCGCCGCTCCAGTGACCCGTTGGAGGACAGGCCCCTAAGTGCCTGCTCCGCCGGTGGCCCATCGGACTCTGCAACCTGGACCACGATCACGTCGGACCCTACCTGCCGTTTGAGCTCTGCGGGGGTGCCCTCAGCCACTAAACGCCCGTGATCGATGATGCCCACCCGGTCGGCCAGCGTGTCTGCCTCCTCCAGGTATTGGGTGGTCAGGAAGATCGTCACTCCGAGGTCTCGGTTCAGCCGTCGGATCTCATCCCAGACACGCATTCGGCTGACCGGATCGAGCCCGGTGGTCGGCTCGTCGAGGAAGAGAACCTCAGGGTTGTGGACGAGCGCCGCCGCCAGGTCCAGCCGTCTTTTCATGCCGCCGGAGTAGGTCCCGACCCGGCGTCCGAGGGCATCGCCAATGTCGACCAGGGAGGTGATGGCCGCGATCCGGGTCTTGATCTCCGACCGCCGCAGGCCGTACAGGCGGCCCTGCAGGCGCAGAATCTCGATTCCGGTCTGCTTGTCGTCCAGGGCGGCCTCTTGCAGAGCCAGTCCGATACGCAGGCGGACCTCATAGGGCTGGCGGGCTACATCGAACCCCGCCACCTGCGCTTTGCCCGAAGTAGGCGCCAGGAGCGTGGACAAGATTCGGATGACTGTGGTCTTGCCGGCGCCGTTGGGGCCGAGGAACCCGTAGATCTCGCCCCTCTCCACGGCAAGATCGACGCCGTCGACCGCTCGTACATCGCCGAAGGTTCTGGCCAGCGCTTCAGTTCTGACGGCTGGACCTTCCAAGCAGCACCCCTTTCCTGCTCATTCAACGCATGGCGCGCCTGGGACCTCGCGGGTCGACGGCGTCGTCCAAAGTTACAAAACGAACGTCGTGGGTGCCGGCATCGGCGGCCAGAAGGCTAAGGAGTCCCATGCCCTCCTCGGCTAGCTCGGATTGCTCCCGTTTCGTGAGCTTGCCCACAGGCTGTAATGACAGCACGGCGCCACCCGGACCCTTGTCTATTCTCCAAGCTCCCGACAGGAACCCGTCGACCATGAACATGGACGAGCTGATAGGCCTGAAGGTTGCCGACTCCGACCTCATCCATGCCGCCCACATCAGCTTCCCGAACTCCTCGGAGGAGATTCGGGCCCGGTCGGCGTGGGAGAGAAACACGTTGTCGTACTGGGGTAGAAACCGTGCTGGGGATTCGGTGTCGGGATCGGGCCTTGGGGCGTCCGGCAGGTCGAACAGCTCCCGGCCGGCTTCATCTCGTAAGACCCGCAGTTTGGGTCTGAGGCGGGCGGTTACCTCGCTCAGCCGGGTTAGACCGCACCAGGTCTGGATGTCCATGACGGTGGCCGGGCCGAACGCCCCCAGGTACCGGGTGACCACCTCGTCGAGCGAGGTGCTACGGAAGGGCAGGCCGCCAAGCCAGTCTTCTGAAAGCGCCCAGCGCGCCTGGCCGCTCTTGCCCCATAGGCCTCGGGGCGTGACCTGCACCAGAGGGAGCAGGTAGGCGACGGCGTAGCTAAGAGACTCGGCGTCCCGCCCGGGCCAGCTCTCGCCGAGGAGAGCGCGAAGCTCTGCACGGGTGCGCGGCCGTTCCAGCAGGGCGGAGCGGGCAGCTGCCACAAAGGCATCCATGTCCATGCCCTCGAGGTCGCGGGCAAACGGGCTACTCTCCAGGCGGGGCTGCATCAGCGGCCGCAGTCGCAGAAAATCCCGCGTCGTCACCAGGTGAATGGTGCCCCGCATGAGCGTCGCCCGTACTACGAGCCGGTTGAGCAACAGACGGGAGAGCTCCTCGGGACGAAAGTTTTCCAGACGGGACCACAAAGCAATGTAGGGGTCGCCCGGCACCTGGGCCTGCAGGCCCACCAGAGCCTTTATGGCCTCGACAACAGGAAGAGGCCGGCGGCGCAGGAGCATCTGCCGCTCCAGGGTGGCTCTGCTGAGCGCCCTGCGGCTGAGAACGTCGCCTGATCGAGCCTTGCTCTGCGTCACCTGTACTACACGTTAACTAGGGCAGGATCTCAACGTACCCATCCGTTCCATGCACGCGGATCCGTTGCCCGTCCCGGATTAGCCGGGTGGCATGCTCCACTCCCACGACGGCCGCCAAGCCGTACTCCCGTGCAATCACCGCGCCATGGGTCATTAGCCCGCCCACCTCCGTCACCAGGCCCTTGATCGCGACGAACAGGGGCGTCCAGCTTGGATCCGTGTAGGCGGTGACCAAAATGTCGCCCACTTCGAGATCGGCCTCCGCCATGTCCAGGATGACGCGGGCCCGCCCCTCGCTGGTCCCGGCAGAAACCGGCAGACCGACCAGCGCACCGGTTGGCAGGTCGTCGCGTCGGTACGCTCCGGCGATGGCCTCGCCGTCCGATGTGACCACCCGAGGGGGCGTAAGCGCTTGATATGACCTGAACGCGTCCTTGCGCCTACGGATGAGCTCGTCATCAATCTGGTTCGTGCGCACGACGTCGTGAAGTTCTTGGAACGTCAGGAAGAAGATGTCTTCCTTCTCACTAAGAACGCCGGCCTGCACGCGGCGCCCGGCCTCGTCCAGCAAGGCCTGCTTGTACAGGAAGTAGCGACTGACCATGCCGTACTTCGGATACTCCCGGTACCCGATGAACGTTCGGACGCGGTCGATCATCCGTTTGGTTTCTTCGGCCTTCCACTCCCCGTCTGGCAGGGCTCGCAAGCGCTCCAGCAATTCCTGTTCCTTCTTCCACGCCTCCTGCCGCCCTTGCTCGAAGCGACGCTGGCCTTCGCCCGGTCCGAAATTCTTGAGGTTGGAGAGGATCATGGGCAGGAGCGTGGTAGGGCGTTCGCTCCAACGTGGCCTGGTAATGTCGATCTCGCCGACGCAGCGCATGCCGTACTTGTCGAGGTAGGCGCGGATGGCGTCGCGCGCTTCTCGTCCGCCCTCGAGCTTGGGCAGCTCGTCGAGGAAGCCCTCGTCTCCGACATCCTGCAGAAAGGCGACGACTTGTGGATGCGGACGGATCACGTCCGCGACGTCCAGAAGCGACAGCCCCATCTCCGAGGTGACGTTGTGAGGGACGGACTGCGTGAGCGTGTCCGCCGCGTTCCTCTCGCCCAGCCACTCCTGCAGTTGCTCGTTGAGCCACCACGTCGCCTCCATCGCCGCCATGATCACCTGGTGGCTTTGCCGATCGAACAGGATGCGTTTTAGCTGCTGGATGTCCGCCAGGATGAAGTCGAAGAGCGCCGATCCGGACTTCGTCCGGATGTCGCGCTTCAACGCAGCGATGGAAGCCTGGTTGCGCCCGATCAGCTCGGTGACGATGTCCGGATCGGTCTCCATCGGGGCTGGTGCGCCGTCACGGGCCTGGTCGCCGGGACCTTCCTCCGGGAGCGACGGGATGAAGTCGTCGCGTTCGAGGATGGTCTGCAGCGCGTCCCGGATCAGCGGGTCGGACTTCCCCATGACTTCGAGGAGCCCAGCGCGGCTCGCTGGCGACGCCAGGTCCTGGGTAACGTCGACGAAGAGCCTCCCGCCGGCCTCGTACATTGGCCGAAGGGCCGTCAGCTGCCACAGAGAGAGTCCCAGGGGCTTCATGGCGTCGGTCATCATCTGCGCGTGACCGACCGAGACGTAGACGTGGTTGGCTGGGTCGCCGACCTCCGGGATGGGGAACAGCGTGGTGATCGGCCGGCTCTGAACGAAGTGGAAGCGGTCGTCGACCAGGCACCATTCGATGTCCTGGGGGCAGCCGAAGTGCGCTTCGATCCGCCGGCCCAGCTGTGCGAGCTGCACGACCTGCCCGTCCGTAAGCGCTGGCTGCTCCTGCTGCGCCGGCTCGATCGGCTGTTCCTGTGTTCCGCCTCCCGGCGAGGCGTAGATGGCGCGCTGCTTGGAGGCGACCGCCTTGGCGACGATGTCGCCGTCGCGCACCTTGTAGACGTCGGGGTTCACCGGGCCGGAGACCAGGGCCTCGCCGAGGCCGAAGCAGGCCTCCACGGAGGCGACCTTCCGGTTGGACGTGACGGGGTCGGCCGTGAACAGGACGCCGGACGCCTGCGGGAAGACCATCCTCTGCACCACCACGGCCATGTGGACCTTCCGGTGGTCGAAGCCGTTCCGCAGGCGGTAGGTCACGGCCCGCTCGGTGAACAGCGAGGCCCAGCACCGGCTGACATGCTGGAGAATCGCTGCCGGTCCCACGACGTTCAGGTACGTGTCC
>DATAAN010000275.1:0-2241 GCA_036260105.1 Actinomycetota bacterium
CTGGCCTGGTACTCATCGGGAATGCCGGTCTGGTGCAGACCAATGACGCCTTGGTCGTCCTCCCCCAAGCGCATGAGCATCACTGACGTGGTTTGTGCGTCGGAGATGGGGATCTTTCCGCACGGGAGCAGGGGCACGTCACGCCAGGCGGGCACTCGCTTTCCCAATAGGTCGACGCTCTGGGGGTACACCCCCTGGCGGTTGCATTCCCGGGCGAAGGCGGCAATGGTCCGGGGGTGGGCGAGGAACACGCCGGCATCCCTCACCGTGGCGAGCATCTCGTCGAAGTCGTCAGGCGTAGGAGGACCGGTGCGGGTCGGGATGCGCTGGCTGAATGCGGAGTTGTGGAGCAGGCCGAAGCTTCGGTTGTTGACCATCTCGAACTCCTGCTCCTCGCGCAGGGCTTCGACGGTCAGGCGCAGCTGCTGCTCGATCTGGTCCATGGGATCGTTGAAGAGGTCCGCCACTCGGCTATGCACTCGCAGCACCGTCTGAGAGATGCTCAGCTCGTACTCTCGGGGCTTGGGCTCGTAGTCGACGAACGTCTGAGGAAGCGGTGGCTCGCCGACGTGTCCGGAGGCGGATTCGATGGCCGCTTCACCGAAGGGGTTTTGCCGGCGCCCAAGGGCGGTTCGGAGCTGGGCGATGTGGGCCTGCAGAGCCGGAGCCTGGCCTACCACCTCCTCGAAGGCCTGCTGGGTCAGGATCATCACCGTTGTCGCGGTGATTGTGCGGGCGGTGAATTGCCAGTAGTCGTCGGTTTCGAGGAGCGCCGGCCAGATGAAGTGGTCGCCGTCGGCGAGGGTGCCCAGGACCGTTTCGTCGCCGTACTTGCCCTCTCCGATCCTTTGCACCTTGCCGTGGGCGATGAGGACGATCTCGTCCGCAGGTTGACCCCGCTCGACGATGTTTTCACCGCTGTCCAGGTCGCGCTGCTCGAAGCGGCTGGCCAGTGCGGCGAGGACCTCCTCGTCCTCGAAATCGCGCAGCAACGCCAGCTCGCGAAGTTCCTGGGGCACCACATGGAGCTCCGCCCCGTTGGGAATGAAGGTCACCTTCCCGTCCCCCACGGCGTAGGTCAGACGGCGGTTGAGGCGGAACACCCCACCGGACACCTGGACCCAAGGCAGGACACGGAGCAGCCACCGTGAAGTGATTTCCTGCATCTGGGGCACCGACTTGGTCGTCGTCGCCAGCTGCCGGGCGGCGGCCGTGCCCAGGCTCGTCGGAGACTGCCCGTTCTCTGAGTACTCCTGCTGCTCCTCAACAACCGTGGTATCGGTCACACATCCCTTTCTGTCGTCGTCACGCGCGCGAGGAAACGATCAGGGTGGCCGGCCACCACGCGGCCAGATCGCGCCGCGCTGAAGATGGCGACACTCGGCACCGTTGGTGATATTCAAGAGCGAGACTCGCTCTGGCTGAATGGCAAGTCGCGTCGCCCGGCTGCCCGCCTGTCTCTCGGACTTACACCTGCTCCGCCCACTACTTGACGGACTTCGCCCCAGCGGCCACAAGCGTAGCGATCGCACACGACAAGTCAACAAGTGATTTCCGGCGAGATGTCGGGCGTCGCCGGTAACCGACGTCGGCAAGATCGCGCACAGGTTTCTGCCCTGCCCGCGCCCCGTCGCGCGCCCGCTGGACCGAGGTCTTCACCGGACGTCCGGCCGCCGCCCGCCATCGCCCGCTACATTGGCTAGCTTCGTACGACCGGCTGGGGCAATGCTGAAGGAGGCGGTTCCATGAGGCATGCCGGTTACGAGTTGTCCGTCACCGGTGACGGCAGGGGCGAGGGCCTCTTCGCCACCCGGAGGTTCAAGCCCGGCGAGGTGGTGGTGGTCGGCGCGATCGAGCGGAGGCTGCCCGAGAACCACTCCCACGCCACCCAGGTCGGCATCGGCCAGTACGTGCTGCTGGGTGGCTTCGGTTCCAAGGTCAACCATTCCTGCGACCCGAACTGCGGTGTGCGTGTGAACGCCTCGGGGGCTCCCGACTTGGTGGCTCGACGGAACATTGAACCGGGCGAAGAGATCACCTTCGACTACGCCATGCGGAACTACTCGATCGAGCACTTCCCGAGCTCGTGCTTGTGCGGCGCCGCCGGGTGCCGGAGGACGATCACGGGGTGGAAAGATCTTCCGCCGGACAGGAAGGCCGCCTACCAGGGGCTCGTCGCGCCGTACCTGCTCAATCTGGAACAGGAGACGAGCAGCTGTGATCCAGATAGGCTGATGCGCC
>DATAAN010000276.1:0-5777 GCA_036260105.1 Actinomycetota bacterium
AGCAGCCCGGCGTCCGACATGGCTCCGAGCATGCGGAAGAACAGCAGGGCGGTCGGGACGATCCCAAGAAGGATCGAGTCGATAACCCAGGCGGCGAAGCGCCGGCCCCACGGGGACACCTCGACGACCGGGCTCGACGGGGTGCCGCCGATGTCTGCGTACGACATTTCCCTTACCTCCTTACACCGTCCCGAGGATCCCATCGGATGGTAGCCGCCGGGGTTCCGGTTCGCCAGAGCCGGCCGTCACTTAGCTCGGTGCCTGGGTTACGTTGGAGGATCGTCCCCGACCAGAAAGCGCAGCCATGTCCGACACAACGGGAACCAAGGCCAACCGGCTGATCGACGAGACCAGCCCCTACCTGCTTCAGCACGCCCACAACCCGGTCGACTGGTATCCCTGGGGACCTGAGGCGCTGGAGCGGGCGGCAGCGGAGAACAAGCCTTTGTTTATCTCGATCGGCTACGCCGCGTGCCACTGGTGCCACGTCATGGAGCGCGAATCCTTCGAGGACCCTGCGATCGCCGAGGTGATGAACGAGAACTTCGTCTGCATCAAGGTGGACCGGGAGGAGCGCCCCGACATCGATGCCATCTACATGGAGGCGGTGCAGGCCCTCACCGGTCACGGCGGCTGGCCGATGAGCGTTTGGGCGTCGCCGGACGGCATCCCGTTCTACGGCGGCACCTACTTTCCTCCGCAGGACCGCCCTGGTCTGCCGTCGTTCCGGCGGATCCTCGAAGGCGTGAGCCGGGCGTGGGACGAGAGCGGCCCGACGATCGTCGAGGAGGGAAGGGAGCTGGTCCGGCGGATCGCCGAGATGAACGAGGTTCCCAAGTCGCGAGGATCGCTGAACGCTGATCTGCTGCCGGGAGCCGTCGACAAGCTGGTGGGGTCGTTCGACCACCGCAACGGCGGGTTCGGCCGGGCTCCCAAGTTCCCGCAGCCGCCCTCTCTGGAGCTTCTGCTTCGGCAGGCTGCGGTCGGCAACTCCGATGCGAGCGAGATGCTGGACCTCACACTGCGGAAGATGGCCCTCGGCGGGATCTACGACCAGGTCGGGGGCGGCTTCGCCCGCTACACCGTGGACGCCACCTGGCTCACGCCGCACTTCGAGAAGATGCTGTACGACAACGCCCAGCTGGCCCGCGTGTACACCCGGGCGTGGCAGCTCGACCACTCCGCCGTCTACAAGCGGATCGCGGAGGAGACCCTGGAGTACCTGGTCCGGGACATGCAGGACTCCACCGGCGGCTTCTACTCGAGCGAAGACGCCGACTCCGAGGGCCACGAGGGCAAGTTCTACGTCTGGAGCTTCGAGGAGTTCCAGCAGGTGGCGCCGGAAGCGGCCGAGTACTACGGGGTGACCGAGAGCGGCAACTTCGAGGGAGCCAACATCCTTACCGCGGCCTCCGAGGAGCCGCCGGCAGAGTCGCGGGCCAAGCTGTTCCAGGCCCGGGAGGGACGCGTCCGCCCCGGCCGCGACGAGAAGATCCTCACCTCGTGGAACGGCCTGGCGATCAGCGCCTTCGCCGAGGCGGGGGCGGCCTTTGGCCGGCCGGACCTCATCCAGCACGGCGCCAAGGCCGCCCGCTTTCTGCTGGAGAAAGCGCGGAACGAACAGGGGCGGCTGCTCCACTCCTACAAAGACGGCCAGGCACGGGTGCTCGGCATGTTGGAGGACTACGCCTACCTCGCCGAGGGACTGGTGTCGCTGTGGGAGGTCACCTTCGACCCGGAGTTCCTGGAGGCGGCGCGCGCCCTAACCGCGGACATGATCGACCTGTTCTGGGACGAAGAGGAAGGCGGGCTCTTCAGCACCGGCCGGGACCACGAGAAGCTGATCCTGCGGCAGAAGGAGCTGATCGAGAGCGTGACCCCTTCACCCAATGGGGTTGCCGCCTCGACGATGCTTCGGCTGGCGCTCCTGACCGGCCAGGAGGACTTCGCGGATAAGGGCCGGTCCATCCTGAAGCTGGCGGTACCTTACATGGAGCGGGCGCCGCAGGCGGTGTGCACGTTCCTGTGCGCCGTCGACTTTGCGCTTTCGACTCCAAAAGAGATAGTCGTCATCGGCGAGAGGCCGGATGCGGACCCACTGATCGAGCGCATCTGGAACCGCTTCCTCCCGAACAAGGTGGTCGCCGGCGCACCGCCGGGAATCGCCTCACCGCTGCTGGAGGACAAGGTGGCCATCCGGGGCCGGCCGACGGCGTACGTCTGCGAGCACTTCGCCTGCAAGGCGCCCACCTCGGACCCGGAGGTGCTGGCGGCGCAGCTGGCCGAGGCTTAAGGGGGCGATCCGGCTCCCGCCGGCACCTCCTGGAGGTCCGGCTCACCGAGCAGGTCTTCCACCTCGTCGGTGATGAGGCGCGCCTGGCGTTCGTACGTCAGGTAGGAGCGGGTCCACTCGAGCATCACGATGAAGCGGTTCCGGAAGCCGATCAGGAACCAGATGTGGACCAGCAGCCAGCACAACCAGGCCACCGTGCCGGACAGCCTCAGGCCCCGGATGTCGGCCACGCCTGCCGCCCGCCCGATCGTCGCAAGGGTTCCCTTGTCCAGGTAGCGGAACGGCTTCAGCGGCTGCGAGTCCATTGCCAGCTTCACGTTCCGGGCGGCGTGCCGGCCCATCTGCATGGCGGCGGGCGCAACGCCCGGGACCGGCTTGCCGTCCTGCTCCAGGCTCGCCAGGTCGCCGACGACGTAGACCCGATTGTCTCCGGGAATGGTCAGGTCCCGGTTCACCTTGACCCTGCCCGCCCGGTCGACCGGCACGTCGAGCGACTTGCCCAGCGGCGAAGCCGACACACCGGCGGCCCAGAACACGGTTCTCGAGTAGATGTGCTCGTCCCCGATGCTGACGCCCGTCTCGTCGATATTGGTGACCATGGCGTCGGTCCGCACCTGAACGCCGAGCCGCTGCAGTTGAGCCTGCGCCTTGCGGGACAGCTTCGGGTGCATGCCCGGGAGTATGCGGTCCGCACCCTCCACCAGCAGGATGCGGGCCGAGCGCGGGTCGATGTGGCGGAAGTCGTCGCGTAGTGTCCGCCGGGCGATCTCCGCCAGAGCGCCCGCCAGCTCCACGCCGGTCGGGCCCCCTCCGACGATGACGAAGGTCATCCAAGCGTCCCGGTGCCCGCCGTGCCGTTCCCGTTCGGCGGCCTCGAATGCGATGAACGTCTTTCGCCTCATCACCAGGGCGTCGGCGATGGTCTTCAAGCCGGGAGCGTGCTCGGCCCACTCCTCATGGCCGAAGTAGGAGTGGGTGACGCCGGTGGCGAGAATCAGGTAGTCGTAGCCGACCTCGCCGTCGACCAGCAGAAGCTTCCGGGCCGTCCGGTCGACGCCGACCACGTTGCCCAGGATCACCTCGGCGTTGGCTTGCTTCCGCAGGATGCGCCGGATGGGCGCTGCGATGTCGCTCGGGTTCACCGATGCCGTGGCTACCTGGTAGAGGAGCGGCTGGAAGAGGTGGTGGTTCCTACGGTCGACGACGGTTACGTCGACCGGCTCCTCGGCCAGCTCCCGAACGGCCTCCAAGCCGCCGAAACCCCCGCCCACCACAACGACTTTCCGGCGAACGCTCGCGGCTTAACCTCCTGCTTCCATGAACTGGGCTTACCCATTCGAGGTTAGCAGCAGACTGCGGGCTACCTTCCCGGCCCGGAAACGGCCGCCTCAACTCGTGCTTGGGCCCCTACGACTCGGACGGATCACCCTGCAGGCCGCTCAAACGCCCCTGGTAGGTTCCGACGAAGTTGCCCCGGGCATTGAGCTGGCTCTGGAACTGAATGTAACCGGTGGCGCCCTGGAAGATGCCGGTGCCGCCGGTCAGCACGCAGATGCTCGACGCCGCCCCTTCTCCAGTGGTCTTCGTCACGCCGGTGTCCGTGCAGGTGAAGGAGCCCTCTCGGGTCTGTATCTGAACCTGGGCGGTGTACGCGATCACTCCGGTGCTGGGAGTCTCCGCCGTCGGGATGAGGCTCGTGCCGGTCAAGGTGAACCGCCCCTCGATGTCACCGGTGGCCCGGCCTTCGGTGCAGATGGGAGTCGGCGAGCACGGGGTCACCCGTGAGCTTCGAAACTCTCCCTTGACCTCCCGCGTGCGGGCTGAGACCGGCACGAGGGTCGCCGCCACCGCCAGCGCGGTGACCACGGCAAGAATCAGGCTTCTCCGAACCGCCGGCTTACTGAGGATCTGGTTCATGTCGCCCCCCTTTCCGTCAGATCAGGATCGGAGGTCGATGCTACGCCGGGCGGCGGCTAGGTGATAGAGAGGTTGTACGGTTTGAAGCCGTTTTCTTCCAGAATGGCGATCACACTCTTAACGTGCTCGGTCCCCCGCGTCTCCAGCTGCATGCTGATCTCGACGTCGCCGAGCAGGCGGTTAGCCACTCCGTCGCGGCGGTGCTCAACCCCTATGATGTTGGCCCCCGAATCCGAGATGACGCCGGACAGCCGGTGCAGCTCGCCCGCCCGGTCGGGGAGCTGTGTGGCGAACGACAGGAACCGGCCGGCCGTGCCCATGCCGTAGCGGATCACCCGCATCAGAAGCAGCGGGTCGATGTTTCCGCCCGAAAGGAGCACGACCACCGGATACGTGACGTCCGCCGCGCCGCTCATGAGGGCGGCAACCCCGGCGGCGCCCGCCGGCTCGACCACCATCTTGGCCCGCTCGGCGACCAGCAGCAGCGCCTCGGCGATCTGCTCGTCGTTCACCGTGACGATCTGGTCCACGAACTGCTGCACGTGGCCCAGGCACAGGGCGCCGGCCTGGCGGGCGGCAAGTCCGTCGGCAACCGTCGAGAGGGTGTCCAGGGGGATGACCGAACCGTTCTCCCAGGCGCGGCTCACGCTGGCTGCGCCCTCGGGCTCCACGCCGACGACTCGGATCGACGGATTTAGGGACTTGGCCGCGCATGCGACGCCGGAGATCAGGCCGCCGCCCCCAACCGGGATGATGATCGTCCCTGCCTCGGGCAGCTGCTCCAGGATCTCGAGGGCGATGGTTCCCTGCCCGGCGATCACGTCGGCGTGGTCGAACGGGTGGATCATCACCCCACCGCGGTCTCTGGCGAACGCCTCTGCGGCGTGGAAAGCCTCGTCGTAGATGCCTCCTTCTAGTACGACGTGGGCGCCGTAGCGGGCAGTGGCCTCCACCTTCGGGATCGCGGCACCCTCCGGCATGAAGACGGTCGCCTCGACGCCGAGCAGCTGCGCCGCCAACGCGACACCCTGGGCGTGGTTGCCGGCGCTGGCCGCCACGATGCCGCGGGCCCGCTCGTCGTCGTCCAGCCGGGCGATGCGGTTGTAGGCTCCCCGGATCTTGAAGGCGCCGGTGCGCTGCAGGTTCTCGCACTTGAGAAACACCGTGCCGTCGCACCGGTCGGAGACCGCTCGCGAAAGCTCCAGGGGCGTGCGGTCGGCGACGCCCTTCAGGATCTCCTGAGCTTCGCGAACGTCATCCAGGCAAACCAGCTTCACGAGCTACTCCAAGCGTTCAGGGTTCAAGCCCTCGTCCCCAGGAAAACGGACGCCGGCGAGCAGAATCCGACCGAAGTTGACGGTTCAGGATACCAGAGAGTGGGTAGAGGGGCCCGCCCGGCGCCCGCAGTTAGATCTCCCGGCGGCGGAGGCTGCGGACCGACAGGGCAAGAATGGCGGCCACCCAGGCAACCGTCCAGACCAGAAAGGCGGGGGACGGCGGGCTGAGAGAGAAGAACGGGAAGTTGGCGATGTCGTCGGTGCGAGCGGTGGCCAGCAGCGCGGCCGGC
>DATAAN010000277.1:0-18889 GCA_036260105.1 Actinomycetota bacterium
CCGGGCTTCGGCGGCAGCGGAACCAGCGCCTTCAGCCCCTCACTTTCGAGGGTCGCCGACACCGACTCCAACAGGCCCTGCAGCTCGGTTCGGTCGGTGACGGTCAATCGTCCTCGAAGCGGATCTCGACCACCCGCGGCCTGTCCCACAGGGCGCGGTTGGCCAGCGCCACCGCGGGGCTCATCCTCTTGAGGACCGCCTTCGGGTCCTCGTCCGGCAGCACGGCCAGGCGCGCCCGGCGGCGGCGGTCACCGGCCTGAACGGTGACGGTACCCGCCTTCGTAGCGTTTCGGAACCAGTCGGCGCGCTCGCCGTGCTCGGAGACGACCCATACCCGGCTGCCGTCGACGGGCACGTACCCCATCGGCGTCACCCGCCGCTTGCCGGTCCGCCTGCCGACCGTCTCGAGCAGCAGCACCGAACGCCGGCTGACTCCGGGGATCCCGCGCCCGGTCCGGACCAGCCAGAGCACAACAGGGTTCACCGTCAGCCGTCCGAACTGCTGGACCGCCCGCGTGAACCTCACTGCGGAGCGGCCTCCGCCTCCCTCACCGCCCGGACGAAGGCCCGGATGCGGGCGCCGTCCTTCTTGCCGGGTCGGGACTCCACTCCGCCGGACACGTCGACTCCCCACGGCCGGAGGTTGGAGACGAGCCCTCCGACGTTCTCCGGGCTGAGGCCGCCGGCGACCACGAAGCGGGAGGAGGAGACGCCGTTCAGCCAGCTCCTCGGGATGGGCGTGGCGGCCTCGAACGGGTTGTCCGGGTCTCGGGGGTCCAGGAAGATGGCGTCGGCTGCGTACTTCGAGGCCCCGGTTACGTCCTCGGCCGACTGGGGCCGGATCGCCTTGAATACCAGAAGCGAAGGCCTGGTCCGTTTCAGCCGGTCGACGAACTCCGGGGTCTCCGAACCCTGCAGCTGCACCCCGTCCAGACCGACCTGGTCCACGACGTCCAGGATCCGATCCTGGTTGGTGTTGACGAAGACCCCGATCCGGTTGACCGCCGGGTGGAGATGGATGGCGATGGCCGACGCCTCGGCGGCGGACACCCTCCGCAGACTGCGGGCGAAGATGAAGCCGACCGCGTTCGCCCCTGCGGCGACGGCAGCGCGCGCGTCTCCCAGCCGGGTGATGCCGCAGATCTTGATGAAGGTCATCTCTTAAGCGTCGGGCTCCAGCGGGCTCAGCACTAGATCAAGTATGGCCTGCTCGGGATCGGCTCCGCCGAACAGGACCGAGTGTGTCATCTCCACGACGGGCAGGCGCATGGCGTGGCGTTTGGCGAGCAGCACCGCCTCCCGGGTGTTGTCGAACCCCTCCACCGTCGTCCCCATCTGCTCGAACGCCCGAATGGGGTCCAGGCCTGTTCCCACCAGCCGGCCGAACCGGCCGTTCCGCCCTCCCGCCACGGTGAGGTACAGGTCGCCCGCGCCCGACAACCCCAGGACCGTCTCCTGCCGGCCGCCCAGCGCCACCGCCAGCCGGCCCATCTCCAAAAGGCCCCGGGAGAAGAGCGCTCCTTTGGTGTTGATCATCGACCGGCCCTTGACCTCCTCGAGACCGTCGCACATGCCGATGGCGATCGCGAGGACGTTCTTCACTGCGGCCCCGACCTCGACGCCGACGATGTCGTCGGAGACAAACCCCCGCAGGGTGCTGTTGGAGATCGCCTCGGCAACCGTCTTCGCCGCCGCGGCGTCCTTGCTGGCGCAGACCAGCGCGGTCGGGGTGCCGGCCGCGATCTCCGCCGCCAGGGAAGGCCCGACCAGCATCACCACCGGGTGCCCCGGCGACACCTCGGCCAGGAACTCGGACATCGGCCGTCCGCTCCCGGCGACCCACCCCTTGGTGGCTACCGCCCAGATCGCGTTGCGGCTCAGGTGCTCCAGGGCGACGGTGACCGTGCTCAGCACACCAACAGAAGGCACGGCCAGCACTGCGATGTCGGCGCGTCGGAAACCGCGGTGCCAGTGCCGGTGGTCGTAGACGTCGACCGCCTCCGGTATCCAGTGGCCGAGGGTGGGATGCTTCCGGTCCTTGCGCATCGCCTCCAGGATGTGGGCGTCGAACTTGGTGGCACAGATTGCGACCGAAGCGCCGGCCCGGTGGAAGTGGATGCCGAGGGCGCCGGCCATGGCGCCGGCACCGAGAATCGCGACCTTCATGAGGAAGCGGGCGGCCGCCCGCCGTCAGACGCCGGGCCGGCCGGCGCCCACGTACCCGCTCCTCAGGATGGAGCGGACGGCGACCGGCCGCCCGTAGGTGGAGGCGTCGATCATGCTCCCGCCTCCCACGTACAGGCCGACGTGGTGGATTGGGCTGCCGAAGAAGACCAGGTCGCCCGGCTGCAGGTCGTCACGGGAGACCCGCTTGGTCGCCGCGTACTGGGCACGCGAGGAATGGGGAAGCGACACGCCCGCGGCCCGCCAGGCGTAAGAGGTGAAGCCCGAGCAGTCGAACGAACCCGGCCCGCTGCCGCCCCACTGGTACGGGGTTCCGATCTTGCCGTACGCCGCAGCCAGGACCGCCCGCGTGCCGCCGGCCGCCGGCAGCGGAGGCGCGGCGATCAGCGGCTCCCTGCGAACCGTCGAGGCGTCCACCGGCCGGGGCACGGTCCTCCGTCGACGCGCCTCGGCCTCAGCCCGCTGGCGCTCCTGGGCCACGAGCCGGTTGATCAGCGCCTGCTGCTGGTCCACCCGCTGTTTCAGCTGAGTGCGCTTCTTGTCGATGGACGTGCTGAGAGCCCTGGCTTTGTCCCGCTCGGCCCGGAGCTGCGCCTGGATCTGCTCCGAACGGTCGTTGGCGATCTCGAGCTCCGTCACGATGCCGGACTCCCAGTCCCCCACCCGGCTCGTCAGGCCCATCCGCCGGGTGAAGTCGTTGAAGTTCTCCGCCCCGAAGAGCACGAGCAGCATGTTGGGCGCCCCGATGCGGTAGGACGCGGCCGCCCGCTGCGAGGCGGTCCTGCGGAGGACCTCCAGGCGGCGGTCCGCCTCCTGCTTGGCAACGCCGATCTCGCGCAGCCGGTGGTCCGCCGAGGTGAGCTTCAGGCGGGCGTCGTTGTAGTCCTCGTCCAGCTGCGAGATCTGGGTGTCGAGCCTGTTGATGTCGGCCTCGAGGTTGGCGCGAGACGGCGCCGCGTCGACCCTGGCGGGCAGTAGGGAGGCAACAAACAACAGGGAAAGGAATGCGCCGGCTCTGCGCCTCATGGGAGGAATGCTATCCGACCAGCCCGGCCGGTCGCTACAACGCGGTGTCGTTCAGCCGGTCGACCAGCATTCGCAGCCTCCCGGCGTGGATTCGGTCGAAGTTCAGCAGTATCCGGGGAAGGTGCACGACATCGTCGTCCCGGATCTCGCCCGAAGAGGGCTCCGCCGGCTCGATGGGCCCTTCCAGGATGTCTGCGAACTCGTCGGAGATCTGCTTCAGCCGCCCGGCCGGCGGCATGGAGTTGAGCCGCAGCACCAGCCTGTCGTTGACGTACCGCTGCGAGTGGTAGACCCGGTAGAACCTCTCGATCTCGGTGACCGCCTGCTCGATGTCGTCCGTGTAGGTGAACAGGGCCAGGTCGCTGTCCGAGATGTAGCCGTTGGCGAGCAGCTCTTCCCGGAGATACCGGTCGAAGGACTTCCAGTACGTTCCGCCCGGCACGTCGAGCATGACGATCGGGTGCAGGTCGCTCTTGCCGGTCTGGATGAGGGTGAGCAGCTCGAACGCCTCGTCCAGGGTGCCGAAGCCGCCGGGCATGAGCACGAAGGCATCCGACTCCTTGATGAACATCAGTTTCCGGGTGAAGAAGTACTTGAAGTTGATCAGCTTGGGGTCGCCTGCGATGTAGGGGTTGGCCGTCGCCTCGAAGGGCAACAGGATGTTGACCCCGAACGACCGGTCGCCGCCGGCCCCTTCGTGCCCGGCCTCCATGATCCCCGGCCCGGCGCCGGTGACGATCATCCACCCCCGGTCGGCCAGCGTCCGGGAGACATCCCGCGCCAGCGCGTACTCGGGCGCTCCCTTGGCGGTGCGGGACGAGCCGAAGATCGTCGCCTTGCGCACGTTGCGGTAGGGCGCAAAGACGTTGAACGCGTACCGCATCTCCTTGAGAGCGGTGTTGGCGATCTTGCGGTCCAGCCGGGAGATCGGGTCCTTCGCCAGCGCCAGGGCCGACGCCATCATCTCGAACACCAGCTGGGCGTCGTACTGGTTCAGGCCGGAGACCAGCTCCCGCAGCCGCTCGTCGACGTAGGGGTCGCCGGTGGTGTGCTTCACGCCTCCATGGTAGCCACCGGCCCGGACCTAACCTGCCAGCTCACCTCGGGCGTAGCCCCACGAGGCCTTGAGCAGCATCAGGACCACCTCGACCTCCGCTGGGTCCCGCGGCCCGTAGATCATCATCGTCGTCGGCGGGACGAGACCCATCATCGCCACCGGGTGCTGCTCACCCCAGCCCCGCTCCACCACCTGCCGGACGATGTGGGGCGGAAGGACCATGTGGAGGCTTCCGTCCACCGGCGGATGGATATGAGCGAACTCCCGTGCGGTCATAAAGACTTGCGAGGACGGGGTGGGCGTCGAGTCGTCGAGCACGAACGCCCGCGAGCCGGGGATCGAGATGAGGCTCGGGCAGACGTAGGTCCCGGCCATCTTGCGCCCCTGCTCCACCACCAGCTCCTGCATCTCCACCGGTGCGATCTGCGTGAGCTGCCGGTGCGGGTCGTCCGGCGTGGTGCGAGGCTTATCGCCCGACCGCCGGGGCAGCCACTCGCGCCGCGGGTCGTCGGGCTCCATTACCAGATCTTACGTCCGCCTTATCCTTGAACTGATGCTCTGGATAAAGGTTGACCTCACGAAAGTTCCCGAGTTCCAGCAGGAGCGGGAGTTCACGAGCTACGTCTGGGACCTGGTCGAGCGCAGGGAAGGCGAGGAGTACGTCCAGGCCCGCTACCACGGGCAGTCGCTCGGGGTGATCTCCGAGCCGCCCGGCTTCGTGGCGCAGGTCGACTGGGCCAAGTGCCGGAAGTGCGGCAACGAGGACCTGACGATCAAGGGTCTGTGCCGCTCCTGCCGGGGACCTCTCCTCTAGGAGCCGCCATGCCTCAATGCGCCCACGGAATCGACATGAACTCCACCTGCAGCAAGTGCGGCCGGTTCAAGGTCGGCTCGGCGGGCAACTTCGAAGCCAAGAAGAACGGGTTTCTCAGAAGCATCGACCGTCTGGAGGAGACAGTCCGGCGGATGCAGGCCGAGCTGGCGAAGGGGCCGGTCAACATTCCCGGCCCCCAAGACGACGAGCCGGACGCGGAGCAGGAGTCTCCGCCGCCCGCACCCCCGCAGCGCTACCCTTGGCAGCGCGGCTAGCCCTGGGGGCAGCCGCTGCGCTGCTCGCACTTGCCGCCTGCGCGCCCCGTCCCGCTCCGGAGCCAAGGCGCTCGGCGACGCCATCACCTCCGCAGCAGGCGACGCTCGAGACCGCCCGCTGGGAGGGCACGTGGGAGTTCAACTACACGCTGGTGAGGCTCGTCGGCGCCACGGAGGAGGAGACTTCCTTCCAGCCGGGCAACAAGATCCGGCGCATCTGGCAGGTCCGGCCGGGATGCGACGACCGGCCGTGCAACTCGGAGATCTCTGCCACCAACCCGGACGACCCGAACGCCGGCGAGGTGGTTTCCACGGTCGTCTACGACAACGGCGTCTACCGGATAAACCAGACCTTCCCGCCCGAGGTCAGCAACGCATGCCGGGCGGCCGACGGCCGGGTGATCCCGCAGGCGTTCGAGGCGACCAACACGGTGGAGGTGACCCCGGAGGACTTCGAGATCCGCGACGGGCGGGCGGTGGTCACGGAGATGAGCGCGGTGAAGCGGACGGCGTTCACACCGAAGGGCGAGGCAGTGGACGCCGGCGGGACCTGCGAGCCCAAGTCCGCCGAGTGGGAGGCAACGGTAACCCCGGTCCCAGATTGAGCCGATTTTCCCTGCCCTAGCCGAGCCTCTGGCGGCGCATTTAGGTTAGGATCGCAAAAACGAGGAGGTAGGTGGAATGAAGGCATACCGTGCTGTCGGAGCAACCGCGCTGGCGATCTGTGTCTTCCTTCTGCTGACCCTTCCCGCCTCGGCCCAGAACAACTGCTCGGTCCTCGGACCCGGCGGCGACACCGGCGAGTGCAGCCAGGACACCAGTGCGACCACCGGGGACAGCGGTGGCTCGGGCGGCACCGGCAACGCCGGCAACGGCGCCCGCTCCGGCCCTGCCGGTGACGGCGGTGGCGGCGGCGGTTCCGGCGACTCCACCGGCGGCAGCGGTAACGGCGGCGGCGGCGGACCGGCCGCCGGCGGCAGCGGAGGCGGAGGCGACGGTGGCACCGGAGGAGGCAACGGCGGGGGCGGCGGTGGCGGCGGCGCAGCCGGCGGCAGCGGCGACTACTCGGGCGCCACGACCGACGAAGACCCCCCGGGAGGCGGACCGGCCGCGAGCTACGGCGCCCGCAGCACCGGCAACCCGACCCTGAAGAGCTCCCTCACCCCGCTGGCGGCGGGTGCTCCGAGAACTACCACGACCACCAGCGGCTCGGTCATCCCGGGCGGCACGGGCGGGGGCGGCAACGCCGGTGGCGGCATCGGCGGGTTCTCGTTCGACCTGGGCGTCTAGCCCAAACCGCGGATTTTTCCTGGCGAACTTTATTTTTGCGCGCTCGCGCGTCAAGATTCGAAAATCCTTCAAGTTCCGCTGAACGACGGTTGGTTCGTGCCGATAACTACGTGACCAACTCGATTTCTGGGGTGACTCGAGGTTGGAAGCACAGCCTTTTCGCCTCATCGTACGGAAAGGATCTGCCGGACGTGAGTAAGAAAGTTAAGTGCCCTTCGTGCGACATGGCGGGGGATCTGGAAGGCGAGGACTACAAGCTCGTCACTACCTACCGGGGGCGTCCGGTGGTCCAGTGCTTCTGGTGCGACTCCCACGTCATGATCCGGCGCATGGGCAGCGCCCTCGTTCTAGATCTGAATCACAAGGCCATCCGGCATCTGCGTAGCGACCTCGACCACGAAGAGATGGTCTCTCTGCTTCTCGACCACGAAGACGAGTCCCGCGTTGAAGGCTCCGCCGGCGTGGAAGTCTTGCCCGCCGGTTCGGAGTTGCCCGCGGAGGACCTGGTCGCCGCGGCAGTGGCAGAGAGCTCCGCCGAGGCCGGTGCCGCCACCCCCGCCGAGGAGCTGTTAGCCGCCGCAGTCGAGGCCCCCGTCGAGGTTCAGCGGGAGCAGGTGGAGGTGCCCGAGCCCGAGAGGCTGGTCGCCATCGTCCGCACCGAGGAGGCGTCCGCCAGGCCGGCACCCAGGCGCAGGCGCAGCCGGAAGACGGCGCCGGAGCCGCAGATCCAGGTTGCCGACTTCGAGCCGGTGAACCTCCCGGACTTCGAGCCCGTGATGCTCGCCGAGGCGGCACCTGCCGTGCTCGACAACTCCCCGGCCGTGGTGAATCCCAGCCCCGATCAGCACGACACACCGGTGCCCACCGCCGCAGAGCTCGTCGCCTCCATCCCGGTGACCGCACGGGCGCTGGACCACGACAGCCTCATGCACATCGCAGCGCAGATCGGCTGGGGCTACAACACCCCCGTCCGCAAGCAGCCCGAGTGGATGAAGGTTCTGGAGGAGCTGCCTCCCCCGGTGCAGATGGGCAAGTTCCGGACCAAGCTGCAGAACTACATCAACATGATGAAGTACTACCGGGTCAACGCCGGCACCAAGGAGCAGCGGCGAGCCGAGACGGCGGCCCGGCGCCTCAGGCTGGTGGAGTACCGCAAGCGCATGTTCGAGGAGAAGCTCGATGCGCTGAATGCGGTCAAGGCTATCGAGTACAAGGCCAAAGCGGTCTAGCACCGCACAGCTTCGAAAGGACCCCGGCGCCGCAACCGCCGGGGTCCTTCGTTTGGACGGCTCCTTCCGGATGTGGTTTAGGATGCTCCCAGATGGCACCTCCGAAGAAGCGCCCGCCTCAGGGCAAATCCGGTCAAAAGAGACCACCACAAGGCCGCAAACCTCAGCAGGCGCGCAAGCCTGCAGGCAACAGCGCGGCCAAGAGCGGCGCGGCCGGCGCGGCCGCGTCCGACGAGGCGAACGCAACCACCGGAGCGGTCGATGCGGAGGCCCCCGCAACAGCCGTAGAGACGGCGGAGGCGCCGCTCAGCAAGTCAGCCGAGGAGCGGAAGGCCAAGAGGGAAGCCGCCCGGCAGGAGCGGCTCGCCCTGGCCCGCAAACGGCAGCAGGCTCGCCGCCGCAAGCAGATTCTCATCTCCATAGTCGTCCTGGTCGCCCTGGTTGCCGGCGCCTTCTATATCATCCAGCGATCGCAGGGCCGCCAGGCGGCCTACGCGGCTGCGGCCCGGGAGGCCGGGTGCACCGGCATCGAGCAGTTCGAGGACGAGGGCCAGCGCCACCTGGCCCAGAACGAGCAGTTCGACGACTACAAGACCAACCCACCGACCTCAGGGCCGCACCGGCTCCAGCCGGCACCGTGGGGCTCCTACCGGGAGGCTCCCGAGCGCGAGACCCTGGTCCACAACCTGGAGCACGGCGGAATCGTCGTCTACTACAAGGACCTGCCCGACGACCAGGTGGACCAGCTCGACGAGTTCGTCGACGACCACGCCGACGGAGTGATCTCGGTGCCGGATGATCAGATCGAGCAGCCGGTGGCCATCACCGCCTGGCGGCACCTTCAGACCTGCGAAGAGCTGAACCTCACGGTGATCGAGGGCTTCATCGAGGACCGGTGCAACAAGGGACCGGAGAAGGTCGGCACAACCTGCGCCGGCGGCTAGGCCGCATACGGTAGACGCACGGTGAAGGTCGAGCCGGTACCCAACTCGCTGGCGACCTCCACCACTCCCCCGTGGGTCTCGGCCACGTGGCGCACGATGGCCAGCCCCAGCCCGGTGCCGCCGGTGTCCCGGCTCCTTGCCTTGTCCACCCGGTAGAACCGCTCGAAGATCCGCTCCAGGTCCGAGGAGGGGATGCCGGAACCGGTGTCGCTGATCTTAAGCTCGTAATCCGTGCCGGAATCGGCGAGCGAGATGCCGATCGTCCCGTGAGCGGTGTAGACGATTGCATTCTCCAGCAGGTTGCGGAACATCAGCGCCAGATCCTCCTGGACGCCGAAGACCTCGACGTCGTCGTCGAGCTGCAACTCCAGGGTCAGCCCCTTTCCCCGGATGCGGTCACGAAGGGTCTCGACCTCGTCTCGGACCACGTCGGCCAGCACAACCCTCGACCGCTCGCCCTGACCCCGCTCCAGGCGGGCCAGGTCCAGCAGGTCCTGAACCAGGGCGGCCAGCCTGCGGGCCTCCCGCACCAGGTTTGCGGCGAAGCGGCGCGCCTGGCCGACGTCTTCGTCGAGCGCCCGCTCCACCGTCTCCGCGGTCACCATGATCGCCGCCACCGGCGTCTTCAGCTCGTGCGAGGCGTTGGCGACGAAGTCGCGCCTGATGGACTCGATCCGCTTGCGCTCGGTCTCGTCCTGCACCACCACGAGGATCCGGCCGTCCTCGAGCTTCACCGAGGTGGATCTCAGCTCCCGGCGCTTCGGGTGGTGGATCGTGAACTCCTGCTCGCCCAGGCCTTCGAGCTGAGCCGGAAGAAGGTCCCTCGGGCGCCTTCCGAACATGTCGAGCGCCGCCTGGTTGGCGTAGATCAGCTCGCCGTAGGAGTCGGCCAGCACCACGCCCTCCCCCATCGAGGCGAGGATCTGCTCGCGAAAGCCGGTCTCCGACTGCAGCTCGTCGATGACGCCGGCGAGCTCTTCGGCCATGCCGTTGACCGCGTCCGCCAGCTTCACCGTCTCCGCGGGGCCGGTGGCCGAGACCCGGTCCAGGTGACCCCGGGCGATGCGGGCGAGGTCGGCGGCCAGCTGCATCAGGGACCGGGAGATCCAGCCTGCCAGGATTGTGGACGAGGCCAGGACGCCGAGGAGTACGACCGCCATGCCGGCCACGAACTCCTGCCGGTCGGGACCCAGCCGGTCGGCCGCGATGCGGTACAGCAGTACCAGGCCCAGCAGCGTCACCGCAGAGGAGACGCCGGCCATCCAGGTGCGGAGTGAGGGCCGTCTCCTCACTTCGGCTGCACCCGGAACCGGTAGCCGACGCCCCTCACCGTGACGATGTAGGTGTACTTCGAGGGCTGCTCGACCTTGCGGCGGAGGTTCTTGATGTGGGTGTCGATCGTGCGGGTGTCGATCATCTTGTCGTAACCCCACACCTTCTCCGCCAGCTCCGCCCTGGAGAACAGGCGGCCGGGCTCGGAGGCCAGCGTTGCCAGGAGCGTGAGCTCCTTGGGGCGCAGCTCAACCTCCTCGCCGGCCACCCAGCACCGGAAGTCCCGAGCGACGATACGCAGGTCTCCGAAGACCAGCTCGGCGGGCGCTCCGGTCCGTACCGCCTCTATGCGCGACCGGCGAAGCAGCGCCTTCACCCGGGCGACGAGCTCCCCCATGGAGAACGGCTTGGCGAGGAAGTCGTCGATGCCGTAGCCGAAGCCCTGGATCCGCACCTTCTCCTCGGATCGGGCGGTGAGCAGCAGGATCAGCAGGTCGTTGCGGCGCTGCCGGATCTCGCGCGTCAGCTGCAGGCCGTCGATGCCCGGCAGCATGAAGTCCAGGATCATCATGGCGACACCGGTATCGTTCGCTTTGGCCAGCCCCGCCTCGCCGTCGGCGGCGGTTTCGACGTCGAAACCCTCGCGACGCAGGTTGTAGGCGAGCATCTCGCACATCGTGGGGTCGTCCTCGACCACCAGCAGCTTGGGCATTCGCCTCTCCGAAGTTCAGGCAAAGTTCAGATTAAGACCACCATAGCAGCGGTCGCGCTCCTTAATCTGCCTGTGATGGCTGCCGTAGGAGCACGTCACATCTGCGCCGGCCCGCGCCATGCGGGAGGTTGGGGCTCCCTGTTGCCCCGGCCGGCTCCCTTCCGCCAACCCGCCGCCCGCCCGGCCCTCGCTGCGGCGCTCCTGCTGATGACCGCCGCCTGCGGAGGTGGGAACGACCCGAGCGGGCTGGCCGGAAACATCGTCATCTCCGGGTCGTCGACCGTCGAGCCGATATCCATCGCAGTGGCCGAGAAGTTCGGCGAGCAGGAGCCGGACGTAGACATCTCGGTGGACGGGCCGGGAACCGGCGACGGTTTCGAGGCCTTCTGCGACGGGGAGACCGACATCTCCGACGCATCCCGCGCCATCAAAGAGGAAGAGATTCAAGCTTGCCGCCAGAACGGCGTGGAGTACCTGGAGCTGAAGGTGGCAAACGACGGCATCGCCGTCCTTACCTCTCCCGAGAACGACGACGTGGCCGGGTGCCTGTCGTTCGCCGACCTCTACGCCCTGACCGGCCCGGAGTCGCAGGGTTTCGACCGCTGGTCGGACGCCAACGAGCTCGCTGCGGCCGCCGGCCCCTCCAAGGCGGCGCCCTTCCCAGACGCCCCCCTGGAGATCACCGGCCCCGGGGGGGAGTCCGGCACCTACGACAGCTTCGTCGAGCTGGTGCTGGCCGACCTGGCGGAGAGCCGCGGCAACGAGCCGCAGACCCGGCCCGACTACCAGGCCTCCGGGGACGACAACGTCGTCATCCAGGGCATCGAGGGGTCCGAGACTTCACTCGGCTGGGTGGGATTCGCCTTTTACGAGGAGAACCGGGATGAGCTGAAGGCCTTCGAGATCGCCGGAGAGGACGGCCGGTGCGTCGCTCCCACGACCGAGGCCATCGCCGACGCCTCCTACCCGATCTCCCGGCCCCTCTTCATATACGTCAACTCCGAGAGCCTCGAGTCCAACCCTGCGCTGGCCGCCTTCGTCGAGCTGTACGTCAGCGAGGAGGGGCTTAGCTCGGCCGCCGACGTGGGATACGTCAACTTGAACCCCGATGAGGCAAGGCAGACGGCGGCTGCCTTCCACAACCGCCCGGGTGCCGGCCAGTCCCCCGCCGGCGGCCCGCCGTCATGACGAGAAGACAGGAGCGACCTTGGCCGTAGGGACTCTGGACAGCGACCGGCTCACTCTTGCGTCCCTGAAAGGGAATCCGGGCCGCATGAGGAGGGAGCGCGCAATCAAGGCTCTGTTCCTGCTCACCGCAGTAATGTCGATCGTCGTCAGCGCACTGATCGTCCTCGTGCTGGCCCGGGAGACGTGGGTCTTCGTCAGCGGTGTCGATCCGGCGTCTTTGTGGACCGAAGGCTGGTTTCCCCGCCGAGGGCTCTACGACGTCAAGACGCTGTTCGTCGGAAGCGTCCTGGTCACGGCCATCGGCATGGCGGTAGCGGCGCCCCTGGGCCTGGGAGCGGCCGTCTTCCTCTCCGAGTACGCCCGCCCGCGGGTGCGGCGCATCCTGAAGCCCATGCTCGAGATCCTTGCCGGCATCCCCAGCGTGGTGCTCGGCTTCTTCGCCCTCAACTGGATATCGCCCCAGATCGTGCAGCGGCTGAACGAGGAGGCTGCCCTGTTCAACCTCATGGCAGCCGGCATCGGGGTCGGCATCCTGGTCACGCCGCTGGTCGCCTCCGTCGCCGAGGACGCCATGAGGTCGGTGCCCCGCGCCCTCCGAGAAGCGTCGTACGGCATGGGCGCACGCAAGGTCACGACGTCGGTGCGCGTGGTGATCCCGGCAGCCGTCTCCGGCCTGGTGGCGGCGTTCATCCTGGGCATCTCCCGGGCAATCGGGGAGACGATGGTGGTGGCGATCGCAGCCGGCGCCAGCGGCGGGTCGCTGTTCAGCCTGGACGTCTTCGACCGGGGGCAGACGATGACGGCCGCCATGGCCGCGCTGGCCGGTGGGACCGACGCCGTCAAAGGCGCCGGACTCACCTTCCAGAGCCTGTTCTTCGTCGGTTCGCTGCTCTTCGTCCTCACCCTGGCCCTGAACCTGTTCGCCGACCGGTTCGTCCGCCGGGTGCGGCAGAGGTACTGATGGTAGCCAGGTCCGCCACCTCCTCCCCCGAGCTGGTCCGCCGCCGCCTGCAGGCCGGCCGCTTCGACGTGGCCGGCCTCGTCTTCCGGGTGCTGCTGCTGGCCGCCCTCGGGATCACTCTGGTGCTGCTGGTGACCTTGCTGGCCGACGTTTTGAGCGGCGGCTGGGCCGTCCTGGCCGGGCGGCTGGGGGACTTCCTCACCGGCCGGCTCGGAATAACGCCGACTCGGGTGGGAATCGGCCAGGGCCTGCGGGGAACCTTCTTCATCGGCGTGTTCGTAGTGCTGATCGCCTTCCCTCTGGGGGTCGGCGCCGCCATCTATCTCGAGGAGTACGCCCCCCGCTCCCGGTTCACCCGATTCATCGACGTGAACATCCGCAACCTGGCGGGCGTGCCGTCGGTGGTGTACGGGCTGTTGGGCTTCGCCATCTTCGTGAAAGGTCTGCAGTTCCTTACCGGCCCGGATGCGAACGGCGCCACGGTCGTGTCCGCCGGTCTCACCCTGGCAGTCCTGGTGCTCCCCATCGTCATAATCACGTCGGCGGAGGCGCTCCGGGCGGTGCCGGAGAACCTGAGAGAGGCCGGCTTCGGGGTGGGCGCCACCCGGTGGGAGGTGGTCCGGCACCACGTCCTGCCCTACGCCACGCCGGGCATCCTGACCGGCACGGTCCTCTCGCTGGCCCGCGCCCTGGGGGAGGCCGCCCCCCTGATACTCGTCGGAGCGGTCTCGGGATTCCTGACGGAGGGAGACAGCTACCGCCTCACCGAACTGCGTGAGCGGTTCACCGCCATGCCGATGATCATCTACACGTGGGCCGGCAGGCCCCAGGCCGGGTTCCGGAGCGCGACCGCGGCGGCCATCGTCGTCCTGCTCGTGGTGGTGCTCCTGGCCAACACGGTCGCCATCCTGTTGCGCAACAAGTACGAGAAGAGGAGATAAGCGACTTGTCCCCCGACGCCAAGCTCCGTTCCGTGCCGGCGACCAGCCCGGCCGGCCCCCGACTGGACCTGAGACCGTCCCTAACGGGCGAAAACGAAGAACCCGAGGGGGACGTCCCCGTATTCGACGTCAAGGACCTCTCGGTCTACTACGGGTCCTTTAGGGCCGTGCGCAACGTCGACATGACGGTCTGCGCCCGGCAGATCACCGCATTCATCGGCCCCTCCGGCTGCGGCAAGACGACCATGCTCCGGTGCTTCAACCGGATGAACGACCTCGTCGAGGTCGCCCGTGTCGAGGGAAGGATCCTCTATCACGGCGTGGACCTGTACCACCCGGACGTCAACCCGGTGGAGGTGCGGCGGCGCATCGGCATGGTGTTCCAGAAGCCGAACCCGTTTCCCAAGTCGATCTGGGACAACGTCGCCTTCGGGCCGAAGATTGCCGGCATGAAAGGCAGCCTGGACGAGATCGTCGAGCGCTCGCTCCGGCGGGCTGCCCTGTGGGACGAGGTCAAGGACCGGCTTCGCGACTCGGCGATGGGTCTGTCCGGTGGACAGCAGCAGAGGCTGTGCATCGCCCGGGCCCTGGCCGTCAACCCCGAGGTGATCCTGATGGACGAGCCTTGCTCGGCATTGGACCCGATCGCCACCGGCCGCATCGAGGACCTGATGGAGGAGATCAAGAGCGAGTACACCATCATCATCGTCACGCACAACATGCAGCAGGCGGCACGGGTGAGCGACATGTGCGCTTTCTTCACCGCCGAGGTGAACGAGCAGAGCGACACCCGGACCGGAATCCTGGTGGAGTTCGACAAGACGGAGAAGATGTTCGCCAACCCCTCCGACGAGCGCACCGAGAACTACGTCACCGGCCGGTTCGGCTAACGGCATGAGCCAACCCTCCGGTATGCGGGCAGCCTTCGACGCCGAGCTGGACCAGCTGCGCCTCCAGGTCGAGGTGATGGCCGTTCGGGTGGCGGAGGCGCTCGGACGCATGCGGACCGTCCTCAACTCCAAAGACCTTATGGTCGCCGCCCTGGCCCTGGAGGCGGACGACGAGATCGACGCGATGCTCGTCTCCCTGACCGAGCGCTGCTACGACATGCTGCGCCGGCAGGCTCCGGTCGCCTCGGACCTGCGGTTCATCGTCTCGGTGCTCCGGCTGCTCGAGGAGCTGGAGCGGATCGGCGACCTTGCCCTTCGGGTCGTCAAGCATGCGCCGGAGCTGCCGGCCGGATCCGAGCTGCTCCGCACCCTCGACCAGATGGCGGACATCGCCCAGTTGCTGTACCGCACCGCCATGGGGGCGTGGTCGGCGCAAAGCCTGGAGCTCGCCGGAAAGCTGGCGCACCGGCACCACGCCATGGACGGCTACTACATCCGTCTGCTCGAGCAGATCCGTCGCCTGGAGGGTCCGGACTCGATCCAGGTGGCGGTGAGCGCGGTCCTGATCGGCAAGGCCCTGGACCGCATCGCCGACCACAGCGTGATCGTGTGCGAGCGCCTGCAGTACCTGCTGACGGCCGATCCCGCATACCTCGCCTCCGAGGTCCGTTAGGCGTTTCCTTGCAGGATTAAAAGGGAAGCAAGCAGTATTGTTTTGAGTGGCGAAGCCTTGAAACGGCCGGCCTAGCGAGGGGGTGGGAGATGAACGCGGTACCTGAGTCGACCCCACATATCCGGCGCCGCCTCGACGCCGAGCTCCGCGACTTCAAACTCAAGATCAGGTCCATGGGCGCGGCGTCCCAGCAGATGTTCCAGGACAGCCTGGAGGCCATCCAGAACAACGCCGGGTTTGACAAGGTCATCGCCAGCGACGACGAGGTGGACGCCTACTACATGGAGATCGAACGGCGGATCCTCGATGTCCTGGCTCTGCAATCCCCTATGGCCTCAGACCTGCGCTTCCTCACGGCGCTTCTCCACGTCAGCCTTCATCTGGAGCGGGTAGCGGACATGTCGGTGAACATCGCCAAGATCGGACACTCGGTCGCCCACCTTCCGCGTAGCGAGCCGGTGCTGACGACGATCATGGAGATGGGCGGCATTGCCCTTCAGATGATCGAGGCGTCGATGGACGCCTTCGCCAACCGTGACCTGGAGCTGTGCCTCAAACTGCCCGAGATGGACGACCCGGTGGACCGGCTGAACCGGGGAATCGTGCAGGAGATACTGCCCACCTGCAACGACATGCGCCTGCTGGAGTGGGGCATGCAGATGCACGTCGTCTCCCGGCAGGTGGAGCGGGTGGCCGATCACGCGGTAGACATCGCAGAGCAGACGGCGTTTCTGATCACGGGCGAGTTCCGTGAGTTCACCGACGCTTCCCACCCCGAAAACATGGATTGACCCGGCTCCGATTCCGGCCGAAAAACAAGCTTTCGTCTACCAGATCGTCTTCTTCGCGTCTGCTCCGATTTGCATAACTACAAGCCTGTAGCTTAGAGTCCCGCGTCAATCCCAGAACGCAGTCGCGATTAGGCGCGCAACACTTAAGCCGACAGCTTGGTTTCGGCTGCCTCAGGGAGGTGCCCCGTCCCCTAGGAGGTCGCATGATCGGCAAGAAGAGCCATGCGAAGTGGATATGTGTGGGAGTTCTCGGAGGACTCCTTGAGTTCGGTTTCGTCTATCTGGTGGCGTTCTCCGGCCCCGATGCCGCTTCACTGGAAAACACCTCGCCGGACCGTAAGAGGATCGTTTCGGCAAGAGGCGCCGGACCGGCCGCAAAGACGGCCGACGCCTCTGCCGGAAGCGCAGCGGCTGCGCAGGCGGCGAAGTCACAACTGGTAGTCGCACCGGCGGCCGGTACCGCGGTCACGCCGGTGGCGCACGCACCGGCGCCGACGGCACTATCTGGGCCCGCACCGGTCCGGGACCGCAAGGCCGAGGCGGCTAACAAGGCGGAGCTGGACCGGCTAGCCCGGGAGCGCCGGGCGTTGGAGCGGAAGGCAGTTCGGGACCGCAAGGCAGCCGAGGAGGCGAAAGCCGCCGAGGAGCGCAAGGCAGCCGCCGAGCGGAAAGCAGCGGAACAGGCCAAAGCGGCCGAGGAGCGCAAGGCAGCAGCCGAGCGCAAGGCGCATGCAGAAGCGGAGGAGCGCAAGGCAGCAGCCGAGCGCAAGGCTCAGGCTTCAGCGCCGCTCGGTGCGGCGGCCACGGAGGTAGCATCCCGGGCGGCAGTCGCGCCGCTGTCGGCACCCCCGCCGGACCCCATCCAGCAGCTGGCGCAGGCGCTGGCTCTGCCGGTTGTGCCGGTGCAGGCGCCTCCACCCCCCGTGGACCTGGCGTCGCTGCCCATCGAGGAGATGATCCGGAAGGTGTTCGGTCCTCAGGGTGACAAAGCGGTCGAGGTGGCGCGGTGCGAGTCCACCCTTCGCACCCACGCCCGAAGCGGGCAGTTCCTGGGCTTGTTCCAGATGGGCGAGAACGAGAGGGCCGACTACGGCCATGGGCCCGACGCGCTCGCGCAGGTCAAGGCGGCGTACGCCCTGTTTCTCGACCGGGGCTGGCAGCCCTGGACTTGCGCCTAGCAGCTAAGCGGTAGTGACGTGTAGGACCGCCCGGAACGGTTGGATGGCAACGGTCAGACCAACCTCCGGGCGGCCCTGCACCCCCGCCAAGCCGTCAACGATCAGGGCGTAGCTCCCGGCCGGTGGTGCCGGCCACAACAGCGCCACCTTGTCGTTTCGACTTATGTTGGCCGCCGTCCGGCGGCCGCAGCCCCCAACTAGCACATTGCCCCGCCACTCGACCGCGATCGACGTGGCGTGCGGAGTCGAGTCCGCGGCCACCGTCACCAGATAGGGGTGCTCCCCGAATTGAGTGATCTGGTCCGGAAGTTCGTCGAGGGACACCGGGATGGACATCCCGCAACTCTAGGGCAATGCTGGAATGGTGCATGGCCCCGCCGCACAGGATCAGCTGGAACGCCTGAGGGCGATCTGCCTTGAGCTGCCGGAGGTTACCGAGCGCCTCAGCCACGGCGAGCCGACCTGGTTCGTACGCGGCAAGAAGACGCTGGCGACCTTCGCCTCCCACCACCACGACGACCGGCTCGCATTCTGGTGCCCGGCACCCCAGGGCGCCCAGCAGGAGATGGTCGCGGCGGAGCCGGACCGCTTCTTCGTCCCCCCTTACGTCGGTGGGCGGGGATGGCTCGGCGTGCGCCTCGACGTCTCGGTCGACTGGGAGGAGGTACGCCGGATCATCGAGGAGGCGTACCGGGCGGTGGCCCCCACCAAGCTGGTGAAGCGGCTCGACTCGCCTGGTGGCTGATCGGTAGCCACGGTCACTCGTGGTTTAGACCAGGAAGGCGGGGGCAAGAAAGGTGGTCGTCTACTGCGGAGCCGGCGCAGCGACGCGGATTTTCCCCAACCGGGCCCCCGGTATGGTGTTCGAGGGGTTGATTGACTATGTTAACGGCATGTCTTTCCGTCTGATCTTCAAGTGTGAGATCTGCGGCGGCAACCCGGATGCTCTGACGCAGTCGAGCATCGAGCGCCAGCTCCTAAACGCCCGGTTCGGCGAGTGGGTGGACGCCTACCCCGAGAAGTGGCTGATCTGGCACGGAAACGGCATCTACGGTGCCAACATGTACGCCTGCGGCCAGCACCGGGGTGAGCTCAAGTCCTTTGTCCGTGAGCACTACGGGGCCATCGGCTGGCACCCCTGGTCCATGCGCACCTACCCCTGCCAGCCGCCAGACGACCTGGTGAAGGCCCGCCGGCGGCTCCGGCACACCGGCTCGAAGTTCACCGCCATCTGAGCCAGGTCGACAGCTCCGGCTAGCGCCTGTCGGCCGCGCCAAGCACCGAGCCCAGCCACTCCCGCAGCCGCGGCTCCGGCGCGGCCCCGATCTGCCGGGCCAGCACGCGCTCGCCCTGCATCACCATGAGAGTCGGGATGCTCTTGACGTCGAACCGCATGGACGTGCGGGGTGACTCGTCGACGTTTACCTTGACCAGCTTCATGCGGCCGGCGAAGGTCGAGGCCAG
>DATAAN010000278.1:0-2502 GCA_036260105.1 Actinomycetota bacterium
TGAAACGCGCTAAAGCTCTGAGGTAGTCTACTCCGTTTCTGGCAGCTCGGTCGGTACGGGAGCCGACCGAGCGCTGGAAGATTTGGGTTTATGTCGCTTCCCGTTTCAGCCGGAGATGCCCTCCCTCATGGTGCTGGCCCACCCGTGGTTGGTCGGGCCGTACCCCTTCCCGACCTCGAGGCCGTGGCGAATTGCCCCCGTCACGTACTCCTTGGCGCTCCGGACCGCTTCTCCGACGTCGAGCCCGAGGGCGAGCCCGGCGGCGATCGCTGCGGAGAGCGTGCAACCGGTGCCGTGCGTGTGCTGCGACTCGATACGCTCCGCGGTCAGCTCGACGAACGACTCGCCGTCGAAGAGAACGTCGGTCGCTTCGGCGTCCAGGTGGCCTCCTTTGACCAGCACGTAGCGGGGACCGAGGGCGTGCAGCGCTTTCGCCGCCTCCCGCATCGCCGAAAGGTCGGAGATCCGCCGGCCGGTCAGTCCCGCTGCCTCGTGTAGGTTCGGCGTGACGACGGTCGCCAGCGGAAGCAGCCGTCTCTTGAGCGAGTCGATGCTGTCCTCGGACAGCAAGACGTCCTCGTTCTTGGAGACGAAAACCGGGTCCACCACGAGGTTGGGGATGGCATAGTCCTTCACCGCATCGGCGACCGCCTCCACGATCGCGGGGCTGGACAGCATCCCGGTCTTGGCGGCCGCGATGTCAAAGTCCGTCGCCACCTGGGAGATCTGTTCCCGGACGAACTCGGGTGGCACCTCGTGGACTGCCGAGACGCCCTTCGTGTTCTGCGCGGTGAGCGCGCAGATCGCGCTCATGCCGTGGACGCCAAGGGCAAGGAAGGTCTTGAGGTCGGCCTGGATGCCGGCCCCACCGCCCGAGTCGGACCCGGCGATGGTGATAGCCGATGGGACCTTCATACCCTCAGGTGATCCCATCCCGGCGCCTCCAGGGGGTGCTCGGCCGACTCCACCAGCAGCACCCGGCCCCGAGACGCCTCCACGACTTCCCCCACCCTGGTCACCCTGGTTCCGGTCGCCTCGGTCACGGCGGCGATCGCCGCCTCGCAGCGGTCGGGAGGGATCGTGAAGCAGAGCTCGTAATCCTCCCCGCCGGACAGCGCCAGCTGGAGACCGCTCTCCCCCGCGTCAACGCCGGCCAGGTCCACAACGGGCAGGTCGCTCTCCTGAACGAGCACCCCGACGCCCGAGGCGGCGCAGATGTGTCCCAGGTCCGCGCAGAAGCCGTCGGAGACGTCGATCATCGCCGACGGCAGGTGGCGCCGCAGCACCTGGACCTCCCGGACCCTCGGGGTCGGCCGGAGGTGGGCCTTCAACAGGTCGAGTCGCTCCCGGTTGCCCTGCTGGAGCAGCCTCAGGCCGGCGGCGCTCTCCCCCAGTGTGCCGGTGACGCACACGGCGTCCCCCACCTTGGCGTTGCCGCGCTCGATGAACAGCCGTCCGGCCGGGTTGCCCAGGAGAGCGACCGAGATCACGATCTGGTCGCTTCTTGTCACGTCTCCCCCGACGACGGCCATGTCGAACTCCCGGCAGCACTCCTGCATGCCGGCGTACAGAGCCTCGATCCACTCGACCTCGAGCCCGCGAACCACCCCCAGCCCGACCACCGCCCGGCGGGGGACGCCGCCCATGGCGGCGACGTCGCTCACGTTGACCGCGATCGACTTGTAACCGAGGTCCTCGGGGCCGGTGAAGGAGGTGTCGAAGTGGACACCCTCCACCAGCAGGTCGGTGGTGAACAGGATCGTGCCGGCGGGCGCCCGCAGGACCGCAGCGTCGTCGCCGACCCAGACCTCACCGTCGCCGGGCTCGCCGACGATGCTGCGGAGCCGGCCGATGAGGCCGAACTCCCCTACCTGGGACAGCTCCATGCTGCTGAGGTTACCCCCGAACGGCTCGCCCTACAGCGGAAACGCCAAAGGGCTAGCGGGCGGCGAGCTCCAGCGTCTTGCGAAGCTTGCTGAGCTCCTGCTGCAACGCTTCGGGCACTCTCTCGCCGAGCTTCTCGTAGTGCTCCGCGATGGATGCCGCCTCCGCCTTCCACTCCTGGGCGTTCACTGAGAGCAGCGTCTGCATGTCCTCGTCGCTCACGTCCAGGCCTTCGGTGTTGAGGCTGCCGTCGGCGGGCACCCGGCCCAGCGGCGTCTCCACCGCATCGGCCTTGCCGGCAACCCGCTCGCACACCCATGCCAGAACCCGGCTGTTGTCGCCGAACCCCGGCCACAGGAACTTGCCGTTGCCGTCCTTGCGGAACCAGTTGACGTAGTAGATGCGGGGCAAAGCCTCCGGATTCGACTTACCGCCGATCGACAGCCAGTGGGCCAGGTAGTCGGCCATGTTGTAGCCGCAGAACGGCAGCATCGCCATGGGGTCCCGGCGGACGTTGCCTACTGCGCCGGCCTGGGCCGCAGTCGTCTCCGAGGCCATGATCGAGCCGAGAAAGACCCCGTGGTTCCAGTCGAAGGCCTCGGTCACCAGTGGCACAAC
>DATAAN010000279.1:0-11478 GCA_036260105.1 Actinomycetota bacterium
GGGAACGCCTTTGCCCGGTGCTTGGCCGCCCACTACCTGGCCGACACCGAAAGCGACCCTCAAAAGGCGCTGGAATGGGACCTCAAAGCACTGGAGATCGCGCAGTCGGTGCCCCTAGAGGAGGAGCACCCGAGCGACCCCACTGCCGCAGCCGTCAAGACCTTCTACCCCTCGCTGTACCTCAGCGTGGCGGACGGTTACCGGAAGGTGGGCGACTTCACCAGCGCCCGGCGGCACGTCAAGGAAGGGACGGCCTGGAGCGCCGTGCTCGGGTTGGACGCGTACGGCCAGCGCGTGAGGGCCGAGCTCCTGCGGGTCGCCGCCCAGATCGACGAAAGCGACAGCGGCCCCTCGGTGGTCTTCGACTACGACTGACGGGCACGCCGTGGTGGCGGCAGCAGCCCTCGATGCGGTGGCCGCCGGCGACTGGGACCGCCTGAAGCCCCTGCTGCACCCCTATCTTCACTGAGTTTCGCCGACGCCCGTACGATTCGGGGCCGAACTCTCGTGTTCGACCGGTTGCGGGCTGGGGCCTCCAGCGGCTCGCCGGCCGGATACGAGCTTCGCGACGGCCAGATATACCGGTGGCGGTGCTGACGGGTTAGCCGATCTCGTTCTCCCGTGCCCGCAAGTCGGCCAGCTCGTCGCGCAGGTCTTCGATGTCCTCGTGGATCTCGGCGATGTCCTGGTCGCTCACCGGCTGCTCGCCGAGCGTTTTCTCCCGGGCAGGGTCGCCCACCCCTTCGAACGTTTCCGGCACGTCTTCAGCCATGCTCCATACCTTTCGCTCGTTTGTTGCCTGAGTCTGTTTTTCTCCGCTCGCCGCGGATCCAATCACGTCCCCGGCCGCGGCCTGCCGCAGGATCCCACTTCCGCTATAAACGGCCGGACAATGACCACTGACTTCAGTGTTGCAATCCCGCACCGCATGCGGCCCGAGCAGACCCTCTACCGGCTGAAGACCTTCGCCACCGGAGCCAAGCGCGAGTACGCAGAGTTCGTCGACATCAGCCGGGAAGCCTGGTCGGCGCGGGGATGCGAGTTCGCTCTCACGCTCCACCTCTACGGCAAGCGGCGGGTCGCCGGCACGTTGAGGGTCGACGCCTCTCACGTGCACGTGCAGGGGAGAGCGCAGTTCCCCCCAGTGTTCCGCAGCCGCATCGAGCGGGTGATCGCCTCAGAGGTGTCCCGCCTGCTTCCCAGGGTGAGGGCCTACTAGAAGCGGCTTCTGACTCAACCGCTCCCCTAGCCAGAGCCAGCTCTGCCGTCTCCACCTGAAGGTCGAGCGGGCTACCATGCAGCGTGGTTCTGGAGGACTTGATCGACGACGCCGGCGCGGGCATCGAAGCCATCGGCCGGCATCTGGACAGGCTGAGCCCGGATCAGCGGTGGGCCGAGGCGGGCAACCTCTCGCGCGACCGCCAGAGGGTCCTCTACCTGAAGGCTGCCGCCTCGGCACCGCTTCAACTGTCGGACCTCGTCCCACAGGAGGCTTTTCTCGAGCCCGTGGTACACGACGGATGCAACACGCTTCCGGTCCCGAACGGGATCCGGCACTTCCGCAAGCACTTCTGCCGGCCATCCGGAGGTGAGGGCAGCCGGTTGTACGGCTTCAACGAAACCCCCCTGAGAAGGCTGATCGGGCCGGGCTACTTCGTCGCCTACGAGACCGGTTCGTCGCCCGGCTGGGCGGAGCGGGGAAACGTCGTGGTCGACTACTTTCAGGTCCCCTCGACGCCGGTGCCGGAGCACTGGCCGCCGGTAGTTTCCAACGACGAGGGTCTGCAGCGATTCGTGTACCGGGGCACCCGCGACTTCCTACGCCGGGTGTCCGCGCAGGTGTGCGTCGGCGCGGTGTACAAGGGCGACAGGGCCATGGGCCACTACTTCGTCCTGTGCCGCCTGGATCAGGCGTAGAGCCGCGGCCGCCCACGGCTCTACGCCCTGAACCGTTATCCGCCTAAGAAACTGCGGCGCAGACGGCCCAGACCCGGACCCTTCCCGGCAAGTCGGCCCGTTCGGTCCAGTTGTCCTCATTGGAGATGGCGAGGCCCCATCCCGTGCCGAACCCGGACGGGTAGTCACGGTAGACGTGCACTGAGTCTTCGGGCACCAGGCCTTCGACGTCGAACCCACCGCCCAGCGCCTTCTTCCCGGTCGGGCAGTCGACCCTGATGTCCCTACGCGCTCCGGGCGGGAAGGGCACTCTGTGCTGCATGACGACATATCCCGAGATCCCGCTGGGCCCGGCCGGTCCAGGGTCGCCCTGCTCCCCCTTCTCGCCCGGCAAACCCTGCGGTCCCTGGGGGCCTTGCTGGTTCCAAACCAGGCCGCTCTCGTTTGACTTACAGTCCTCGGCGCTGCCGACGATGCGCACACTGCCGTTGTGGCTCTGTACGCATGCGGTGATCACCGCCGGCTCGGAGGTTTGGGCGATGGCCACTCCCCCGACCAGGCTGGCGGTCAGGATCGAGCTGGCGACAGCAGCCGCGACAGGAGACTTCATTCGTCGCATGGGGCAGTTCCTTTCTCTAGTGCACTCGGGTCGGCAGGGTTATGGTCGCCCGGACGCGCAGCCACGCGTAAGGGTGCTGGCTAGCCGAATCGGGGTGATGCAGACACGCCGCTCAGTGGCCCTCGCGGCGGTTAAGGGACTACGAGGACCGGTACGTTCGAGTGCTTGACCAGCCCGCAAACCATCCCACGTCCTCCGATGACTCACGAATACCCGAAGGGATCTCCGAGGTCCACCGACCCCTCGCCCAGCTTAGGCGGTCCCGCGGTCGCCGTCCGCGTCGCCCGTCGCCCCCAGTCCCGGTCCTATACAAGCTCCTCGGCTCCGTCGGCGCCTCGGCAGCCTACAATCGCCATGTGCGGATCCCCTCGGCGATGGCCTCCCTTCCGGCAGCAAAATACTCCGCCACCGCCTTCGCGTGCTGAAGAAGCTGCTCCTCGCCGTGGCCTCGATGATCTTCACCGTGGGCCTGGTCGAGGTCGGCTTCCGGCTGGCGGGCTACCGGCCGATCTACGACGTCTACTCCAAGCCTGAGGCGTTCTGGAAGGCCGACAGCACCCTCGGGTGGACCCTGGAGCCGAACTCGACGGGAACCTACGTCGGACCGAGGCCTTTTCCGATCCTGTTCCGCACGCCCATCCGCATCAACTCCCTAGGGCTGCGCGGCCCCGAGCCGACGCCGGTGCCGGAAGGCGGCCACCGGGTGGTATTTCTGGGCGACTCCCAGACCGCCGGTTTCGAGGTCCCGGAGGACCGGACGTTCGCGCACCTCGCCGGCGAGATGCTCCAGGAGCGGCTCGGCGCTCCGGTCCAGGCCATCAACGCCGGCGTTCGGGGTTACGGCACCGACCAGGCGCTGCTCCTGTTCCGGCAGCGCCTCCGGGAGCTGCAGCCCGAGGTCGTCATCTACGACAAGGTCATCAACGACGCCGAGGACAACACGACGCTCCACCGCCCCAAACGTCCCTTCGGCAAGGCGGCCTTCGTCCTCGACGACGACGGCACGCTCCGGCTGGAGGGCGCACCGGTGCCCGACTATCCGTTCTGCTCCTCGGTCCGCCTGGACGAATCCTTCCGGGTGCGCCGGCAGGACGGGCTCCGCACGAGAAGCCTCTGCTGGCTCGAGACCAACTTGTCCGACCGGTTCGCCGCCTTCAGCTTCGTGGCCACCCGGCTCCGCCAGAATCCGGATCTGCTCCGCCGGCTGTGGAACACCGGTCAACCCGGCCAACCGGCCGCGGTCCCCCCGACGCAGGAGCCCCGGCTCAGGGTCGCCGCCGCGGCTGAGCCACCGCCGCCTCTCCCCGAGGGATTGCCCGAAGGCGTGCCCGAGGCGCAGCAGGAATTCGCGCACCGCCTGACCTCTGCGCTGATCAGGCAGCTGTCGACGGAGGTGCGGGAGGCTGGAGCCCGGTTCGTCATGGTGGCCTCGGACCCGGACCTGGCGCAACTCGACGTCGCCGGATTCCAGGCGGCAGGCATCCAGATCCTCCGTGCCGACTCCGTCCTGGGTGCCGACCAGTCCCCCTACCGGATTCCCAACGACGGTCACCTGAACGCCGAGGGCCACCGGAGGGTCGCCGGCCTGATCGCTCCCGCAGTCGAGAGCCTGCTCGCCCCGTGACGGCGATCCTGGGGATCTCGGCCTTCTACCACGACTCGGCGGCCGCCCTGGTGGTGGACGGAGAGGTGGTGGCGGCAGCGCAAGAGGAGCGGTTCTCCCGGATAAAGCACGACGACGCCCTGCCGGTGAAGGCGATCGAGAGCTGCCTGTCGCAGGCCGGCATCAGGCCGGAGGACCTGGACTACGTCACCTTCTACGAAAAACCGCTGCTGAAATTCGACCGGCTGCTCCAGACCTACGTCTCCTACGCCCCGGCCGGGTTCCGTTCCTTCGGCCGGGCGATGCCGATCTGGCTGCGCCAGAAGCTGCACATCACCCGCGAGCTCCACAAGGGCTTGGATGGGCGGTACTCCAGACGCTTCGTGTTCTGCGAGCACCACGAGTCTCACGCGGCCAGCGCCTTCTTTCCATCGCCGTTCGACGACGCGGCGATCCTGACCCTCGACGGCGTCGGCGAGTGGACCACCGGAGCGGTGGGCTTGGGGACCGGCAATCGCATTCGCCTTCTCAGTGAGATGAAGTTTCCGCACAGCCTCGGGCTGCTCTACTCGGCGTTCACCTCCTACTGCGGCTTCAGGGTGAACTCAGGCGAGTACAAGCTGATGGGGCTGGCCCCGTACGGGGACCCGATATTTACCAGCACGATCCTGGAGCACCTGCTCGATCTCAAAGAAGACGGTTCCCTGCGGCTCGACATGAGCTACTTCAAGTTCGCCCGGGGCCTCACCATGACGACCGAGAAGTTTCACCGGCTCTTCGGTGGGCCGCCGAGAGATCCGGAAAGCGACCTGACGCAGCGCGAGATGGACCTGGCCGCCTCGATCCAGGAGGTGACCGACGAGGCGGTGCTTCGCGCCGGCCGCTTCGCCCACCGAGCCACCGGCGCCCGGCGGCTCTGCATGGCGGGCGGCGTGGCTTTGAACTGCGTCTCCAACCGGCATCTGCTGGAAAACGGCCCGTTCGACGACATCTGGGTGCAACCCGCCGCCGGGGACGCCGGAGGCGCCCTGGGGGCGGCCCTTCTGGTGTGGCACCAGCTGCTCGACCGTCCGCGCTTCCCTGCAACCGCAGATCGCATGTCCGGCTCGTTTCTCGGTCCAAGGTTCGAGCAGTCGGAGGTCGAGAGGCGCCTGTGCGCCCTGGATGCGCCGTTCGAAGTGCTTCCGGAGTCGGAGGTAACCCGGAAGACCGCCGGTCTGCTCGCCGCCGGCATGGTGGTCGGATGGTTCCAGGACCGGATGGAGTTCGGCCCTCGCGCCCTGGGGTCCCGAAGCATCCTCGGGGACCCAAGAGACCCGGCCATGCAGAGCAAGATGAACCTCAAGATCAAGTTCCGGGAGTCGTTCCGGCCGTTCGCCCCCGCGGTGCTGGCCGAGCACGCAAACCAGTGGTTCGACATGGGCAAGGCCAGGGAAAGCCCGTACATGCTGCTGGTCGTGCCGGTTGCCCGGGACCACCGCGTCGATGGAGCCGATTTCGGAGCTGCGGGGCTGGAGCGCCTAAAGCTGAGCCGCTCCGACATCCCGGCGGTCACTCACGTCGACTTCTCCGCCCGCGTGCAGACCGTCGACCGGTCCCGAAACGGCCGCTTCTACGACTTGCTGGCCGAGTTCGAGAACCAGACCGGCTGCCCGGTGCTCATCAACACCTCGTTCAACGTCCGGGGCGAACCGATCGTATGCACCCCCGAGGACGCATACCGCTGCTTCATGGCTACGGGGATGGACGCGCTGGTTGCCGGCAACTGCCTGCTGTTGAAGTCGGATCAGCCGGAGACGGCGGCCGAGGTGGCTGCCGACCACCTGCGACAGTTCGCTCTGGACTGACATGCACCTGAACAAAGATCCTTCGCGCAAGGACCTGATGTGGTTCGGCGCCGGCCTGCCCGTCTTCTCGGCCCTGTTGGGCTACCTGGTCCATCACCGGACCGCGTCGGATTCGGCGAAGACGTCGATTTGGGTGGCCGGGGCGGTCGTAACCTTGGCCTTCTGGGCCGTGCCCCGGCTTCGGCGGCCCGTTTTTCTCGGATTCGGCTACCTCACCTACCCGATCGGCTGGGTGGTCACCAAGCTGCTGCTCGGGGCGGTTTTCCTCGGCGTAGTCACCCCGACCGGACTGCTCATGCGGCTGGCGGGCAAGGATCTTCTGGGACTGAAGATCGACAGGCAGGCCCCGACCTACTGGAACGAGCGGCAGGAAACCCGGCCGAGCGACGATTACTTCCGGCAGTCATAGAGAAAGGAAGACGGTATGGCGGACGAGCGGGAACCCACCGAGTTCGAGCAGGCGGCATCCGGCCGGCGCCGGGGAATGGCGTCGGAGCTCTCCTCGTTCGTCTGGCGCAACAAGCGCTGGTGGATGATCCCGATGATCCTCGTCCTGGCACTACTGGGCCTGGTGATGCTCCTCGGCAGCACGGGCGCAGGCGCGTTCATCTACCCGCTGTTCTGAAGCCCGGCGCGAGAGCTTTTCCGTCGAGGTGCGCGGGCGGCTTCTCTACCTGGGTGTTGGGCTGGTCGCCGGCGCCACGATCGTCTACGAGGTTGCTCTAACCCGGATCTTCTCACTCGCCTACGGATACCACTTCGCCTTCCTGGCGATGAGCCTCGGGCTCTTGGGCTTCGGCATCAGCGGAACCCTTCTTGCCCTGCGTCCCAAATGGCGGGAGCGGGTCCGTGGGACCTTCCTGGGCGGCCTGGGCCTCGCCTCGGCCGCGGCGTTCGCCGGCGGGTATTTGCTAGCCAGCCGGATACCCCTCGATCCCTACCGAGTGGGGTGGGATCCTCTGCAGCTGCCCTGGCTGGCCGCCTATCTGGCGGCGTTCGCCCTGCCTTTCCTGCTGACCGGTCTCGTTCAGGGCATTCCGATCACATCCAATCCGGGCCGGTCGGGCTTCATCTACGCTTCGGGCCTTGCCGGGTCCGGCGCAGGAGGCCTGGCGGCGCTCGCCCTGCTCCAGTGGGTGAGCCCGCCGCAGGCGCTCCTCGCCGCCGCCGCCGGCGCCGCCCTTGCCGCGCCATCTCTGGCGGCCGGAACAGGAGGCGGACTACCCGTCGGCTCGCGGGCGGTTAGCGGAGCGGCGGCCGTGCTTGCCGGGGCGCTGGCCGGGGTTGCCGTGGTGAATCCGGGCTGGATCCAGGTCCGCATGTCCGAGTACAAGCCCCTCCCCCAGCTCCTCAACCTGCCCGATGCCGGCCTCGCCCTTAGCGCATCGAACGCCGAGGCAGCCATCGACGTCGTCGACAGTGCATCGGTGCACTCCGCACCCGGCCTCAGCCCCGGCTACGGCGGACAGCTTCCGGAACAGTCGGCTGCCGTGGTCGACGGGGACACGGTCTTGCCGCTCACCCGGATCGACCGGACGGACCCGGCGTTTTTCGAAGCCCTGCCCTCGCTGGCGGCCTATCGCCTGAGACCAGGGGCGCGGGCTCTCGTCGTGCAGCCGGGCGGCGGCCTGGAGGTCGCCACGGCGCTCGCCGGAGGGGCCCGTTCAGTCCTGGCGCTGGAGAGCAACAAGTTGCTGGCGACGCTTCTCGAGGACCGGCTGGCCTCCAGGGCGGGAAGGGTGTTCCAGGACCCCAGGGTGGAGCTGGCCGGCACCAACCCGCGGGCCTACCTCGCCGGGAAAGGCGACCGCTTCGACGTCATCTCGCTCGCCCTGTCGGAGAACCGGAGGACGGTGAGCGTTGGCGCCTTCTCGCTTTCCGAGACCTACCCGCTGACGGTTGAGGCGTTCCGGAACTACCTCGACCGGCTGCAACCGGACGGAATCCTGGTCGCTCACCGCTGGCTGCAGCTGCCGCCCACCGAGGAGGTGCGGGCCGCCGCCGGAATCGCCGAGGCGGTTGCCCCGCACGGGAACCCGGGCCGGCGAATCATCGCACTCCGGTCCTTCTCGACCATGCTCCTGCTGGCCAAGACCGAGCCGTTCAGCGCCGCCGAGATCGCAGCCGTCCAGGACTTTGCCGGCAGCCGCCAGTTCGACCTCGTCTACTACCCGGGCATCCGGCGCTCCGAGACCAACCGGTTCAACGTGCTGCGAAACGACCGCTACTACGACGCCTTCCAGGGCCTGCTCAGCCAACCTGAGCGGTTCTACGAGCGCTACGAGTACGAGGTGAGCCCGATTCGGGACGACCGCCCGTTCTTCTTCCATTTTTTCAAGTGGGCGCAGACGCCGACCGTTCTCGGGCTGCTGGGCCGGACCTGGCAGCCGTTTGGAGGCAGCGGTTACCTGCTGGTTCTCGGCCTGCTCGCCGTTACCTCTCTGCTTGCCGCGGTCCTGCTCGTCGTGCCGGCCTTGGCCATACGCCGCAGGGAAAAAGGCGTTGCGGGAGGCCGGGCAACGTGGCGCCCGGCGGTCTACTTCGCGATGCTCGGGCTGGGCTTCCTCGTCGTGGAGGTGGCGCTCGTGGGCCGCTTCATGCTACTTCTCGACCACTCGGCGGGCGCGTTCACCCTCGTGCTCTTCGGGCTGCTCGCGTTCTCCGGAGTGGGAAGCGCTTTATCGCCCCGCATCCCCTGGCGGCCGGCGCTGGGAGTGCTGGCCGGCCTGATCGCGCTCTACGGCGTCGTGCTGACGCCCGTATTGCAGGCCGCCTTGACCCTCGCCCTGCCGGTTCGGATCGCGATTGCCATGCTTCTCCTCATTCCGCTCGGCACCTTGATGGGAGTCGGGTTTCCCCGTGGACTGACCTGGCTGGAAACCGAGCGGCCGAGCTGGGTGCCGATGGCGTGGGGGCTGAACGGGTTCATGTCGGTTATCGGCGCGATCGTCGCCGCACTCGTCTCTCTGTCCTGGGGGTACTCGGTGGTCCTGTGGCTGGGGGCGGCGGCGTACCTCGTCGCCTGTCTCACGGCGGGTTCTCGCCCCGCCGGCAAGTTCCTCAGCGCCGGTTACGCACGAGTGGGACGAACGCCACGTCCGTGATGTTCTCCGAGACGGTCTGGCCGTTGCGCTTCGTCACCCGCCACAGGGTCTGGTAGCTCCCGGGGGCTCCGACCGGCAGGACCATCGTTCCTCCTTCCGCAAGCTGCTGGACCAGCGGCTGCGGTATGTGGTCCGGGGCCGCGGTGACGATGATGCCGTCGTACGGGCCGTTCTCCGGCCAGCCCAGGTAGCCGTCGGCCTGCCGCACAGTGACGTCGTAGCCGAGGCGCCGCAGCGTCGAGCGCGACCGGCTGGCCAGCTCGGGAATGATCTCGATCGACCACACCTTGTCGGTTAGCTCGGCGAGTATCGCCGCCTGGTAGCCGGAGCCGGTACCGATCTCCAGCACCTTCTCCCCAGGCTGCACGTCGAGCAGCTCCGACATGAGCCCGACGATGTACGGCTGGCTGATCGTCTGCCCGAACCCGATCGGAAGCGGACGGTTCTCGTAGGCTCGGCTTCGCTGCTCCTCGGGAACGAACAGGTGGCGGGGGACGTCCCTCATCGCCTCCAGAACCCTCTCGTCCTTGACGCCGAGGCCCTTCACATCCCGCTCGACCAGCACCTCACGGGTCGGCCGCATGCCGTCGTCTGTCGGTGCCGGTTCCTCGGGGCTGGCAGCCGGCGCTGGTGAGGCCTCTTGCGGAGCAGCGGTAATCCGACTTCGGGCGTTGGTCGGCTCAGCCCGCGGGTTCTCTGCGTCGCCGCAGGCGGCGAGAATCAGGGACAAAGCAGCGAACAGGCTGACCAGCCGGCTTAGGGCGTCTTTTTGGATGCTCACGGAAGCTTTATTCCCATTTAGGTGAGGCGGCTTGTATGGGAAGGAGTTGGGGAAAGGCCTCAGCGCTTCTCGATACCCGAAAGGATTTCGGCAGCGTGGCGCTCGAAGAGGAAGTGGTCCTCGCCCGCGAGTACGTGAAGCTCACCTCGGGGTAACTGCCCGATGAGGGCCGACATGGCGGTTAGCGGCGCCTGACGATCGTCTGAGCCGTGCCAAGCCACAACCGGCTGACGGATCGACGACAAGTCCACCCGTTCGGCGTGGGACGCCCGGATCAAATCCAGCGCCGGCCCTGGCGTCCCCTGCTGGAACGTTGCTTTCATCTCGGATACGAGAGCGGCCAGCCGCTCGGCTTCCGGTCCGGATCCGCTGGGTGTCCGGACGAAGCGGACCGCCAGGACGGCGGGGAGCAGAGCAAGCCTGACGGCCGCCGGTCGACGCCTGGCCAGAGACATCAGCAATCGCTGGCCGGCAGTGGCCTCTCGGATGTTTTCCTTCGTCGTCAGTAGACCCAGTCCCGACACGAGGACCAGGGAGGTGATGCGGTCGGGCAGGGCGCTCGCCGCCGCCAGGGCAGTCGCCACTCCTCCCGAGACGGCCAACACGGGGATCGCCTCGATCCCGAGAAAATCGAGAAGGGCTTCGATGTCAGACACGGCGGCAGTGTCCTCGTGCGACGGGAAGGTGCAGCCGCAGCCCGGCCGGTCGGGCGCAATCAGGCGCAGGTTGTGCTGCTCGAGGCCGGACCTGAAGCGCAGCGCCTGAAGGCGGCAGCCGGGTGAACCGTGAACGAACAAACAGGGCTTGCCGTCGGGCTGACCGGCTTCAAGGAAGCAGATCGTCCGCGAGCCGACGCTGCACCGCAGTTCTTCGGTCCTTATGCCATTTGAACTAGATGCCACTTCTGAAGCTGAAGCCTGTGTGGTGTGGTGGGCGTTGAGCCGAGGGACTCTAACCCTCGACTCTGCCTTGCAGAGGCAACCTCATTTTAGGCCTGGTTACGCATGGTCAAATCGTGCCAGACCACCCTCGGTGATCATGGCACGGCGTCGTTCGGCGCTGTTCTGATCGACTGGCGGCCCAATATGGACCTTAAACAAGGGGTGGCTTCACCGTGCCGGGGGCCTTGGTTCGGAACGGACAGCTTAATCCGGGCGGCAGCGCACTGACTCCAGCCGCGCCGACGTTGCTCGTTCGGGTTACGGAGCGTGCCGGTCCAGGAAGTCGAGCAGGAGCGCTGTCAGCTGTGCGGGCCGGTCTACCTGCAGGAGGTGGCCGGCGTTGTCGAAGGTGGCTAGTTCGCAGTCGGGAACTAGTTCCGTGAATTCGTGGCTCCGGCGGACGGGCACCCAGTTGTCATCGATTCCTGCGCTGATGAGCACCGGCATTTGGATCGTGGTGTACCGCGATCGCATTCGTTCGATGTATGCCCCGTCGGCGCGGCGCTGCTCGAGCTGGCGATAGAAAGCGCTCTGACCGGCGACGCCCAGCCACGGCGCTGCGAGCGCATCCAACAGGTCGCTCGGGAGGTCGTGGAAGCTGGCCGAGTTGATGTAGTCCCGGAGCAGCCGTGCGTGAAGCTCCTCCGGCAGCTGGCTGAACACGTCAGCGTGGTCGCCGGCCAGTCG
>DATAAN010000280.1:0-35919 GCA_036260105.1 Actinomycetota bacterium
CAAGGCGGAACAGCTGCTGCCCGACCTGATGATCCTCGACCTCATGATGCCGGGGGTCGATGGAGAGAAGGTGCTGACGACCATGCGCCGGCACTCCAAGCTGTCCACCGTGCCGGTACTCGTGGTCAGCGGAAAGTACGAGTCGCTGGAGGCGCTGCGCGGCCAGATAGGGGAGGAGAACATCTTCCCCAAGCCGTTCGAGCCAACCCGGATGCTGGACCGGATCGGTGAGCTGATCGGGTACCCGGACGAATCCTGAGAGCGGCTACTCGTCGCGGCCGGGGAACGGCTCCAGGAACAGGGCCAGGCTCGCGGTGTAGCCGTGAAGGAAGTTCTTGCCTCCGATTGGTCCGATCTCTCCGCCGCAGAACATGCCGGCCACCGGCATCCCCGGCACGTTGTCCCGGATCACGCCAACGTCGTGGTCGGGCTGGCCGAACATGTTCGACCCCCTGCCGTTGCAGGTGAACAGCAGAGCGCCCACTGGGAGCCGGCCCCCCATCTGACCAAGCCTCTCCTCGAGCAGGCCGCGAAGGTCGGCATCGGCCGTGGCGGCGTCCCGCACCTGGAACTGCACGGTCTGGCCGACCGTCACGACGTCACCGACCGATATCGCTCCCGTCTCCGGGTCGGCTTGCAGTACCGACCGAATCAGGAAGTCGCCCGGACCGGGATCAGGTTGGCGCTCGTCTATGACCACCCCAAGGTGCAGGTTGTGGGCGGCCCGGGCTCGCTCCTCCCGGGACATCTTCGCCATGATGTCCCGCAGCCGAACCAGAGGCGGCTTACCGCCCAGCTGGAAGATGATGTTGCCGCGGGCTCTGGTCACGATGAACGGGTCGCCGATCGGCTTGCAGCCCTGGGAGACCAGTGGGGCGATGTCGATGCTGCCGCCTATCTGCACCCCAACCGCGCCCCCGTTCAGCACCTTGTCGCCCAGGATGAGCGCGATCTGGCCGGCGCCGGCGCCGCTCGCCTGGCCACCGAAGACCGGTAGGTCCGGGTGGTCGTCGTTCAGGTTCTGCAGCAGGTGCTGCGTCGGAAAGGTGTAGGGGTCGGCCAGGAGGAAGACCGCTTTGATGGAATCCTCCACGAGCGGGAAGCCAACCAGCGCCTGCCCGTCGGGGGTGTTCTGGAAAGAGACCTCGAACGGGCGGAGGGTCGCCTCGGGGAGGGACGCCACCCAGAGGGACACGGCGGGGCCGATCTCGACCTCTCGGTCCTCGCCTATGGACGCCTGAGTGGTGCAGCCGAGAAGGACCGCGCCGGCCAGGCGAGGGGCCAGCACGGAAACGATCTGCTCGACCTCCGTGCCGTAAGCGGCCGAGACAAAGACGAAGGCAAGATCGGGTTTGGCGCCGTCCAAAGTGGACACGGCCCGCTCGAACACCTCGTTGGCTGCGGCGGCCGGCGTGCCGTGGGTGGAGATGGCGGCTCCGACTCGAATCAACTCAACCCCCCCGTTCCCCCGCCGGGCTCCATCCCGCCCTCGGTCATGCTGCGGACGTCGAGCGCCCGGTCCACCTGCTCGGCGGTGAGCAGACCCATCTCGACGACCGTCTCCTTGAGAGTCCTACCACTTTCGTACGCACGTTTCGATACCTGAGCGGCGGCGTCGTACCCGATCTCGGGGACGAGTGCCGTCACGAGCACCAGGCTGCCGAACAGCAGGTCGGCGCACCGCTTCTCGTCGGCCACTATCCCCGCCACGCATTTGTCGGCCAGCAGCCGCGCTGCCGCACCGAGGGACTCAACCGAGAACAGCAAATCGTGCGCCATGAGAGGCATCATCGTGTTGAGCTCGAAGATGCTGCCCAGGCCGCCCAGGGTGATGGCGGCGTCGTTGCCGATGACCTGCGCCGCCACCTGGATCACCGCCTCGGGTATGACGGGGTTGACCTTGCCGGGCATGATGCTGGATCCCGGCTGAAGACTCGGCAGGCGGATCTCGCCGAGGCCCGATGCCGGTCCGGAGGCCAGCCACCTCAGGTCGTTCGCTATACGGGCGAGCGACACCGCTACAGTTCTCACCGCTCCGGAGGCGGCGACGACGGCGTCCCGGGCGCTCTGGGCCTCGAAGTGGTTGGCCGCCTCCCTGAGGTCCAGGCCGAGCCGTTCCGACAGGGAAGCGATCGCCCGGGGGGCGAACTCGGGGTGGGCGTTGACCCCCGTCCCGACCGCAGTTCCTCCGAGCGCCAGCTCCAGCAGGTCGGTGCGAACCTGGCGGATCCGGGCGACGCCGTGCTCTACCTGCGACGCATATCCGCCGAACTCCTGGCCAAGCCGGACCGGCGTGGCGTCCATGAGGTGTGTGCGGCCCGACTTCACTATGTGGTCGAACTCCTGCGACTTCGCGACCAGCACTTCCTGGAGGGCGGCCAGTGCAGGGAGAAGCTCCTCGTCGATGGCAAGCAGGGCGGCGATATGGGTCGCCGTCGGGATCACGTCGTTCGACGACTGGCACAGGTTCACGTGATCGTTGGGGTGGACGGGCTTCTTGGCGCCAAGGTCGAAGCCGAGGCTTCGGTTGGCCAGGTTGGCTATCACCTCATTGGCGTTCATGTTGGTAGAGGTTCCGGAGCCGGTCTGGAAGACGTCGACCGGGAAGTCGCCGTCGTGCTCGCCGAGGGCCACCTGCTCCGCCGCATCGGAGATTGCGGCCGCCAAGTCCTCGTCGAGGAGGCCAAGCTGGGCGTTCACTTGAGCCGCCGACCACTTCACCAGGCCCAGAGCCTGCAGGAAGCGGCGGCCGAATCGCCAGTCTGAGATGGTGAAGTTGTCGACCGCCCTTTGGGTCTGCGCCCCGTACAGGGCGTGCGCCGGCACCTCCACCGGGCCCATGCTGTCGCTCTCGATCCGCTTGTCCGTCACGGCGGAAGTCTAATCCCGCGGGTGCAATTCCGAGGATGCGGTATACATCGAAAGTGATCCTCTTTCTGGTACGTCACGCCCTGACCCCCGTCACCGGCCAGAAGCTCATCGGCCGTCTTCCCGGATTCGCCCTGTCCGAGAAGGGGCGGAAGCAGGCGGAGGCGACCGGACTCAGGCTCGCCGACGCCCCGTTGAAGGCGGTGTTCTCGAGTCCGATGGAGCGGTGCACCGAGACTGCGGAGGCCATCGCCGGCCACCACAGGCTGAAGGTGCAGGTCGTGGAGGACCTGGCTGAGATCGACTACGGCAGCTGGCAGGGCCGGTCGCTCAAGAGCTTGAACGGCACCAAGTCGTGGAAGCTGCTGCGAGCCCGCCCCGCCGACTTCCGGTTTCCGGGCGGGGAGACCATCAGGGAAGCGCAGTCCCGCGGAATGGCGGCGGTCGAGAACATCCGGTTGAAGCACAAGGACAAGGTCGTGGTCGCATGTTCCCACTGCGACATGATCAAGCTCATAGTCGCTGCCTGTCTCGGACTGGGCATCGACCTTTATGATCGAATCAACATTGCTCCGGCGTCGATCACCACCCTGCACCTGAGCGAGGGGACGCCTCACCTCATCAACGCCAGCGACACCGGCGGCTACAGCGAGCTGTTCGACAGCTTGAGCAAAGCGTCGGAGCCGGCCGGAAAGGCGGCTCCCAGGCAAGGAAAGGCGACGTGAGCCAGGACTTCGACTTCGACCCGGCGGAAACATTCACCACTGGAGCGGTCGGGCAACCCGGGCGCCGAGTGTTCATGCTGCAGGCCGGTCGCGGCGGTGAGGTTGCCAGCTGGGTGCTGGAGAAGGAGCAGGTGGTCGCTATGGCCCGGGCCAGCTACGAGCTTTTGAGCCAGATCGGCGAGCACGAGATGACCAAGGAGCTGCTTGGCAAAGGCCCCCTCGGCGCCTCCACCCCCCAGTTCGAGGCCGCTATGGCGCTCAAGGCCGACCAGCCGGCTTTCCGCGTCGACGGCGACACCATCACCATGCGCTACGACGACGAGCGCAACGTGATCGAGATCTCCTTCTCGGAGCTGACCGAGGTGGAGCTCAACATGCCTGCCGCAGTGCGGATCGTTGTGACCCCTCGCCAGCTTGCGGCGTTCGGTGTCCAGGGCATGAAGGTGGTTGGCCAGGGCCGGCCCACCTGCCCTCTGTGCGGCCACCCGATGGAGCCCGACGGGCACATCTGCCCGGCTACGAATGGGCACAACCCCCGAGCCCGCTAGCTCCGGCTCGGCACTGGCGCCGGCGGACCTGACCGGCGGGAACCTGGAGATCCTGGGGCTTCTGCCTGCATCCTCCAACTACACGTTCCTCGCCCGGCTGGAAAGCAACGGCCGGACGCTGGTCGTCTACAAGCCCCGCCGGGGCGAGACGCCGCTGTGGGACTTCCCCTCGGGGAGCCTGTGTCTGAGGGAAGTGGCCGCCTACCGGGTAAGCGTCGCCGCCGGATGGTTGCACGTACCCTCGACGGTGCTGCGGGACGGCCCCTTCGGCATCGGCATGGTGCAGCAGTTCATCGAGCACGACCCCGCTTTCCACGCGTTCAACCTCGCGCCGGCGCACGAGGCGGAGCTGAAACGGATTGCCGTGTTCGATCTGGTTGCCAACAACGCGGACCGCAAGGCTGGGCACGTGCTGAAGGGCAACGACGGCCGGCTCTGGGCCGTGGACCACGGTTTGTGCTTCCACGCCGAGCCGAAGCTGCGGACGGTCCTGTGGGACTGGGTCGGGGACGCCATTCCCGAGGACTCGCTTGCCGCGGTGGAGCGGCTCCGGCAAAGCGTCCGGTCCGAGCATCAGGCGGGCCTGGCCGAGCTGCTGGAGCCGGAGGAGATCGAGCTTTTGTTGCACCGGGCCGAGCAAGTCCTCGACATGCAGGTGTTTCCGGCCCCCGGTCCGGGAAGGCCTTACCCCTGGCCGCCGATCTGATTTCACCCCGCAGCCGTCACGGGACCGATGATCCGGTCACAATTGGTATCTTGGCGGCGGCTGAGCCCAAAGGGCCGGGAGTTCCGGTCCTCGCACAAGCCCTGAGCAAGGAGCTTCCCATGCCAGAGAAGACCCGCAGCCGGACCGTCGGCGAGATCATGAGCCACCCTGTGGTAACCGCAGTGCCGTCGCAGACCGTGCAGCAGGCGGCCCGGATGATGCACCGGGCCGGCGTGGGCTCAGTCATTGTGGTGGAGGACGAGCGGCCCATCGGCATCCTGACCGAGAGAGACCTCGTCCGGTTCGCCGCGTCGAGCGCCGGCAACACCTTCGGCCTGGTGAGCGACTGGATGGCGCCGGATCCGCAGACCGTGACACCGGACGCCCCGGTGGAGACGGCTTTGAACCTGCTCGCCGAGCGGGGCTTCCGGCACATGCCGGTCGTCCAGGACTCGCGCCTGGTGGGCGTGGTCTCCATGCGGGACATGATGAACATCGCCCAGATCCAGGCGTTCGGGACGCCCGCCATCGAGGTGCCAAAGGGTTTGAAGGGGGTGGTGGTCGCCGAGACGCAGGTGGGGGACGTCCGGGGCACCGAAGGCTTCTACCACTACCGCCAGTACAGCGCTATCGAGCTGGCACAGCAGTGCTCCTTCGAGGAGGTCTGGTACCTGCTGCACGAGGGCAAGCTGCCCAACCGGCAGGAGCTCGAGGAGTTCTCCGCCGGTGTCCGCAAGCACCGGGTGATCCCCGAGGACCTCAAGGCGGTTCTCCCGTCGGTCGCCCGCATGGGGACCGACTTCGTGCCTCTGGAGGCGCTGCGGTCGGCCCTCTCTCTGCTCTGCTCCTCTTGGGGATTCCGGCCCTGGATCGACCTGGCCCCCGGCGTCCTCAAGGAGCAGGCGATGAGGGTCTGCGCCGTCATCCCGTCGCTCATCATGGCGCTGCACCGCCTGAACCACGGCGAGGAGCCGATCGATCCCGACCCCGACCTCGGCTACGCCGCCAACTACCTGTACATGTGGAACGGACGAATCCCGCCGGAGCAGCATGCGCGGGCGATCGAGAAGTACCTCGCGAGCACCATCGACCACGGGTTCAACGCGTCGACCTTCACCGCTCGCGTGGTGACCTCCACGGGTGCCGATCTGGGCGCAGCGGTGGTCGCCGCGCTCGGGAGTTTGTCGGGTCCGCTCCACGGCGGAGCACCGAGCCGGGCGCTGGAGATGCTCGATGCGATCAAGAGGCCGGAGCAGGCGGATCCATGGATCCGCTCGGCGGTCCAGGAAGGGCGCCGCATCATGGGCTTTGGCCACCCGGTCTACAAGACCGACGACCCGAGGTCCAAGATGCTGCGGGGTATCGCCGAGGAGCTGGGCGGCCCCCGCGTCGGTTTCGCCAAGTACCTCGAGTCACGGGTCGTCGAGATCCTTCGCGAGCTTAAGCCGGGGCGCCAGCTCTACGCGAATGTCGAGTACTACGCCTCAATAGTCATGGAGAGCATCGGCCTGCCGCCAGACCTGTTCACCCCCACCTTTGCCTGCAGCCGGGCCATCGGGTGGACCGCCCACGTCCTGGAGCAGGCATCCGACAACCGCATCATCCGCCCGAGCGGGCGGTACATCGGCGCTCCGCCGCCCGAACCGGTTCCGGCGCTGGACGAACGGTAAGCCGGCCGGACCGGACGTTGGCCAGGGAGCTCCCCGAACAGCTCGGCAATCGCTACCGCATCGACCGGCTGATCGCCGAGGGCGGCATGGCGAGGGTCTACCAGGGGACCGACACCGTGCTCGGCCGCACCGTAGCTCTGAAGGTGCTGTCGGCGAATCTGGCCTCGGACCCTGCGTTCATAGCCCGCTTCGAGCGGGAGGCCCAGGCCGTTGCGTCGTTGAACCACCCGAACCTTGTCGGAATCTACGACATCGGTTCCGACGGAGACCTCCACTACATCGTTCTCGAGTACGTGGAGGGCTCGACGCTGGACGCCGTGATCCGCAGTCAGGCCCCCATGGATCCGGATCGGGTGGTAGCCATCACTCTCAGCGTGTGCGCGGGGCTACAGGCGGCGCACGACAAAGGCATCGTGCACCGCGACATCAAACCGGCCAACATCATGATCGAACCGGACGGCCGGGTGAAGGTCATGGACTTCGGCATCGCCAAGACCAAGACGGAGGGCCTCACGGAGGTGGGCGCGGTCCTGGGGACGGTGCGGTACCTGGCTCCGGAGCAGGCGTACGGCAAGCCGGTCGACCGGCGAGCCGACATCTACGCAGTCGGCTGCGTCATGTACGAGATGCTGACCGGACGGCCGCCCATCACCGGCGACACCCTAATGGAGATGGCGACCAAGCTGGCGAGCGAGGAACCCGAGCCCCCCTCCGCACTGGTGCCCGGCATCCCCGCCTTCCTGGAACGGGTAGTGATGACCGCCCTGGCGAAAAGACCCGAGGACCGGTACGCCGACACGACCTCGCTGGCGCGGGACCTCGGCGCCGCGACATTCACTCCGCCGGCCCCAGGTGCATCCGCCGACGCCGGAGCGACAATCGTGCAGGCTCCGTCGGAGCGGACCCGGGTGTTGCGTGAGGCCCCGCCACCGGAACCACCCCGCAGAATCGGCCTTCTGGTGGCTGCGGTCCTGTTGATCGCCGGAGGCGCCATAGCCCTGGCGGTCAACCTGCTGAGCGGCGACGAGCGGCCCCCGGCTGCCCAAACCCTTCAGCCTCCGCCTCCGCCGCCGCCGCCGTCCCCCTCTCCGACGCCCTCCGAGTCGCCGTCCCCCAGTCCGACTCCCACACCGACGGAGTCGCCGTCCCCCACACCCGCCGAGACTCCGGCCGGCGGGGACCCGGCAAAGGCTCAGGCGCTACGCGGAGCCGGAGGCCGCATATCCGGCATCCTCGGTGCCGCTGTCCAGTCCGGGCAGGCATCCGAGCGGGCGGCCGACAACATAATGGACGAGGTGAACAAGGCGATCTCCGAGAACGATCGGGGCGACGTCGACGACGCCTTCGACGCGGTGGAGGACGCCCGCCAGGAGGTCGACAAGTACCTGGATCGCGAGGAGCTGGCGCCGTCCGTCGCGTCCGCGGTGGGCGCGCAGCTCAACCAGATGACGCAGATTCTTGGCTCCTGAGCCCTCGCCGTTCCGGAGGTGGACGCCGGTGCTTCTGCTTGGCGCCTTGGGCCTGGCGGCCATCGTGGCGTTCTTCTATCTGAGGGCCCAGGGGAATCCCCAGGCCGGCGATTCCAGTTCGGCGTCGAGCGACCTGGCTCGTTCCTACACCGACCTCTGTCGGGTGCGCACTCTTGCGGAAACTGATGTGGAAGGGGCGGCCAACCTGTTCTTCGGCCGGGTCCACTCCCCGCTGCACGTGATCGCCGCAGAGGCTCAGAACCGGGACCGCGCCGTTGCGGCCGGGATGCTGGAGGCTAAGAACGACGTCGAGACCGCCTTCAACCAGCGGAGGCCCGCCGCCGCCGTCACGACTGCTCTCGACCGGCTGCTGGCTACGACAGCGCAGGCCTTAAGATCGATAGGAGTGACCTCCTCCACCTGCGAAGCACGCTGAATTGAACCGATCTCTAAAGGCCCTTGCCGTCGCGCTGGCATGTGTCCTGCTCGCAACCGCCTGTGGGGGCGGAGAGCCGGACCGGGCAGCGCCGAGCGGCCAGGCGGACCAACTGGCGCCTCAGGTCGCCAGCTACGATCTGGCGGTCGGCAAGCAGCGGTTCCTCGTCGGAGTTCTGTCGCAGGAGACCGAGCTCATCGGCGGGGGAGAGGTCGACCTGAAGTTCGCCTATCTGGGCACCCGCCAGGAGCAGACCTCGGGGGACATCGTCTCCGAGCAGAAAGCAACGTTCCTGCCGATTCCTCCCGAGGCCGGAGCGGCTGTCCCCGAGGTGCCCGACCGGCCCTCGATAGTGGCCGGCCGGCAGGTCAACGGCGTGTACTCGACGGAAGCCACCTTCGACCGGCCCGGCTTTTGGGGAGTGGTGGTGGAGGCGGACGTCGAGGGCGAGGGCCGGTGGACCGGACGTACCACCTTTCAGGTCAACGAGCGGCACCAGTTCCCCTGGATAGGGGAGGAGGCGCCGAAGAGCGAGAACCTTACCCTGACCTCCACCGACGCTCCCCGCAGCGCGATCGACTCCCGAGCGAGGGACGGCAAGGACGTGCCCGACCCCGAGCTTCACGGAACCACCGTGGCGGCGGCCGTCGCCTCCGGAAAGCCGACCCTTCTGGTCGTGTCCACTCCCACCTACTGCGTCAGCCGCTTTTGCGGGCCGGTGACCGACATGGTTCAGGGACTGGCGAAGGACTACGCCGGCCAGGCCAACTTCGTCCACGTGGAGGTGTGGCGGGACTTCGAGAAGCAGGAGGTCAACCGGTCGGCCGCCGAGTGGACGCTCCGGGGCGACAACATCCTCGAGCCGTGGGTGTTTCTGATCGGGCCGGACGGCAAGATTAGTTCGCGATGGGACAACGTCGCGACCAGGAGCGAGGTCGAGCCGGCCTTGAAGGAGCTGCAACGCTGACGCAAAGCGGCCCCGCCGAGTGAGCACGCCGCAGCCGGCGCCTGTTCAGCCGGGCCCGGCGGGCAGCCAGCCCAACCGTGGGATGCTGGCTCCCAGCTTCACCTTCATGAAGGTGCGGGGAATCCGCATCGGCGCCCACTGGTCCTGGCTGATCGTTTTCAGCCTCGTATCGTGGTCGCTCGCCCGCAGCGTCTTCCCGTTCGCCTATCCAGGCCTCAGCGGCACGGCATATCTCGTGATGGCGGTGGTCTCCGCCCTGATCTTTTTCGTTTGCATCCTTCTCCACGAGCTGGGCCACGCCTTCCGAGCGATCAAGGAGGGCATGAAGATGGGCGACATCACGCTGTGGCTGTTCGGCGGTGTGGCCCGCTTCCAGGGCATGTTTCCCTCGGCGGGCGCCGAGTTCCGTATTGCGGCGGCCGGCCCGGCGGTGTCCGTCGTCCTGGTCGTGCTCTTCGGCGCCGTCACCTGGATCGGGTCGGCGGTCGGCTTGCCTGCGGTCATCCTGGGCATGACCGACTACCTCGCTCGCATCAACCTGGCGGTCGTGGTCTTCAACCTGGTTCCGGCCCTGCCGTTGGACGGCGGCCGCATCCTGCGCTCCTGGCTTTGGAGTCGCAAGGGCAACTTCACGAAGGCAACCATCTCCGCGGCGCGCTTCGGCAAGGCGTTTGCCTACGTGCTCATGACCCTCGGGGTGTTCGAGTTCTTCAGCACCTCGCCGACCGGCGGCATCTGGTTCGTGGTGATGGGCTGGTTCCTGCTGCAGGCGGCCCAGGCGGAGCAGAACTATGCCGTGGTCCGCCAGGCATTCCAGGACACCACCGTGCGCAGCCTCATGACACCCGATCCGGCAGTCGTGGGTTCCGAGACCACTGTCGCCGAGTTCCTCGATCTGGTTCAGCGGCGCGGCCACTCCACGTATCCGGTGGTCGACGACGGCGCGCTCAAAGGTATGGTCTCTTTCCGCATGGCGGCCGAGGTGCCGTTCGAGCGCCGGTCCACCGCCCGGGTGGCGGACCTCATGGTGGAGCCGCTCGTCTTTGCCGGCACGACGCCGGTGGTGGAGGCGATCGACCCTTTGCGAGCACCACCGGGCCGGGGCGTGGTCCTGGACGACGGCCGGCTCGCCGGCATCCTGTCTCTTTCCGACGTGGCGCGGGCGCTGGAGATAAGGAGTGCAAACGGCAATGGGCGCCCGGACCGCCCGGACAGGAACTGGGCGCTTCTGTGGGCCGCCGTTGCGCTCCTGCTCCCGATCGCCCTTGCGATCTACCGGCCCCCGGTGGTGATAGTCGCTCCGGCCCCGGCCGTGGACGTGACCGACGACGTCGAGATCGACGGCGTCCCGGTGACCGACCTGGAGGGGCGCTACCTACTGGTGGCGGTGAGTGTCGTCCGCCCGAACGCGATCCGGGCCGCCCTCAGCTATCTGAATCCCGACGTCGAGGTCCTGCCGCAGAGAAACCTGCTTCCAGAGGGAGTCTCCGAGCCGGAGTATCTGCAAACCCAGCAGCGGGTCTTCGAGGAGAGCCAGATGGCGGCCGCTGCGGCGGCCGCGCAGGCAGCCGGCCTGGAGGTGACGCTCCGGGGCAACGGGGCGCAGATCCTGGAGGTGGTGGAGGGATCGCCCGCCGAGGGCAAGCTGCGCGCCGGTGACGTGATCGTCTCGGTGGACGGCAAGCCGATCCGCCTCGTGTCCGACCTTTTGGGCATCACCACCGTGCGCCCCGCCGGCACCGAGTTCGTCATGGAGGTGGAGAGGGGAACCGGCCGGACGACGGTGCGGGTCAACAGTGCCCGCCTGAGCAACTTCAACTCCAGCAACACCGGTGTGGGCATCGTGACGACGACCAAGGACCTGGATGTGGACCTCCCGTTCGAGGTGGAGTTCCGGAACCGCCAGATCGGCGGTCCGTCAGCCGGCCTCATCTACGCCCTGCTGATCGCGGACATGCTGCAGAACGACGACGTGGCGGACGGGCGCGACGTCGCGGCCACCGGGACCATCCAGCTGAACGGCCGGGTCGGACCGGTCGGGGGCCTGGAGGAGAAGCTGCGGGCGGCGGAAGACGCAGGTGCGGACGTCTTCCTGGTGCCGCGAAGCGAGTTGGACGACGTGTCGGCCGAAAATCGCAGAACCCCGGTTAGGACGCTCGGCGTCGAGACTCTTCAGGAGGCAATGGCCGTCCTCAACGGCCAGGCCTGAGCCCAGACGCGAAATGGACCCGGCAGCACCGGGTCCACTGGGAAAATCGCCGGCCTTACTCGGCCGCCTTCACCTCGATGCGCTGGGGCTTCGCCTGCTCCATCTTCGGTACGTCTATCGTGAGCAGACCGTTGAGCATCGTGGCATTGATGCGGGTGGAGTCGCACTTCGGCGGCAGTGCAATCCTCCGGCCGAAGGGACCGTAGTGCCGCTCGATGCGCCGGTACGCCTCCTGGTTGGTGGCCTCGTTGAACCTGCGCTCACCCTTCAGGGTAAGCACGTCGTTCTCCACGGTGATGTCCACCTCGCCGTTCGCAATACCCGGGAGCTCTACGACGATCTGGAACTTCTCGGGAGTCTCCAGGATGTCGACCGCCGGCGACCAGGCGCCCTTCATGGCCGATTCGGCGGTCCCGAGGAGCCTGCTTACCTCGCTGCCCACCTGAAAAAGGTCCTGAAGCGGATCCCAGCGCCTTGCGATAGTTGATTCCATTCCTCCTCCTTTCGAGGCGTTCATCGACTCTGCGACCAGAGTAAAACTTGATAGCCAAGCTGTCAAGTTTGATGATGCAGTATCGAGCAGCTAAGCCCAGGATGGGGCGTTTGCCGTGGGGTGCCATATCGGGCAGGATCGGTGCCGTGGAGATTCGGAATCGGTCCAGCAGCGTGCGCCGCTGGGAGGGGAAGGCTCTGGCCGCGATCAAGGCCCTTTGCCTCGTCGGCTTCCCGGCCGTGCCGATGCTTGTCTACCTGAGCCGCAGGCATCCTTCGCTCAGCGGCGTAACGGCAGCTCAGCAGATCGACCAGCTGGCGGCCGCCGCAACCCGTTGGGCTCAGGTGCACTTCGCCTTCAGCGTAGGTGGGTTCCTGGCTCTGGCCGCGGTGCTCATCCTCCGGCGCGAGGTAGCAACCAAGGCCCCCGAGCTGTGGACGAACGCTGCCGCTGCCATAGGCGTCATCGGTGGAGTGATCTTTACGGGCACCGTCCTCATGGAGGTCTCGGTTATCCCTGCACTCTCCAGAGCCTGCGCCGCCTCGCCGGCGTGCCTGCACCCCGACAACGCTGTATTTAGTCAAGAGCTGGCGAACCAGGGGTGGCGAGTGCTTCCCGGACTGGGGCTGGGCGGCCGGACCTTGATGGCCGGAATCGCACTGATTGCCCTTCTCGGGATTCTGTACGGGTCTCTGCGCAACTGGGAGGGCGCCGCGCTTTTCTTCGGAGCCATCCTCGAGATCGGCAACGACACCGGCCTGCACGCCTGGGGAAACTTCGAGCCCGCGAGCGGCATGCCCGGTCTTGCTGCTTTGGCGCTTCTGGCCGGCGGCGCCGGCGTCGGCTGGCGCCTGCTGAGAGGAATTCCTCCGGGAGCCGAGCGGCCCGCCGAGTCGATTGCTACCGAGCCGGCCCTCGACACGGTGGAGGTCGAACCGGCCGAAGCACCATAAGCGGTCGGCTACGATTTCAGGCGGAACCGGCAAGTGAGCGGCAGGGCTGAAGAGCTGGTCCAGCTTCTCGGACTGCGCGCGCATCCGGAAGGCGGGGCCTACCGGGAGGTCTATCGATCGCCTTCTCTGACGGTCATCTACTTCCTTCTCCGGCAAGGTGAGGTCAGCCGGTGGCACCGTGTGCGCCGATCGGACGAGGTATGGCAGCTGGTGGAGGGCAGCCCCCTGCACCTGTTCGCCATCGACCCCGAGATGAAGGACCTCTACTGCGGAGTTCTCGAACCGGTCCAGGGGAAGAGTGGTCCGCTGTCGATCGTGGCAGCCAACTGGTGGCAGGCGGCTCGGCCGGTCGGAGGGTACTCGCTAGCCTCGTGCACGGTCGGTCCGGCGTTCGACTTCGCCAACTTCGACCTCATGCGGGACGTCCCCGAAGCGGCGAGCGTTGTGGTTTCCGAGTTCGAGGCCTACGCGTCCTTGCTGTGACCTGCGCCGCATGGACGCTTCGGGGAAGGAGGATATGCCCGGCCGACCGGGATCACTCGGCTTCGACAGGCCTCGGGTGAGCCGGAGCTCAGCCGGTCTCGTACTCGTAGATCCGGCGTTCCAGCTCCCTCGGGGCGAGTCCGAGCTCCTGCGCGGTCCGCTCCACGACGTCCACCAGCTCGGTGTCCGGCACGTGCCGCTGCATGGCGTCGCAGATGAAGCTGCGGAGGTGAGGACCTGGCTTGATCGGCCCATACCCCTGCCGCGTCAGGATTGCCTCGTAGACCGAGAGGTCCAGGCCTTTCACGCGGCCCATGAAGTCCCGGTAGGCGCTCGTCTTGGCCCAGTGGTTGAGGAACTCCTGGTTCACCACGCCGCGAGCCTCGAAGTACCGGACCAGGTTCCGCAGCTCCCGAACGCGGCGTGCCGCACGGAAGCCCCAGAGGTCTGAGCCGCACTGCAGGTTGCCTTCCTGCGTGTCGGGGTAGCGGGCGAGGAACGCCTTGAGGTCGTCCAGTGTCCGGATCTTGTCCCACCACCGTGACCGGTAGTTCATGAGGGCGGTTCGGACGCTTTCCGCCTTGGACTTGTAGTCGAGGACCGTCAGGAACAGGTTGGTGATGTAGTCCTTCTGCACGTAGACGCCTCGTGCAGGGGGAAGTCCGCTGCAGAGCTGTGCGAAGGCCCGGATTTCCTCGTCAGATACACCCACAGCGCCCTCCGAGCGGTAATGAGACGCCTTGTTCGGGCGATCAGTATAGGAAGGGCTTCCAGGGTTTACGCGTCTATCCGGGATAAAAGGGCTCAGATATCTTGGGTCCATGAGCCGTGCCTTCTTCGACCAGATCGACGACGAGGTCAGGGGCATGGTAGGACCGGCCCTGCGTCAGTTCAACTCTGAGCGGACCGGCCGTTTGATCAAGATCTGGTACGCCAACCCCGCCGTCCACTTCGAGGTCCAGCGGCTCTCGGGAAAGTGGGCCCCTTCGTCGAAGCCGTGCCTGGAGATCGGCCTGCATCTGGAGTCGAAGGATTCCGAGCGCAACGCCGAGATGCTCCACCGGCTGCTCGAGGCCCGTCCTACGTGGGGGCCGCAGCTCGAAGGGGCCGAGCCGGGGGAAGCCTTCGGCCCCATGGGAGCCCGCTGGCGCCGGGTTTCGGAGGTAGTGGACCTGGAAGGGATGGACGAGGACTTCGCGGGCGAGGTGGCGGAGCGCTTCGCCCGCTACATCCGAAGCCTGTACCCGCTGATCAGCTGAGGGCTACCGGTAGGTCTGCGCTTCGCCGGGGAAGCGGCCTTCCTCGACGTCGGTCTTGAAGGCCCTGACGGCCTGCCCGATCGTCTCTCTCAGGTTGGCGTAGGGCTTCACGAACTTCGGCGGCGCCCCGGCGCCCATGCCCAGCAGGTCGGTGATCACCAGGACCTGGGCGTCGCACCCCGAGCCGGCGCCGATCCCGATGGTCGGGATGGCGAGGGCCGAGCTGATCGACCTGCCGAGCGTCTCCGGGATGGCCTCCAGCACCAGTGCCGTCGCCCCCGCCTTCTGCATGCTGAGCGCATCCGACTGGAGGCGGTCCGCCGACTCCGGCGTGCGGCCCTGCACCCGGTAGCCGCCGAGCGCGTGGACCGACTGGGGCGTAAGGCCGAGGTGGCCTACCACCGGGATCCCGTGCTCCACGAGCATCTGAGTGAGCTCCAGGCGAGGCCCTTCTATCTTGACTGCGGAAGCGCCCGCCTCCTTCAGGAAGCGGACCGCATTCTCGAATCCCTCACGAACCGAGCCCTGGTAGCTGCCGAACGGCATATCCGCCACCACCATCGCCGATCGCGCTCCGCGGGCGACGGCAGCGGTGTGGTGGATCATCTCCTCCATCGTCACCGGCAGTGTCGTCTCGTATCCGAGTACGACCTGCCCGAGGGTGTCGCCGACGAGGAGCACCGGGATGCCTGCTTCGTCGAGGATCGAAGCGGTCAGAAAGTCGTATGCCGTGAGCACCGGGAACTTCCGGCCCTCGGCTTTGAAACGAATAAGGTCGCGTACGGTCACGCGCATGGGAGTCCTCCTTCCGGTCTCGGGGCGAAGCGCCTCCAAGCCTGGTAGCAGTTTAGTGCGGGAAAGCCTTGACGCCTTCGGCGATATCATGGAGATAACGTTCAGTCGTCTTCGGGCCCCTTTTTCGGGCCCCTTCTGACCAGCGAGGATCCTTCAGTGACCACGAGAGTTGCCGTACTTTGTTGGGAGGAGAGCCGCCCCTGGGTTAGCCAGTTGCGCCAGAGCGGATACAGCGTGCCGTGGGTCGAGGAGCCCCGCGGCGAGGTGCACCGGCAGGTAGCCGGCGTCGAGCCGGACGTGCTGGTCGTGGACCTGACCCGCCTTCCCGAGCAGGGTGTGGACATGGTCAGTGTGCTGGCCGGCGAGGGAACGCTCGACGGGGTTCCCGTCGTGCTGGTGAGCGACCAGGGCGAGAGCCCGGACGGGCTGGCAGGCAAGCTGGACCATCTGTCGGTCACTACGCCGAAGAAGATGATCGCGGCCGTCGAGGCCGCCCTGGCTCAGCGCCAGAGGATATAGCGCCCGGCTCCGCAGAAGCACCGAACCGCCAGAGGGCCAGGCCCATCAGAACGGCGCCCATCAAGTTGAAGATCAGGTCCCACCCGGTGTTCTCCAGGCCGCCCACCTGCTGCTCCGGCACCGCGTAGATCGAGGCAAACTCCACAACTTCGTTCAGAGCCCCGAGGCCCATACCCATCAGGGAGGCCATCAGCGCCTTGGCTCCCGGCGCGTCCCACTCCCGAGTTCGGACGTGCAGCGGGTACCAGCAGGCGGCGGTTCCCATGCCGAAGCCGAACAGATGCGTGAGCTGGTCGTAGCGCAGGACTCCGGGAACCAGCCAGATCCCGTAGACGATGCCGTTCTCGGACGGTTCCCAGGCGACCAGGCCGCCCACCATGTGGAGCAGACCCCAAATCGACAGCCCCCAAAGCACCCACCCCGGCAGGTTCACCCGCCGGTTCACCGCGGCGACCACGACGAAGTCCAGGACCACGATAACGGCGTAGGTCAGAGTCCGGACCGGGAATTCGCCGTACCCGTAAGCGCTCAGCAGCACGGCGTAGCCGACGCTGAACGCGGTGAACCAGGGATGGGTGCGAACCAGGAGCAGTACCGACTTCAAGCGGTGAGGCTACCCCAGCCCCATGCCCGGCTGCGAATTCCGAAGAAAGGTGCCCAGAGCGAGCCGCAACTTTCTTCTGCGCCGGCTTTCCCCGCCGGGTTGAGGTAGTGCCTCAGGGTCATGGCGGCTTCGCCGCAGCTTCCCCTCCGCCGTTACCGTCATGCGCCAAATCCGCGAAAAGTCTAGAGGGCTGGCCTATCTTCATTGACATGCCGAACTCAGAGAGAAACGAAGCGTCGCGGCCGCGGCAGCGGTTCACCACCCTGCTCCCGAGCGAGCACCTGCGCCGGACCGCGGTGCAGGCCGGCAGGGAGATGGATCGGGAGCAGTCCGACACCGTCGTCAGCATCGCGAAGGTGCTGGATGAGATCGACGACGTCGAGAGCCGCACCGACCTCCAGACCCGGCTGACCGTCCTGGAGGAGCAGGTCGAGAGTCTGAACGCCCGGCGAGACGACGTGGACCAGTCGGTCGAGTCTGAGCTCAGTGTCCTCAGGACGACGATGGAGAGCACCATGGAGGCCATAGCAGCGTTGCCGGCGCCCGGGCTCGCTCCGGAGATCCTGGACATGCTCCGCATCGAGTTCGACGAGAAGCTGCTGGCAACCCGCACGGACTTCGGTTACGCGCTTCAGAGTTTGCAGAACGAGCTGGAGACCCGGACCGACGCCCAGGCCGACATAGAGGCGCTTCGGGACGACTTCCAGGTTCGTATGGACGCGGCCGACGAGCGGCTGGCAAAGGCGGTTTCCTACCTGGAGGACCTCATCCGGATGCAGCGCGACCGCTTCGAGGAGCAAAAAGCCCGGCAGGCCGATGTGCTCTCCCGGCTTTCCTCGGAGCTTTCGGGGCTGGCGGGAGCGCTGGCACAGCCCAGGAACGCCCTTACGGACACCGCCGACCTGCCCTAACGGCCGCTCTACAATTGGGCCCATGGCCCTCCCAACCGAGACTCCGGAGAAACCACGCCGGGCGCCTCGTCCCACGCGCACAGATCCGCCGGAGCGCCGCTTTCCCATTGTCTACCGGCGGCTGAACAAGGCCTATCCAGACGCCAGGTGTGCCCTCAACTTCTCGAACCCCCACGAGATGCTGTTCGCGACGATCCTCTCCGCCCAGTGCACCGATGCGATGGTGAACAAAGTGACCGACAAGCTCTTCCGCAAGTACCCGACGCTCGAGGACTATGCGGCCGCCGACCCGCTGGAGCTCCAGCAGGACGTCAAGCCGACGGGCTTCTTCCGGCAGAAGTCGAAGAACCTCCAAGCCGCTGCCCGCAAGATTCTCGACGAGTACGGTGGTCAGGTCCCCGACACGATGGAGCGGCTGACTACCATCCCCGGAGCGGCACGCAAGACCGCCAACATCGTCCTCGGCAACGCATTCGGCAAAGTGGAGGGCATCGCGGTCGACACCCACGTGAGGCGGGTGTCGCAGCGCCTCGGCCTCACGGCACACGAGGACCCGATCAAGATCGAGCAGGACCTGATGCGCCTGGCGCCCAAGTCGAAGTGGTTCAAGCTCAGCTATCTGTTCATCGAGCATGGAAGGGCGGTCTGCAAGGCTCCGGTTCCCAGGTGCGCCGACTGCGTGCTGAACGACCTGTGCCCGTCTTCGAGGGTGTGAGATGAACGAGCGTGGGACTCTTTACGTCGGGACTTCGGGCTTCGCGTTCAAGGAGTGGAAGGGACCCTTCTACCCTGAGGGCACGTCCGACAAGAAGATGCTGGCGTACTACTCGTCGAAGCTCGGCTCGGTTGAGATCAACTACACCTTCCGGCGCATGCCTTCGGAAAGCACGTTGCAGGCGTGGAAGGAGCAGTCGTCCGACGGGTTCCAGTTCACGCTCAAGGCGCCGCAGCGCATAACCCACTGGAAGCGGCTCGTGGATGCCGAGGAGGACGCCGCCGAGTTCGTGCGGCGGGCGCGGCTGCTGGGCGACCGTCTGGGCACGATCCTTTTCCAGCTTCCCCCCAACTTCAAGTACGACCGGGAGGTGCTCGACAAGTTCGCCGCAGCCCTGCCGCCGGTCGTACGGTATGCCATGGAGTTCCGCCACGAGTCGTGGCGGGCCGAGGAGCCCAAGCAGGTCCTGGCGGAGCACGGCATCGCCTACTGCGGCGCCGATACCGACGAGCTGCCGCTGAACCAGGTGCCCGTCACCGCTCCGCACGTCTACCTGCGGCTGCGCAAGGAGCAGTACGGGGACGAAGAGCTGGAGGACTGGAGCCGCAAGGTGGTGGGCGTCCTGGAAGACGGGCGGGATGTCTACTGCTACTTCAAGCACGAAGGCGGTGGGGTCGGCCCAGCCTACGCCCTGGCAGTCGAGCGGGCGGCCGGGATCAGAGCCTAGCCCACCTCCTCCCAGTCCGGCGCCGGCGGCGCGGTGAAGAACACCACGTCACGGCGGACACCGGCGAAGTAGCCGATCGCTCCGGCGTAGAGGGTGAGCAGCTGCAGGGCAATCCAGAAGCGCTTGCTCCGCCCAGCCTTCTGCCAGGCGTCCGACGGAAGGCGTGCCGCGTCGGCGACCCCTACCAGCGGCAGGCCGAAGAACGCCACGAGCAGCACGAGCTCGATCACATCCAGCTTCCCCATGGGCGCAAAGAAACTACATCGAGTAGGTGGGGGACGGCGCTATGGTGGATTGACAGAAGGAGTGCCAGTGAACAAGCAGCCGGTGGTCGGTTTCGTGCTGGAGCGTCCGAAGCTCAGCTTCACCGGACCCCAGGCGCTCTGGTTCCTCAACCAGCTGCTGAGCAACCAGGTCGAGGACCTGAAGCCGGGCGAAGGACGGGAGTCGCTTCTGCTGACCCCCAAGGGCCGCATCACCTCGATTCTGCGGGTGCTGGCCACGCCCCAGGGGGCGTTGGCCGACGCCGACGGAGGCGACAGCCAGACCCTCTACGACTTCTTCGCCAACCGCGTGTTCGCCACCCGTGTCCAGGTAGCGGACGTGACCGACGACTTCACGATCTTCCGCCTCTTGGGAGCCGGCGCTGTGCCGGCCATCGCCGAGGGCCTCGGACTTACCGAAGCCATGCCGGAGGAGCCCAACTCCAACCTAGCGGTAGGTTCGGCGGTCCTCGTGGCGCTGCCGCCCCCGTTCGACGGTGTGGACCTTTGGGTGAGGCATGAGCGGCGGGCCGACATAGTCGACCTCCTGGACCGTTGCAACGTTCGCTCCATCGACGCTTCCGAATACGAGGTCATGCGGGTCGAGGCCGGTGTCCCCGAGCTAGGGAAGGACCTCCGGGGCGGCTACCTTCCGCAGGAGGCCGCTCTCGAACGGGCAGTCCACTTCAAGAAGGGCTGCTACCTCGGCCAGGAGGCGGTGGCCATGGCCCAGCGGGGAAGGACTCGCAAACGGCTCCGCCACCTTCGCTTCACGTCGGAACCTGCGCTCGGAGAGGCGCTGTTCGAGGGCGAACCGGCCGGCACGGTGACCAGCGTGTCCCGTCGTGGATACGGGATCGGCATGCTGAAGACTTCGGTGCCGATCGACGCCGAGGTGATGGTGGGCGAGTCGCGAGCCTTGGCGACTGTCGCCGAGCTTCCGGGAACCGTGTACGGCCCTTCGGTGCCGAGCGCGCGTGAGCTTCGAGAGCGCCTCCAGGGACAGCAGCAGTGAAATGAGCGCAGGCCGCGCCTTCTTCAAGGGGGTAGTAGCGACGGCCACCGCACTGCTGGTGGTCTTCGGCGCCCGGAGCCTGGTTCCGAGCATCTCGTTTCCCCCCGCCCGCCTGGCATCGCTGCTGGTCCGGGTTGTGCCCGGGGACTTCGCCACTGCGATGATCGAGCGTCTGGGACCCCTGGCCCTCCGAGGACTCGCTGCGGGGGTAAACGTAGCGGTGGTGGCAGCCGGCGGGCTGCTGGGAGTGTGGATCGCTCGGGGCAGCGGCGACGCCGAGAAGGCGAGGAGGGCGGCCGGTCTGGCCGCCGCCCTGTTCACCGGCAGCCTGCTGCTGGCAGTGGGCGACGTGGGAGGCCTCTCGCTGAGTGCCGTTGTCGCCTACCTGCTGGCCGTCTGGGCCTTCGCCTCCCTCGCGGCGGGCGTACCCCTTCTGGCAGCGGTCGAGCCCAATCGCATCGAGGGGAACGAGACGCCGCTCGACGCCATCGCCCGATCCCGGCGCAGGTTCGTGGTGAGGGCGGCCTGGGCGCTAGGGGGCCTGCTGGCCGGAGGAAGCGTCATCCGGGCGCTAGCCGTGCGCCGGGGCAGGCCCGCGGTGCAGATCGCCGCTGCCGCCCGGCCCTACTCCGAGCCGGCCGGCGACAACTTCCCTGCGATCCCGGGGCAGACGCGGGAGATCACCCCGATCGAGGACTTCTACAACGTCGACATCAACATCGTTAAGCCCGTCGTCGACCAGACGGAGTGGAAGCTGAGCGTCGGCGGCCTCGTCGACAAGCCGTACGAGCTCACCTACCGCCAGCTGCAGGAGGACTTCGAGATCGTCGAGATGGCCCATACCTTGACGTGCATCAGCAACGAGGTAGGCGGCGACCTCATCTCCACCGCCATCTGGCGCGGCGTGCGGCTGAAGGACGTGCTGGACCGGGCGGGCCTCCAGAACGGCATTGTCGACATCGTCTTCCGTGGAGAGGAAGGCTACTCGGACTCCATCCGTCTCGAAGAGGCGCTGCAGGACGACACGCTGGTTGTGTTCGGCATGAACGGGGTGGCGCTGCCCCGGGTGCACGGCTTTCCCGCCCGGATCATCGTCCCCAACATCTACGGCATGAAGAACGTGAAGTGGCTGACCTCGATTGAAGCGGTCGATTCCGACTACCAGGGCTACTGGATGGTCAGGGGATGGGACGACGAGGCGGTGGTCAAGACGCAGTCCCGGTTCGACGTGCCCTCGGACACGGCGACGGTGCAGCGGGGGGCCCGCCTCGCCGGGGTGGCGTGGGCGGGGGACCGGGGCATCCGCCGGGTGGAGATCTCCACCGACCGGGGGCAGACCTGGGAGCCGGCAGTCCTGAAGCGTGAGCTCTCGAACCGAACCTGGCGCCTGTGGGCGGCGAACCTCGACACAGCCCCCGGAAGGGTCCGGGTGATGGTCCGGGCGGTCGACGGCGAGGGCGGCGTCCAGTCCGGGGAGGTGGCCAAGCCGCATCCCTCGGGAGCCGGCGGCTATCACAGTCTGGACCTCACCGTCCGGTAGCTCGGCGGGCAACGCGATTAGACTCGCCAGATGAGAACCGATGTGGCAATTCTCGGCGGAGGCAACGCCGGTTACGCCGCCGCCCTACGGGCGGCCCAGCTGGGACTGGACGTGGCGCTCGTCGAGAAGGGCAAACTCGGAGGCACCTGCCTGCACGTCGGCTGCGTCCCGACCAAGGCGCTTCTCCACTCCGCCGACCTGGTCGACAGCATCCGCAAGGCGCCCGATTTCGGCGTGACGGCCGGAACGCCGTCCGTCGACTGGGCGAAGGTGCTCTCCCGCAAGGACTTCGTCGTCGGCAAGCACTTCAAGGGCCTCACCGCCCTTATCAAGGCGAAGAAGATCAACGTGATCGAGGGTGAGGGGCGCCTGGCATCGCCGGACACCATTGAAGTTGAAGGCGGCGAGACGGTCGAGGCCGGAGCCGTGGTGCTCGCCTCCGGCTCGTACGCCCGGTCGCTGCCGTTTGTCGACATCGACGGGAACGCCTTCATCACCTCGGACCACGCCCTGTCGCTGGACGGCCTGCCCAAGTCGATGATCGTCGTCGGCGCCGGGGCGGTCGGGCTGGAGTTCGCCAGCATGTTCGCCTCCTTCGGTGCTGAGGTGACGGTCGTCGAGGCCCTCCCCCGCATCGCGCCGGGCGAGGACGAAGAGGTCTCCAAAGAGGTTCAGAGGCAGTTCGAGAAGCGCAAGATCAAGGTCCACGCCGGCGCTAAGGTCCGCTCCGCCGAGCGGACCGACGGCGGAGCAAAGCTGGTGGTGGAGACGGCGGGCGGCAAGGAGCTCGCCCTGGAAGCCGAGCGGTGCCTGATCGCTGTGGGAAGGGGCCCCGTGTCGGACGGCCTCGGCTACGAAGAGGCCGGCGTCAAGGTCGAGCGTGGTTACGTGGTGGTCGACGAGCTGTGCCGGACGGGCGTCGACGGCCTCTGGGCGATCGGCGACCTCATCACACAGCCCGACCTCAACCTGCCGTTTCCGCACTTCCAGCTGGCGCACGTCGCCTTCGCCGAGGGAATCCACGTCGCCGAGCAGGTCGCCGGTGCCGACTCCTATGGGCCGGTCGACTACGCCGGCGTCCCCCGGGCGACCTACAGCTCGCCCGAGATCGCCTCGGTCGGGCTAACCGAAGCCCAGGCCGAGGAGGCCGGCTACTCGGTCAAGACGGCCAAGCTGCCGTTCGCTGCCTTCGCCAAGGCGACGATCCTCGGCGAGTCGGCCGGTTTCGTGAAGGTCGTCTCCGAGGAGGGCGGTCCGGTCCTCGGGGTGCACATGGTCGGTCCCCGGGTCACTGAGCTGATTGCCGAGGCGCAGGTCATCACCAACTGGGAGGCCTACCCTCGGGAGGTCGCTGCTCTGATCCACCCGCACCCTACGCTCTCCGAGTCTCTGGGCGAGGCGCTGCTGACTCTGGCCGGGACCCCGCTGCACCGTTAGAAACGCTTTCGCGAGGCGATCGGTCAAACTGGATCAGAGCGGGCAGAAAGGAGTTGTGACGTGCCCTACGACGTTTTCGCCGGCCACCTGCCGGATCCCTATCCGGACGAGACCGCAGAGTGGCTCGCCGCCATCGATGACGTCGCCGACACGCAGGGCCGCGCTCGAGCTCGCTACCTCCTCCACCGGATCTTCCTTCACGCCCGCCAGCGCCAGATCGGCCTGCCCTCCATGGTGCAGACCGACTACATCAACACGATCCCGCCGGAGAGCGAGCCGTACTACCCGGGCAACGAGGCGCTCGAGTTCCGCATCCGTCAGCTGATCCGCTGGAACGCCGCGGTCACGGTCATCCGGGCCAACAAGCTGCACGTCGGCATCGGCGGCCACCTGGCGACCTACGCCTCGGCCGCCGGCCTCTACGAGGTTGGCTTCAACCACTTCTTCCGCGGCAAGGACCACCCGGGCGGCGGGGACCAGGTGTGGCTTCAAGGCCACGCCGCTCCCGGCATCTACGCTCGTGGCTACCTCGAAGGCCGGATTACCGAGCAGCAGCTCGAGCACTTCCGCCGGGAGGCGGCGTGGAAGGGCGGCCTGTCGTCCTATCCGCACCCCCGGCTCATGCCGGACTTCTGGGAGTTCCCCTCCGTCTCGATGGGGCTGGCGCCTATCAGCGCCATCTATCAGGCCCGGTTCAACCGGTACCTCCATCAGAGGGGCATCAAGGACACTTCGCAGCAGAGGGTGTGGGCATTCCTCGGCGACGGCGAGATGGACGAGCCGGAAAGCGTCGGCGCCCTGCACCTGGCGGCGAACGAGCCGCTCGGGAACCTCATCTTCGTCGTCAACTGCAACCTGCAGCGGCTGGACGGGCCGGTGCGGGGCAACGCAAAGATCATCCAGGAGCTGGAGTCGCTGTTCCAGGGCGCCGGCTGGAACGTCATCAAGGTGATCTGGGGTCGCGAGTGGGACGACCTGCTGGCCCGGGACGCCGAAGGTGCGCTGGTGCACCAGATGAACACCACGCCCGACGGCGAGTTCCAGCGCTACTCGATCGAGTCCGGGGCCTACATTCGGGAGCACTTCTTCGGCCCGGATCCCCGCCTCCGCCGGATGGTCGAGCATCTCTCGGACGACGACCTGTGGCGCCTGAAGCGCGGAGGCCACGACTACCGAAAGGTGTACGCGGCCTACCAGCTCGCTACCGAGATTCACGACAAGCCGACGGTGATCCTGGCCAAGACCGTCAAGGGTTGGGCGCTGGGTCCGGAGTTCGAGGCCCGCAACGCGGCGCACCAGATCAAGAAGATGAACGAGCAGGAGCTGAAGCGGCTGGCTGAGCGGCTGAACATCGAGGTGTCCGAGAAGAAGCTTTCGGGGGAGGAACCGCCCTTCTTCCATCCGGGCGAGGACTCCGACGAGGTCCAGTACCTGAAGCACCGCCGGAAGTTGCTCGGAGGCTTCCTTCCCCAGCGGCGCGCCAAGCCGAAGAAGCTGGTGCTTCCCGGCGACAAGGTCTACGACGTCTTCAACCCCGGGACCGAGAGCTCAGGCCGGGAGGTGTCGACCACCATGGCGTTCGTCGCACTTCTACGGGATCTGATGAAGGAGGGGGACTTCGGCCGCCGGGTCGTGCCGATCATTCCCGACGAGGGGCGGACCTTCGGCCTGGAGTCGCTTTTCAAGGAGTTCAAGATCCACTCGTCGGTCGGCCAGCTGTACGAGCCGGTCGACTACAACATGCTCCTCAGCTACTCGGAGAGCCGCACCGGCCAGATCCTCGAAGAGGGGATCACCGAGGCGGGCAGCATGGCGTCCATGACGGCCGCCGGCACTTCCTACGCCAGCCACGGCGAGCACATGGTCCCGTTCTTTCTCTTCTACTCGATGTTCGGGTTCCAGAGGATCGGGGACCTGATCTGGGCGTTCGCCGACGCTCGGGGGCGGGGATTCCTGCTCGGATGCACCGCCGGGCGCACTACGCTGAACGGCGAGGGGCTTCAGCACGCCGATGGGCACTCGCTGCTGGTCGCCAGCACGGTGCCGAACTGCATGGCGTACGACCCTGCGTTCGCCTACGAGACTGCGGAGATCGTGCAGGACGGCCTGCGGCGCATGATCGACGGAAACGAGGACATCTTCTACTACCTCGCTCTCTACAACGAGAACTACCCCATGCCGGAAAAGCCGCCCGGCATCGAGGAGGGCATCCTCAAGGGCATCTACAAGTTCCGTCCTGCCACCCATGAGGGCAAGCACCGGGTTCAGCTGCTCGGCAGCGGTCCCATCCTGGCAACCCAGGTTCTGCGTGCCCAGAAGATGCTCGACGAGGATCATGACGTGGCGGCCGACGTCTGGAGCGTCACGAGCTACAAGGCGCTGCGCGAGGACTGCCTGGAGACGGAGAGGTGGAACCGGCTGCACCCCGAAGAGGCCGCCCGGCCGTCCTTCCTGCAGCAGGCGTTGAACGGGACCGAGGGGCCTCTCGTCGCTGCCAGCGACTGGATCCGGTCGGTGCCGGACCAGATCTCCCGGTGGGTCCCCCAGCCCTACGTATCTCTCGGAACCGACGGCTTCGGCCGGAGCGACACCCGTGAGAACCTGCGGCGGCATTTCGAGGTCGACGCAGAGCACATCGTCGTGGCGGCGCTTGCGGCGCTGGCGCAGGCCGGCGAAGTGAAGCCCGAAGCCGTGCAAGCGGCGATTGAGCGCTACGGAGTCGACCCGGAAACCGCCTACGCCGCGCGGCCCTGAGCCGAACCCCGAAAGTATGAAGCCCGCCGGCTAGCCGGCGGGCTTCAGTTTGTTCGGCGACCTACAGGGGGACGGGGAGCCCGCCACCGAGGCCGCCCAGGATGGAGCCGGCCAGCTGGTCGACGATGCCGGTGGCGGCGCCGCCCAGGCCGTCCAGACCCGGGACCGGCAGTCCGCCCTCACCGGTGCCCGGCAGCGGAAGGCCGCCTTCACCGGTGCCCGGCAGAGGCAAACCTGGAAGCTCGGGGATCGGCAGTCCGCCTTCACCGGTGCCCGGCAGCGGAAGGCCGCCCTCACCGGTGCCCGGAATGGGAAGCGGCAGCCCTCCGCCCTCGCCGCCCGGCAGGGGAAGCATGCTTCCCACGGTGGTGATCACCTTGTTCACTATGCCGATCGCCAGGGTTTCCGCGGCGGCAGCGGCTGCGCCGGCGTCCTCAGCCGCGGCGAGGATCTGCGCCAGAAGGTCCTCGGGGTTGTCCAGCCCGCTCAGGCCGCCCAGCCCGGGCAGGCCCTCGAGGAGCGCGGCCTTGGCCGAAGCCGCGTTGGCGCGGTCGACCGACGTCTTGCCGAGCGCCCTCGCCTCATCGGCGCACTTCTGGGCGTTAGCGCCTATCGTCTGCGCCTGGCCGAGCAGACCCTGCGCCTGGGCGAGGGAGGTGACGTTCCGCAGGGTAGTCATAAGCGTAGAAAGCTGCGAATCGGCGTTGTCGAGGCATTGCTGGGCGGCGGTGGTCGCGAGCGCGGCGGCGCTTCGGGCGTCGTTGATCAATCCGACGGCCTCCGCAGCGGCGCTCCCGGCGGGAAGGCTGTTCAGGTCGAGACCCCCGGTGGCGCCGGAGGGAAGAGAGACGTTGCCGGCGGGCGTGTCCACCGTTGCCTGCACCTCCGGTGCCGCGGACCCTGCTCCGGGCAGTGCTCCGGCAGCGGCCAGACCGCCTGCCAGACCCGCGACGCCCAGGACGGCGGCAAGCACCTTCCCAAGGACCGAACCAAAGATTGCACCTAACATGCCCTTCCTCCAATCAGTGCTGGTCTGCCCAACCAACTGCAATCCGGCCGCGTTGAACCAGGGACTGGCTTGGGTTGGGACCTGGATCGGTATGGACCGCCCCTGCGCCGACGCACCGGCGCAGGGGCGATACCATCCTTAACCGTGAACGTCGCTTAGCGTGCTAGCGATACCACCTAAAGTGAAATCTCTCGTGTGGCTTGGCTAGCCGCAAGTGCCGTCACGCGTGAGACGGTCCAGAGGCGACGTGGGTGTTGGATTATGAGAACGAAGGCTCGGATAGCGCCGAACGGCTCGGTGAAAAGGAACTTCGGCAGGACTAACAGGTCTCTCCGGACCACCACGACCGCGGCGGCTTGCAGCGGCGGCTCGGATCATCGTTGAGACAGGGGGCAGTGGGCCGGCTCCCGGTGGCGGATGGATGCAAGGCAGCCGCCGCGGCCGTGACCGGCTCGAGGTACAGCGATCTCACGTCTTCCAGGAACCAGCGGACCGGCAGGAGGTCCGATTCCGCTGCGGACAGGCAGCCGGAAATAACCTTCTCGCAGGCGCCGTCGCTCAGCTCAGTAACCTCCATACCAGTTACTGAAACGCTTCGCTGGATCAGACGGATACCGTTTGCGCAGCGATTTCTCGCTTGAGGCAGGCGAGCCCCCGGCGCTGGAGCGCCTTTACCGCCGGAGGGTTCTTGCCCAGGGTCCGAGCAACCTCGTCGACCGTCAGACCTCCCAGGATGCGAAGAAGCAGCACGTCGCGTTGGTCGGAGGTGAGCCGCTCCAGAAGTAAGCGCACTCGGTCCTCCGCCAGGTGGCTCAGCACTTCGTCCTCGACGGCTACGGGAACCGGTGTGTCGTCGGCTGGCTCGGCCACCGGCTCTACGGGCCGGCGTCGCCGGTAGCGCGACTCGTCGACAAGCTTGTTGTGGGCGATGCAGAAGATCCAGGATCGGAAGGCGGCGCCGTTGCCTTCGAAGCGTTTGACGGCCTTGACCGCCTGCAGGAACACATCGGCGGTGAGGTCCTCGGGCTCCGCCGCCCCCTGGGCCCGAAGGTATCCGGTTACCGATGGCGCAAGGTTCCGATACAGGCCGTTCCAGCCCCACTCAGCGTTCGCCTGCGCGGCCGCAAGAGCGAGATCGAGGTTGTCGCCCGAGTCCAAGTAGCCTCTCCGCAAAGGTTGTGAAGTGGGTGTTCGCTGCTACTTATCGGCACGGAATCGGAATCGTTCAGAAGTTTTTGCCGAAAACGCCCCACCGACGTCCCGCAACCCGTTCGGTAATATGCGATGAAGTCCTCAATCGCGGGGGTCCGGCGTATGCAGCAGTTCAAGATGCCCCAGCTCGGTGAGACGGTGCTCGAAGCCACGGTGACTCGGTGGCTCAAGCGACCCGGCGACACCGTCGAGCTGGACGAGCCGCTCGTCGAGGTTTCGACCGACAAGGTCGACAGTGAGATCCCCTCACCGGCCGCCGGCAGTCTCAGCAGGATCCTCGTGCAGGAGGGCGAAACCGTCCTGGTCGGGGCCGTGATGGCCGAGATCGACGGCGATGGCGGAACTGCGGCGCCCAACGGCTCGCAGGCGTCACGGTCGGCGCCACCCCCGCCGCCGCCGGCGTCCCCATCCACCCCGCCGAGCCCCGCCTCTCCCACCCCGGCCGCTGCCGCCGACCGGGCGTCGGTTCCGCCCCCACCGGCTCCAACGTCGCCCGATCCCGTCGCGGCACCCGCTCCGACGGCTCCCCGGAGGCCGCCTGCCGCAAACGGCGACGCCGACGGGCAGCCGTTTAGGGGTGTCCTGTCACCGCTGGTCCGCAAGCTCGCCGCGCAGCACGGCGTGGATCTGGCGAGGGTATCCGGGACCGGTACCGGTGGACGGATCACCAAGCAGGACGTCCTGGATGCCGCAAGCATGCCCCACCCAGCCGGCTCGGCGGCGGCTCCCGCCCCCATCCCGGCGTCCGAGCAGGCCGAGGCGCCCGAGGCGCCGGATCCCTCCGCGGACGGCCGTGAGCAGGTCGTCCAGGTCGGCGCGATGCGGCGAGCCATTGCGGAGCACATGGTCTTCTCGTCGAACGAGACGGCTCGTGCCTGGAACACGATCGAAGTGGACCTCACCGGCATAGGCCGTCTGAGGGCCCAGGCCGGACCCGGCTTCTCCGCCCGCGAAGGCTTCTCACTCACCTGGATGCCCTTCGTGTCCAAGGCGCTCACCCAGGCGCTGCTCCGCTTTCCTCAGCTCAACTCGACCTGGAACGGCGACGGGACCATCACGCTCAAGCGCTACGTCAATCTCGGAATCGCGGTGGCTCTGGAGAACGGGCTCATCGTCCCGGTGGTGAAGGGCGCCGAAACCATGAACGTCGTGGGACTCGCCAGGGCGATCAAAGACGTCGCCGACCGCGCCCGCAGCAAGAAGCTAACCCCTGACGAGGTCCAGGGCGGCACCTTCACGATCACGAACCCCGGCGGCTTCGGCTCCGTCATGTCGGTCCCGATCATCAACCGCGGGCAGACGGCGATCCTGGCGTTCGACGCCGTCGTGAAGCGTCCGGTGGTGGTACCGAGTGCTGACGGGGAGGACGCCATAGCCATCCGGCAGATGGCCAACCTGTCGATCTCCTGGGATCACCGGGTGATCGACGGCGCCGAAGCGGCGAAGTTTCTCGCCCACCTCCGAAGTCTGCTGGAGGAGGCAGACTTCCACTCGGATCTGAGCGGACTGCTTCCGGAGTGAAGCCGCCGATTCTGCGAATAGATGCGGGATCAACGCCCTACTCCGCCGCCTACGATTGGCAGCGGGACCTACACGCCCGCCGGGTAGCCGGAGAGATTCCCGACGTGCTGCTGCTGCTGGAGCATCCCCACGTCTTCACCCTAGGGCGCCGGTTCCGCTCCAGGCACCTTCTGGCGGCGCCGGCCGAGCTTCGCCGGCGGGGGATCGAGCTCTTCGAGGCCGACCGTGGTGGAAGCATCACCTACCACGGGCCGGGACAGCTGGTGGCGTACCCGGTGGTCGACCTGAGGACGGAACAAGCCCCCCAGCCCGACGTGCTCGAGTACCTGCGACTGCTGGAGAGGGCGACCATTTACACTGTGCGGTCATTCGGCATCCCGGCCGAGCTCCGGCCGGGGCTGACGGGAGTGTGGATCGGCACCCAGAAGCTGGCCGCCCTGGGGGTCAACGTCAGCCGCGGCGTCACCAAACATGGAGTGGCGATGAACGTCACGACTGACCTGGAGTTCTTCAGGTCGATGGTTCCATGCGGCATACCGGACGCCGGAGTGACCTCAATGGAGCAACTCGGCTGCAATGCCGGCATGCCGGAGGTTGCGGACAGGTTTGCCAAAACCCTTTCCGGCCTGCTGGACCGGCGGATCCGGATCGCCACACTGGCCGATGTCGGCCTGCTCCACCAGCACAGGGCGCTGGAGGCGGCGGCGCTTGGCTAGGGCGGAGGAGCTCGTAGGCAAGCTGGTCGAGCTGGAGCCGAACGGCTTCTCCCTCACGCCGGACGAGATCCTGGCCGACTACCGCATCGCCCACCAGAGCCGCCTCGCGTCGCTGGCGGGGACCAAGGAGGTGCGGGCGGGCCGGGCCACCTTCGGAATTTTCGGCGACGGCAAGGAGGTCGCCGAGCTGGCGATGGCCCGGGCTTTCCGCAAAGGAGACTTCCGCGCCGGCTACTACCGGGACCAAACCTTCATGTTTGCCACCGGTATGTCGGATTTGGGCAAGTTCTTCGCCCAGCTCTACGGGACGACGGACATCTCCGCGGAGCCCGCCGCCGGCGGCCGGCAGATGCCCAACCACTTCGCCAGCCGCCTGCTGGATTCCCACGGGCGGTTCGCCGACCTCATGGGGGCGAAGAACTCCAGTGCGGACCTCTCGCCGACCGGTGGGCAGATGGCCCGTTTGCTCGGCCTGGCGTACGCCTCCAAGCTGTACCGTCACGAGCCGGCGCTGGCGGACCGGTTTGAAGGTTTCTCGAATCAGGGAAACGAGGTTGCCTTCGGCACGATCGGCAACGCCGGCACCAGTGAGGGCGTTTTCTTCGAGACCTTGAATGCCGCTGGGGTGCTCCAGGTCCCCATGGCGATCTCGGTGTGGGACGACGGCTACGGGATCTCCGTACCGAATGAGCTCCAGACCACACACCGTTCGATCAGCGAGGCGTTGCGAGGCTTGCAATGGAGCCCGGAAACCGGAACCGGCATCGACATCTACGTGATCAAGGGGTGGGACTACGCGTCGTTGTGCGTGGCTTACCAAAAGGGCATCGAAAGGGTCCGTTCGAGGCACATCCCGGCGATGTTTCACATCGTCGACATGACGCAGCCCCAGGGCCACTCGTCCAGTGGAAGCCACGAGCGGTACAAACCCAGGGAACGCCTCGACTTCGAGCGGGCCTTCGACCCCCTCAGCCGCATGCGCTCCTGGATCGAGAGCCGCCGCCTGTTTCCTCCCGAGCTGCTGGACGAGGTGGAGGCCGACGACCACCTGGTGGTCGAGGGCCATCGCCGGGCGGCCTGGACCGCCCACATGGCCCCCATCCGACGTGATCAGAGGGCGGCCCTCTCGCTGCTCGACGACCTGTCCGCCGAGGTGGATGACGCCTGCGGCATCGAGGGCCTCGCCGACAGCCTGAGAAGCGCCGAGAGGCTCAACCGCCGGCTCATCAACTCCACGCTTTTCTCCGCCCTCACGGCCACCTGCGGCCACGTGGGCCCGGCCCGGGGCAATCTGGTCGAGTTCTTGAGCCGCATGGAGAGTGAGAACGACCGCCGCTTCAACTCGCACCTGTACAGCGAGTCAGATGAGTCGCCGCTTCGGGTCGCCGAGCGCAAACCGACCTACTCGGCCACCTCAGAGGTCGTCGACGGTCGCCAGGTGCTGCAGCGCTGCTTCGACCACCACCTCAAGAAGGACGCCAGGCTGTTCATCGTGGGGGAGGACGTAGGCAAATTGGGAGATGTCAACCTGGTGTTTCAGGACCTGAACGCCCGGTACGGCGACCTCCGGGTGACCGACACGGGCATCAGGGAGTCCACGATCCTCGGCCAGGGCATCGGCGCCGCCCTGCGGGGCCTGCGGCCTCTGGTCGACATCCAGTACCTCGACTACCTGCCCTTCGCCCTCCAGACGCTTATGGACGACCTGGCCACTCTGCACCACCGCTCCGCCGGGGGGCAGAAGGCACCGGTCATCATTCGCACGAAAGGCCACCGCTTCGACGGCATCTGGCATACCGGCTCGCCGATGGCCATGCTGCTGCACTCCTGCCGGGGCGTCTACCTGGCGGTTCCGCGGGACATGACGCGGGCCGCCGGCTTCTACAACACGCTGATGCAATCGGACAATCCCGGTATCGTGATCGAGGTCCTGCGCGGCTACCGCACAAAGGAACGGGTCCCCGACAACATAGGCACCTTCACCGTTCCGCTGGGTGTCCCGGAGACACTGCGCAGCGGGTCCGACGTGACCCTCGTGACCTATGCGGAGTGCTGCAACATTGCGATGGAGGCCGCCCGAGTGCTGGAGGATCTAGACGTGGACGTGGAGGTGATCGACGTTCAGACCTTGAACCCGTTCGACGTCCGGCACTCGATCTCGGAATCGCTGGCGAAGACCAATGCGGTACTGTTCCTCGACGAAGACGTGCCTGGCGGCGCGTCGGCGTACATGATGCAGCAGGTGCTGGAGGTGCAGGAGGGCTGGCAGCACCTCGACGCACCACCCAGGACGCTGACCGCGAAGGAGAACCGCTCGCCGTACGGCATCGATGGCGGCTACTTCTCGAAACCGAACGTGCACGATGTCGTGAGCGCCTGCTACCAGCTGGCATCCGAGATCAGGCCCGGCGGCCTGCCTCCCCTTCGTTGAGCACCTTTCTCGGGAGCGAGATCCCCACCAGGCGGTCGCTTGCGCAGGCGCCGGTTCGGGTGGCCCGCCCGCCGTGGCTAAAGACGAAGCTGAGGACCGGCCGCAACTACGGCGAGCTCAAGCAGCTCGTGAAGGGGCTGGAGTTGCACACGGTCTGTGAGCAGGCGTCGTGCCCGAACATCTACGAGTGCTGGGAGGCCAAGGAAGCGACCTTTCTCATCCTGGGCGGCCAGTGCACCCGCCGGTGCGGCTTCTGCGACATCGAGACCGGCAAGCCGGGTCCTCTCGACTTCGACGAGCCCGCACGGGTGGCCGCAGCGGTGGAGCACCTCGGGTTGCGGTTTGCAGTGATTACGGGGGTGGAGCGGGACGACGCATCGCCGGTCGAGGTTGCCGGCATATGGGCGGACACCATCCGGGCGATCCGGGCCCGCATCCCCTCGTGCAGGGTGGAGGTGCTGACCGGCGACCTGAAGGGCAGGCCGGAGGCGATCCAAGTGGTCGTCGAAGCCCAGCCGGACGTCTTCGCGCACAACGTCGAGACCTCGCGCCGCCTCCACCGCAAGATCCGGCCGGGCTTCCGGTACGACCGTTCGCTCGAGGTGCTCCGGCTGGCGAAAGAGATAGATCCTAGCCTGCCGACGAAGTCCAACGTCATCGTGGGGATGGGGGAGACGGACGACGAGGTCCTGGAGTGTCTGCAGGACTTGAGGGACGCCGGCGTTGACCTGGTGACCATCGGGCAGTACCTGGCGCCCTCACTGGATCATCATCTGCCGGTCGACCGGTGGGTGACTCCCGACACGTTCGCCGCCTACTCCGCCGCAGGGGAGGCGATGGGGTTCGCGTGGGTCGAGGCCGGGCCACTTGTCCGCTCGTCGTACCACGCCGGCAAGCAGTACCAGGCCGCTTCCTCCCGGCTGAGCGCTCTTTACGGCTCCTGAGCTCGCTCGGGCGTAACCGGCCGTCCGCCATCTGAGCCGGCCGCTTCCCGTCCCGGAGGAGCCGCTTCGGCGTTAGGCTCCGTCTGCTGCTGCTCTGGCGCTTCCTGCGCCACCGGATCTGCTTCCACGCCGGCCCGTGAAGCCGGCTGCGACAGTTCCGGCTGTTGCTCTCGCGTCTGACCCGCAATGTCGGCGTCGGATGCCGGCGAGGCTGCAGCTGCGCGGGATGTCGCCTCGGCCCCTTCGGGGATGCGGCCCTCCACCAGCGGTTCCAGCTGCGGCACGGACTCGGGCTGCTCCGGCGACGAGGCCTGTCCCTCGGCGACGAGCTCTCCCTCGACGGCCGGGTCGGCGGCAAGTGGCTTAGCGACTTCGGCCGCGGCGGGCACCTCGGAAATCCCAGGCGCCCCAGCCGCCACGGGAGCTTCCTGGACGGAGGCAGGCGCGTCGGCGGCCGTGGCCGCCACGGGAGCTTCCTGGACGGAGGCAGGCGCGTCGGCGACCCCGGCCGCCTCGTCCTGCCTGGGCGCATGCCCGGTCGGGTCAGCCGAGTCCATAGTGGACGCCGGCTCCGTTGCGGCCGGGGCCTCCGCCGTTCCGGCGGCCTCGTCCGGGACGGGCGCGTCCTGGATATCGGCAGGCGTTCCGGCGACGCCGGCGACCTCGTCGGCCACGGGCGGTTCTTGGACGCCGGGTCGGCTCTCGGCGGTCCCCGCTGCCTCGTCGACCGCGGGAGGTTCCTGCATGGCGGCTCCGTCCTCGGCCGCCGCAGGCGCCCCTTGGGCCGCGGGCGGCTCCTCAAGATCGACCGGCGCCGCGGCGTGCCCAACAGGCTCCTGAGCAGCGAGGCTCAACGGCGCTTCGGCCTCGGCTCCGGCCGTGCGGGCGGCATCTTCTTCGGCCTGCGCATCCGTGACGGCCGCCGCGCCGTTAACAGGCGCTGCCTCGGGGATGGGTGCGGGCCCCTCAGCGGGCGCGGTGTCGACTACGGCCGCCGGTTCCTCTACCGGCGAGCTCGCGGCCGCGCCGGCGCTGTCCTGTCCGGCGGGCGGCGGCTCGGAAAGAACATCAGTGTCACTCCCCGCGGCAGCATCATCTTTTGTCGCCTCAGTTTCGCTCGAGCCCTCGACGGCTGCGCCGCTGGCTTCGGGAACCGGCGCCGGCTCCACTGTGGCGGCACTCGCAGCGGCGCCTCCGGCGGCCGCCGCCGTGGAGGCTGCAACGGGCTCCCCTGCGGCTCCGCCGCCTGGCGCCGTCGCCGCGGCGGCCGGCACCGGCGCCCTGCGAAGCTTGCCGAGCACGATCACGGCGAGAAGCAGGACGGCGATGGCCGTCAGCTGGCTTCCCGTCAGGCCTGTTCCGAACCACGTCTTGTCGACCCGGGTGAAGTCGGTGACGATCCGCCCGATGGCATACAGGGCAGCCCACGTCCACACCAGGAAGCCTCGCGGCCGGGGTTTGCGGTCCAGCCGCATAAGGATGAAGAAGATGACCAGTGCCCAGATCGCGTCGTACAGAGCCGTCTGGTGGACGACCATGCCGGGCTGGATGCAGCCGGTTGGCGACGGATATACCGCCGTGTCACAAGGCGGTGGGGAGATCAGCTCTCCACCCTCGTACCGCCAGCCCCAGAAACCGTCGGTCGTCCGGCCGAGGTGGTCGCCGATCACCAGATCGCCGATCCGCCCGATCGCCGTTCCGATCGCCAGCCCCGGCGCTCCGAGATCTGCGAGGCGGCCGAAGTCCAGCTTCTTCGACCGGGCGTACAGCCAGGCGGCGAAAAACCCGCCGATCAGGCCGCCCATCAAAGAGATGCCCCCGCGGTAGATCTGCAGGTACTCGATGGGGTTCTCGAACTGGTCGCTATGACCGATGACGTAAGCCGTCCGGGCCCCCACGATGGCGCCCAGCACGCCGACCACCGCAGCGTTCCAGGCGTGGTCTTCGTTGAAGCCTGTGCGCCGCGCCCGGCGGGCCATCAGTGTGGCGCCGAGAAAGTAACCGACCGCGATCCCCACCC
>DATAAN010000281.1:0-3619 GCA_036260105.1 Actinomycetota bacterium
GAGGACGTGGACCGGATCCGGACCGCATCCGACACGCTCACCAAGGCCTCCCACAAGCTGGCCGAGCAGATCTACGCCACCAACGCCCAGTCTTCGGGCGGGGCGGCTTCCGCTGCCGGCGCAGACTCCTCGTCCGATGACGAGGTCGTCGACGCCGAGATCGTGGAAGAGGGGGCGCAGTAAATGGCAGCCGGCGACCGCGAAGAAGAGGGCACTGAGGGTCGCACCAGGATCCCCGTCCGGGACAGGCGCAAGCTGCACACTGAGGCAGGCAGCGCCGACGCCGGAGGCGCGGTGGTCGGCGAGCCGGTCCTGCCGGAGGCTCCAGCCTCCGGCGGGGACCCGGCGAACGAGGCGGCCGTGGCGGAGGCCAACGCCAAGGCGGCGTCCTACCTGGACGACCTGCAGCGGCTGAAGGCGGAGTTCGACAACTACCGCAAGCGGACGCTGAAGGAGCAGACCCGCCTGATCGAGATGGCGTCGGCCGACATCGTGGCCCAGCTGCTCGGTGTGATGGACCACTTCAGGATGGCGCTGACCTCGGCCGAGGCGTCGAAGGACTTCGACGCCATGCTGAAGGGCGTGCAGATGGTTTACGGCGAGCTCAAGCGGGTTCTCGAGAGCGCCGGGCTGGAGATCGTCGAGCCGAAGGGCCAGCCTTTCGACCCCAACGTCCACGAGGCGGTGTTCCAGGACGAGGGCGACGGCTCCGGCCACCTGGTGGTGGACGACGTCCTGCGCAACGGCTACCTGTTCAAGGGAGCGGTGCTCCGGCCGGCGATGGTCAAGGTTACGCAGAACGCCGACCCTTACGGGGCCGAGGCGGAGGGTTCGTCAACGAAGTAGTCAGAGGGAGTGGATAGATGAGCCAGAAGGAGTGGATCGAGAAGGACTACTACGCCGTTCTCGGCGTCGACAAGTCCGCGTCCGCGGCCGACATCAAGAAGGCGTACCGCAAGCTGGCTCAGAAGTACCACCCGGATGCCAACCAGGGTGACGCCAAGTCCGAGGACAAGTTCAAGGAGGTCTCGGCCGCCTACGACGTGCTGAGCGACCCGAAGCAGAAAGAGGAGTACGACCGCATCCGCGAGATGGTCGCCGCCGGCGGCTTCCGTGCCGGCGGGCCGGGCGGCTTCGGCGGTTTCGGAGGGTTCGGAGGTCAGGGCGGCAGCCGGGTCCGGGTCGACAACATCAACGACATCTTCGGCAGCGGCGGCTTCGGCGACCTGTTCGGCGACCTGTTCGGCAACAGCGGCGGCGCTGCGAGCGGCTTCGGCGGCGCCCGGGCCATGCGGGGCCAGGATCTCGAGACCGAGACCTCCCTCTCCTTCGAGGAGGCGCTGGAGGGCGTGCAGGTTGAGCTGTACCTGACCGAGCCGAACGGCACGCCGCGCACCATCAAGGCTCGGATCCCGGCCGGCGTCACCGACGGCGCCCGGATCAAGCTGGCGGGCAAAGGGGCAGCCGGCGAAAACGGAGGACCGCGGGGCGACCTTTACGTCAAGGTCCGGGTGCGGCCGCACAAGTTCTTCGGCCGCAAGAACAAGGACCTGACGCTGTCTCTGCCCGTGACCTTCGCCGAGGCGGCGCTCGGCGCTCAGATCGACGTGCCGACCCTCAACGGCGGTCCGGTGAAGCTCAAGATCCCGGCTGGCACGTCTAGCGGCAAGACGTTCCGGGTGAAGGGCAAGGGAGTCCCGAGCGGCAAGGACAAGGGCGACCTGCTGGTCACGGTGCAGGTGGCGGTGCCCGAGAGGCTCAACCGTGAAGCAAAGAATTTGATCGAGCGCCTGGCGGAGCTGGAGCCCCAGTCCCCCCGGGCCGCTCTGGAAGAGTTGATCGAAGGAGGGAAGGCGAGCAATGGATAGCGGCAGCGGTCGCAAGCGGTCCAAGGCCAGCGATCGCGGGGTGTACGTGATCAGCGTGGTGGCGGACCTTTCGGGGATGCATCCGCAGACCCTGCGGATGTACGAGCGGAGGGGACTCATCGAGCCGAAGCGTACGCAGGGCAACAGCCGGCGCTACTCCGAGGAGGATGTCGCTCGTCTCCGCCGGATCGCCGAGCTCACGCAGGAGCACGGCCTCAACCTCGCCGGCGTGCGGATCGTGATGGATCTGGAGCGCCAGGTGGAGGAGCTCCGCCGCAAGCTGGACCGGGCGAACCGCCAGCTTGAGGCAACCGAGAAGAAGCTGCAGGAGGCTCGCGCCCAGGCCCGGAACAGGGGCGTCCTGGTGCGGTTGAGCGACGTGGCCAGCATCTTCGACCAAAAGCAGGGACCTCAGTTCGCCAAGGGTCCGCGCTAGCGGAGCCCGACGCGAGTTGAGGGTTGTGAGGTAACGGAAATTTCTTAGGAAACAGGTGGTACTCGATGGATGTGAACAAGCTAACCCACAAATCTCAGGAGGCTCTGGCCCGGGCAGGTGAGCTCGCGTCCGCGAGCAACCACCAGGCCATCGCCCCCGAGCATCTTCTGAAGTCGCTTCTGTCCGACCCGGCCGGCGTGGTTTTCGGCCTGGTGCAGAAGTTGGGGGTAACCCCCCGTGTGCTGGCGGACCGCGTCGACCTCGCGCTGTCCCGGATCCCCAAGGCCTACAGCTCCGATGCGCAGGCCCGCATTTCGCAGGACCTCAGCCGGGTGCTGGACCGCGCCTTCAAGGAGGCCGAGCAGCTCAAGGACGAGTACGTGTCGGCCGAGCACCTGCTGGTCGCGCTGGTCGAGTCGGCCGGCAGCCTCAAGGCGCTGTTCTCCGAGTTCGGCATCGACCGGGACAAGGTCCTGGCGGCGCTCGTCGACGTCCGCGGTTCGCAGCGGGTCACCTCGCAGAACCCGGAGGAGACGTACAACGCCCTGGAGAAGTTCGGCCGTGACCTCACGGAGGCGGCCCGCAAGGGCAAGCTGGACCCGGTCATCGGGCGGGACGACGAGATCCGCCGGGTGATCCAGGTCCTCTCCCGCCGGACCAAGAACAACCCTGTCCTCATCGGTGAGCCGGGCGTCGGCAAGACGGCGATCGTGGAGGGCATCGCCAACCGGATCGTCGACGGCGACGTTCCGGAGGGCCTGAAGTCCAAGCGCATCATCGCTCTGGACCTGGGCGGCATGGTCGCCGGGGCAAAGTACCGCGGCGAGTTCGAGGAGCGCCTGAAGGCAGTCCTCAAGGAGATCGCCGACAGCGAGGGCGAGATCATCACCTTCCTGGACGAGCTCCACACGGTGGTCGGTGCCGGCGCCGCCGAGGGTGCGGTCGACGCCGGCAACCTGCTGAAGCCCATGCTGGCCCGAGGCGAGCTGCGCATGATCGGTGCGACGACGCTGGACGAGTACTCCAAGCACATCGAGAAGGATCCGGCCCTGGAGCGGCGCTTCCAGCCGGTGATGGTCGGCCAGCCGTCGGTGGAGGACACCATCGCCATCCTTCGCGGACTGAAGGAGCGGTACGAGGTCCACCACGGCGTGCGGATCCAGGACTCGGCTCTGGTGGCGGCGGCGGTTCTTTCCGACCGCTACGTCACCGCCCGGTTCCTGCCCGACAAGGCGATCGACCTGATCGACGAGGCGGCGAGCCGCCTTCGGATCGAGATCGACTCGATGCCGGTGGAGATCGACGTCGTCGAGCG
>DATAAN010000282.1:0-3147 GCA_036260105.1 Actinomycetota bacterium
GCCACGAAGACGCGGCCGGCATACTCGCCGGCGCTGCTCCGCAGAACCACCGGGTCCCCGTCGGCAAGGCCGAGGTCCGATGCGTCGGCCTCGTTCATGTAGACCGCTTCCCGCACTGCGCCGGTAAGCGGGTCACGGGTCTGGTGCACCATGCTGTTGAACTGCTTGCCGCGCCGCGTCGTGCAGACGAAGCAGCCCTCCGGGACCTCGACCTCCGGCAGCGGCACCACCACGAAGTGCGCCTTGCCGTCTTCCGTCGGGAACTCCCACCCGTCACAGAGAAGGGGTCCGCCGTACTGGACCGAGTCGCCGGGCGCCCGCAGGTTCTGGATCCCTTCGTAGAGCGGCACCACCTCCGCTATCTCAGCCCGCAACGCCTGGGTCCCGGAGTAGGTCAGGGCCTCCGCCTTCTCGGGGACGACCCGGCGGGCGAGGTCCAGGAAGACCTCCCACTCCGCCCGCGCCTCCCCTATGCGGCGACCGGGGACCTCGGGCGAGAAGATAATGCGCCGCTCGGTGGACGTCTCGGTTACTCCGCCCGGCGTCTCGTAACGGGTTGCCGCTGGAAGCAGGACCACCTCCTCGGCCGGGTCGACCAGCATCTGCGAGGACACGACGATGTCCATGTGGACCCGCATCGGGATCCGCTCCAGCGCCTCCTCGACAAACGTCGGTTCCGGCATCACCTCGAGGAAGTTGCCCCCGGCACTGAAGAGCACATCGAGGCGGCGGTCGTGAGCGGCATCGACCATCTCGGGCGCCACGAGTCCCGGGGAAGACGGGACCTCGAACCCCCACCGCTCCCCCAGATCCGCCGCGGCCTCCGGCCCGACCGGCCGGCTGCCGGGATAGACGGTGGCGTAGGCGCCCATCTCGGCGCCGCCCTGCACGCCGGAGTGGCCCCGTATCGGCATCAGACCGCAATGGGGCCGGCCGACGAATCCCTGGGAGAGGCCCAGGTTCACAATCGCCCGGACGTTGTCCTCCCCGTAGGCGTGCTGGGTCGCCCCCATGCTCCAGACCAGGACGCACGTCCGAGCCCCGGCCAGCATCCCGGCGAACTCCTCCATCTCCGATCGCGGCAAGCCGGCGGCGACCTCGAGCTCCTCCCACGACTGGCCCCGCAGCTCACCGGCGAGCTCGGCAAAGCCTGTCGTGTGTCGGTCGACGAACTCCCGGTCGACCAGGTCGCTCTCGACCAGGTGCTTGAGCGCCCCATTTAGGAAGCCGACATCGCCGCCCGAGCTGATCTGGAAGAACCGGTCGGTCATCTTGGTCCCGAACAGCGCCGACTCCACGTTGCTGGGCACCCAGTACCGCTCCATCCCCGGCTCACGGTACGGATTCACGCAGACGACCTTGGTTCCCTCTTTGCGGGCGTGGTACAGGTACTTCATGGCGACCGGCTGGTTGTTGGCCGGGTTCGAGCCGATGAAGACCACCAGATCCGAGCCGATCCAGTCCGAGTAGGAGCACGTCGTAGCTCCAACCCCGAGCGCTCCCTTCAGCGCCAGGGTCGAGGGCGCGTGGCACACCCTGGCCGCGTTGTCGATGGAGTTCGTGCCGATCGCCCGGACCGCCTTGGCAGCCGCGTAGTAGCTCTCGTTCGGCATGCCCCGGGAGGTGAGGTAGAAGGCGGTGCGCTGCGGATCGGTCGACCGGATACGGCCGGCGATTCGGTTTAGCGCCTCGTCCCACGACACCCGTACGAACCCCCGGTCACCGCGGCGCCGGAGCATCGGGTAAGGCAGCCGTCCGAGCTGCCGCAGCTCGCTGCTCTTGAGTCTCCGCAGCGGCTCGACGTCGCCCAGCAGCGCTGCGTCGAGCGCCGGCATGGTGTTTAGACTCAGCAGACGCAGCCGGACGTTGCACAGGTGGACCTCGTCGACCGTCCAGTCCCGCATCCCTTTGGTGCCGAGGGCGCAGCCGTCGCACACGCCCTGGTTGAGGATGCGCCACGCGTAACCGAGCTCCCTGCGGTTCTCGGCGACCGCCTTTGCGATCTCCAGATAGTTGTTCGGACGGCCCTCGCCGATGCCGAACGGCTTGGGAGAAGCCCACAACGACGGCTTCCAGCGCTTGCTCACCTCCCGATTGTCACCCTTGCCGGCCGCTATGGGAAACCGGTCACCGGCTATCGTGGAGCCATGAGCTTCCGGCACGAGCCCTGGCCCGGCGACGAGCCGCCGGACGAGCACCGCGTCAAGTCGATCCTGGCGCGGGAGGGGCTATCCGGATACCGCTGGTCCAACGGCCCGGGCGACCGCTACGGCGCCCACTCCCACCCTTACACCAAGGTGCTCTACTGCCTGCAGGGCGGCATCGCCTTCCACCTCGACACGGCGACCGTGAACCTGCGGCCTGGCGATCGCTTGGAGGTGGAGGCTGGAGAGATTCACTCAGCAGACGTCGGCCCCGCCGGCGTCGTGTGCTTCGAAGCCGCCAGGAGCGGCTGACCTCGGCCTGCGAGCACAGCGGATCGGCTCAAAAAGCTTCCTGTTTTGCCAATCCGGTTTGCCGGTGGGTGCGAATAGAGGGTGATAAGCACTCGCCGGCCGCTTCCCCACCCCACGTACCGGCGAGTAGGATGCCCGCTTCCCTCCCCGGAGCGGGCATCCGCCTTTTGAAGACGTCAAATCCGTCAACCGGCGGTGGCCCGGGACTACATTCCAATGTCGACAGTAGAGCGTCTTGGCATTGGAGCCCCTCGGTGAACCGGAGCAGGATGTTCTGGATGGCCGCGGCGCTGGTCGCAGTGGCGGCCCTCGTCGCGGGCACCGCTGCCGCGGGCAACGATTGTGCTTCCGGAAGTCCCGGCGGAGACTCCGTCTCCTGCGGGGCGGAGGTCTCCGTAGCAACCGGCGACACGGGTGACTCGGGGACGACGGGAAGGGGCGGCGCCGGCGGTCCATCCGGCAACGGAGGCGAAGGGGCCGGCGGGGGCGGCAGCGGAGCCGCCGTGGGCGGCCGGGGCGGAGGCGGGGACGGAGGAACCGGCAGCGCCGGGACAGGCCCGGACGGAGGTGGAAACGGCGGAGACGGAGGCTCCGGCGGGAACGCCGGTGGCGCCGGTGACTACTCGGGCGTCACCACTTCGGACGGCGGCGGAGGCGGCGGTTCCGGCGGCGGCGGAGGCGGCGGCAGCTG
>DATAAN010000283.1:0-16389 GCA_036260105.1 Actinomycetota bacterium
GTGCACCTGCTGCGGGCTGCGGAGAGCCTGCCTCCTGACGCACAGCTCGTCCTTTGCGCGGCCGCGCCCGACACCCGGGAGATCGCCGAGGAGTTCGACCGGCTCACCGCCGCGCTGCAGGCCAGCCGCGGCAACGTCTTCGTGCTCGGCGAGATGCTTCCCCGGATTGAGCTGATCCAGGTGCTGAGCCACGCCACCGTTTTCGTCTGCCCGTCCGTCTACGAGCCGTTCGGGCTGGTCAACGTTGAGGCGATGGCGTGTGAGACCGCGGTGGTCGCCAGCGAGACGGGGGGCATCCCGGAGATCGTCGTCGAGGGCGAAACCGGCTTCCTGGTGCGCCTGGGGGAAACCGACTCCGTCACCGGCGAGCCGTTGGACCCGCCCGGGTTCGCCGGACGGCTGGCCGGCGCAGTCAACAAGGTGCTGGCGGATCCGGAGCTAGCCCGCCGGATGGGGAATGCGGGTCGGCGGCGGGCGGTACAGCACTTCAGCTGGGACGCCGCCGCCGCCAAGACGGTGGAGGTCTACAAAAAAGCCGCCGGGCTGTAACCCGGCGGCTTTGAGGGACGCTTTTGCGGCTACTTGGCCCCGGCAGGCACCTTGCCGTTGTCGGTGGCCGCAGATGCCGCCGGCTCGGCCTCGGCCTCCGGCTGTGAGCCCTTGTTGTTGTGGTAGTGGATCAGCTTGCAGATGTCCACCACGCGAGCGGAGTAGCCCGCCTCGTTGTCGTACCAGGCGAGGACTTTGGCCTGGGTTCCGGGGCCCCGGCGGGTGGAGGCAAGGTCCATCACGGTGGAGTGGGTGTCGCCGTGGAAGTCGCTGGACACCAGCGGCTCGTCGGTGACGTCGAGCACTTTGGCCATCGGCCCGCCCGCATACTGCCTGAAGGCGTCGTTGATCTCTTGCGTGGTGGTCGCCCGGCTGAGGGTGACGCTCAGGTCGACCAGGGAGACGTCGGGGACCGGAACCCGAACCGCGATGCCGACGACCCGTCCGGTCAGCTCGGGCATCACCTTGTCGATCGCCTTGGCGGCGCCGGTCTTGGTAGGGGTCATGTTGAGCGTTGCGGCCCGGGCGCGGCGGGGGTCGCTGTGGGTTCCATCGAGCAGCTGCTGGTCGCGGGTGAAGGCGTGGATCGTGGTCATCAGGGCGCCTTCGATGCCGAACTCAGTGTTGAGGACCTTGAGCATCGGCGCCAGGCAGTTCGTGGTGCAGGAGGCGGCCGAGATGATCCAGTGCCGGTCGTGGTCGTAGATCTCGTCGTTCACGCCCATCACCAGGGTGCAGTCCTCGTACTGGCCGGGTGCGGTCAGGACCACTTTGCCGGCGCCGGCCTTCAGGTGCTTGGCGGCGGCTTCCCGGTGGTTGAAGTGTCCGGTTGCCTCGACCACGATGTCGACCTCGAAAGCGTGCCAGGGGCAGAGAAGCGGGTCACGCTGGTCGGTGACGCGGATGGGCTTGCCGTCCACGATCAGGTTCTGGTTGTCGCTCTCCACCTTGCCCTTGTAGCGGCCGAAGACCGAGTCGTACTTGAACATGTGCTCCGCCGCCTGGGGCGTGGTGCGCGAGGAGTTGATGGCCACGACCTCCAAATCCGGCTCCCCCATCGCGATCTGCCTCAACACCTGGCGTCCGATGCGTCCGAAACCGTTGATGGCGATGCGCGTGGTCATTGGCTAATCCTCCTCGAGCCTATGGGTAAAGCGGCCGGCCGAGCCAGGGCGCTTTGTGGGGATCGTTCGGAACAGAAGTTCCCGAACAGGTTAATTTCTTAACATACCCGAATTCCCCAGGGTACGTAGCTGTTTACATGCAGGCGTCGCCGGAGCTGACCTGACGGACGGATTTCCGGCGTCAGGCCTGCAGGCGACCGGTCAGTTCCTGCGGGAGGGCCTCCACACGGTCGGAAGGGAGCCGTACTCGCGCTTCTCCGGGTTCCGCGGCCGTTGGATGATGAACTCGTCCCCGGTGAGATCCTCGCCGACCGGCGGAGGGGGCGGTGGTGCGGCGCCCTGAGGCTCCTCGGGGGCCGGCGCACCGCGGCGGGGGGATTCCGGCTGCTCCTGGACGGCCTGCTCCTGCTCTTCCTGCTGTGCCGCCTCCTGGTTGGCACGGGCCCCGACTCCACTCTTTCTTGTTGGCGCGGCCGCCGGCCTGGCCGGTGCCTTGGCGACCGGCCTGGTTCCCGCGGAGAGCGGACGGTCCGACCCGGCGCGGGTGCCCGGGGACCGGGTAGAGGATTTGGCAGCGCCGGTTTTTGCGGCCGCGGCCCGGCCGGTACCCGGACGCACGCCGGAGACAATCTTGGGCGGTCCCGCTGCCGGCTTGGCCTGCGCTGCCTTACTTCCCGAATCCGGCCGCCAGCCGAGCTCCAGCGCGATGTCGTTCAGCGGCTCCACCTGACGGGTGTTGGGGTCGAAAGAGTAACGGGCAAGCCGCTTCTGCCCTCGGGACTCGTACTCGAAGCTCACCTGCCAGCGGCCGTTCTTCCGCATGGCCTTCCAAGCCTCCTCGATGGCTTCTGGGCCCATTCGCAGCCGCTTGGCACCGAGGTTCTCCTCGACGGCGTCGCCGATGTTCATGCCGGAAGGGCCGAGGCGAGGCTTGGACAGGGTCGCCTTGCGCACCGCGTCGATGACATCGCGGCGCTCGGCCAGGATGGCGAAGGAGAAGCGGCGGACCCAATCGACGTTTGTTCCGGCCAGACGGGCGACCTGTTCCTCGGTCTTGCCCTGTCTCAGGAGTGCCTGGATCTCCTTGGGGGTCAGCTTGGAGACGACACGGGGCGCCGCCGGGGCCGCTTCGGGCTCCGGAGCCGCCTCCACCTCTTCCGGCTGGGAGTCGTAGTCGTCCTCCTCCAAGCGGGCCACCTCGTCGAGGGTGTGCTTCAGGCGGGCGTCGACGCTCACGACGTACTTCCCGCTGGTGGCTCCCCGCTCGTCGGCGAAGATGAGGTTCTTGAGGTCGGTTGTGAAACCGACCAGGTGCAGTCTGACCATATCCTCCAAGCCCCGTGAACTTCGAAGGATAAAGGATACCGACCCGCAGCCCGGGAATTAATGCCGGGGCCACACCTGGTCCGATGCGAAGAGCCTCGGCAGGCGGGGCCTAGCCCGCCTTCTTGCGGAACCGGAGCACTGGCGCCAACCCCGCTTCCTGCAAGAGGGCGATTGCCGGCTCCTGTCCTGCGTCGATCTCCAGAGGCCGGTCCTTCGGTCGGGTGAGCACCGCCATGACGAAGCAGTCCTGGCAGTGGCTGCTCTGGTATCCCTCGCACTGCGAGCAGTCGATGATCATCTGCGGTTCACTCCTTTCCCGGTGCCGGCGCCGCGGTTGGGGGCCGTCATCCCAAGCTCCTGCAGTAGGGCGCCCCGCCTGGTCTCGGTAAGGCCGTCCTCGTACCCATTCAGGTACGCCATTCGCAGGAACCAGCCGAGCTGCTCCAAAGTCGGTTCCGACTCGATGCTGAAGACGCAGCTCCAGACGTCTGCCAGGCGGGGGTCCAGCTCCGAGGCGAGCCGGCTCCCCCACTCCAGGATGTCGCCGCCGGAGTGCTCAGCCGATCCGCGCTGAGGATCACCCGATCCGAGGTTCTCCATAGCCGTTCTCCTTCTCTTCGAGCCCCGAATGGGGCGGCTCGATCTCTCGAAAGGCAACGATAGGGAGGGGGTACGACAAAACTGGCCGGTGTGGGGGCGCCGGCCGAAAAAGTTGGGAAATCTGGTGGCTGGCGCCGCTCAGTTCATAGAGATGAGTACGCCGAGCCGCTTGAACTCTTTCACGAAGTTCTCCCGCGACTCGCCGGTGAGCGCGGCCAAGGCGTCGATGTCGCTGGCCCGCACGAAGACCAGGCTCTCCGTCTCTCCCCGCTTGACCTGGATGTAGGTGAGGTATTCGGTAAGAGGCTGGTAAGCCGCCGACGGGAGAGCTTTGAGCCGCTCCAAATCCAGGCCGGGACGGGGCCGGTCGGCGGAGCTCGCGGCGGCCAGAGCGACGGGGTCCGGCTCGGCGCGCCTCTCTTTGAGAACCATCTCCTTGGAGGACTCGCCCTTCTGCGGGCTGTCCAGGCCGAGCAGCCGCATCAACCATTTCATGGCTTCAACATACCCCAATCACCTGGCGTGGCCGGACGGTGACCCGGGTGAAGGGTTCGCGCGATGTCAGGCGGTCGAAACCTCTACCAGGCGGTCCAGTGCGGCAAGTGCCCGGCCGGAGTCGATGGACTCTACGGCCATGTCGATCCCTTCCGGAAAGGTCGCCGCCAGGCCCGCCGCCACAATCCCGGCTGCGGAGTTCAAAACCGCGACGTCCCGGTCCGGCCCCCCCCGGCCGGCGAGCACGTCCCTAACCCTGCGGGCGTTGTCCTGGGCGCTTCCACCGCAGAGGTCAGCGGAGGCGGCTCGAGGGATGCCGAGCTCCAGGGGATCGACCACGGACTGCTCGGTCCGGCCGTCCTTCAGCTCCCAGAGATCGGAAGGCCCGGTAGTCGAGAGCTCGTCGAGACCGTCGAAGCCTCGGAAAATCAGCACCCGCTCGCTGCCCAGGGCGGCCAGAACCTCCAGCATCCGGGGGGCCATCGACTTGTCCGACACTCCGATGGCCTGGCAAAGGGCTCCGGCCGGGTTGGTCAGCGGGCCGAGGAAGTTGAAGACGGTGGGCACCCCGAGCTCCTTGCGAATCGGCCCGGCATGGCGCATGGATGGGTGAAACACCGGAGCGAAGCAGAAGCCGACACCTGCCTCGTCCAGGCAACGGCGCACGCCGTCGGGACCGAGGTCCACCTTCACGCCGAGGGCCTCGAGAACGTCGGCCGAGCCGCAGCTGCTCGACTGTGCCCGGTTACCGTGCTTCGCCACCTTCGCGCCGGCCCCGGCCACGACCATGGCCGCAATCGTCGAGACGTTGATGGAACCGGAGCGATCGCCGCCCGTGCCGCAGGTGTCCACGACGGGATAGTCCACTTCGACCTTCTGGCCGAAGGCCCTCATCGTCTCCACCAGGCCGACCATCTCCTCCACGGTTTCGCCCTTGGTCCTCATACCGGCCAGGAAGGCGCCGATTTGCGACGGGGCCGCCCGGCCTTCCATGATCTGCTCCATAGCCCAGGCCGCCTGTCCCCGGTCGAGGTCGCGGCGGGCCGTGACGGCGCCCAGAATGTCCGGCCAGGTGGGGGAACTCGCTTCGTCGCTCACTGTGCTTTCACTCCGTTCCGCGGGTCAGCCGCTCAATCTTTCAAGGGCGGGATGCAGATCCTGCCGGATCTTCAGCGCGTCGGCAAACAGGTCCCCTACCTGCTCGATCCGCTCGAACACCGTTGTGATGTTGAACATCTCCGGATAGATCTCCTCGTCGAGCTCCTCCCACGCCAGGGGCGTGGACACCGGCGCAGCGGGATAGGGCCGCACGGAGTAGGGAGCGACGAGGGTCTGCCCCTTCGCGTTCTGGCCGGCGTCGACGTAGACCTTCCCAGCGCGCTTGGGCTTGGCGAACTCCAGCGTCACCTTCTCCGGGTACGCCATGCGGATCATGCCGCCGACCGCCGTGCAGAACTCCCTCACCTCGGGATAGGTGTGGCCCGGGGTCAGTGGGATGAACACCTGGAGGCCGGACCCCCCCGACGTCTTGGGGAATGCCTTGAGCCCGAGTCCGTCCAGCACCACCTTCACCAGCCGGCCGACGGCTCGGACGTCCTCGAACTCGATCGGCTCGTGGGGGTCCAGGTCCAGCACCGCGAAGTCCGGCTGGTCCAGCTTCGGCCACTTGCTCGTCCATGCGTGAACCTCGACGCTGGCGATCTGGGCGAGCCAGACCAGCGTGGCGACGTCATCGACGACGACGAAGTCGATTATCCGGCTCCCGCCCTCGGCCGGGATTGCCACCGTACGAACCCACTCCGGGGCCCCCTTCGGGATCTGCTTCTCGTAGAAGGCTTCGCCGTAGATGCCCTCAGGGACCCGCTGCATGGTGATGGGACGGTCCCTCAGGAACGGCAGCATCAGGGGGGCCACGTTGTAGTAGTAGTTGACCAGGTCGCCCTTGGTCAGATCGCCCTCCGGGAAGTAGATCTTGTCCTTGTTGGTGATGCGCACCTCCCGGGCGCCGTGGCGGAAGGTATGGCCCTGCCCGCGGGCCTCCAGCGGGATCGGGTGGGGAAACCACAGGCCCTCCCGCTCCAGCCGGACGACGTCCGGCTTCCCGGGGAAGACCATCGGGGCGCCGGTCGTCTTCAGCTCGTCCAGGATGGCGACGTGGGAGCCCGCGTCCTTCTCCTCCGAGACGATCGTCAGCGCCAGGTCGAACTTTGCCGCCCCCTGCACCACGTGGCCGATGCGGAGCGTTCCCTTGCCGTACGGCACGTGACGGATCTCTCCTCCGGGGCCGTACTCGTTGTCGCTGAAGTGGGTGTGCAGCGGCCAGAAGTGCTCGAAGGAGAACTGCTGTGTGATGTAAGCGAAGAGCGCCTCCATCGCCTGGGGGCTGTTCAGGGAGCCGTTCGACAGCGCGTGGATGTGCGCGTAGTCGATGACTACGGTGGTGAAGGAGTGCTCCTTGACCAGCAGGGCGATGTCGCCCAGAGCACCGAACTGTGAGCGCTTGCCGCACGTCTCCAGGCCCAGCTTCACGCCGAGGTCACCCACTCTGGGGCCGAACTCCTCGAGATTGGCGTTGACCCTGTCGTGCAGCTCGTCCGCCGGGGCGCCGTGGTGGCTCCCCGGGTGACAGACCACGACCGTGGCCCCCATGGCGGCGGCCAGCTTGCAGGCGTGGTGCAGGCCGCCGAGGTGCAGCTTCAGCCGCTCTGGCTCCTTGGTGGTCAGCTGGGCGAAGTACGGGGCGTGGACCGACAGGCCTATGCCGTTGTCGCGGGCCATCTCGCCGAAGCGCTTGGCCTCCGGCTCCTTCAGGGTGAACTCCTTGACGAACTGCACCTCGCACTGGGCGAACCCGTTGGAGACCAGGTGGTCGATGGAAGCCTGCAGGTCTCTTGGATCCTTGAGACCCGCCACCCCGTACCGCAACTGACGCAAGACACCTCTCCTGACTGCTGAACCCCTCCAAAGGTAATGCCTGGGCGGGGCGGCGGTTGCAAACGGCGGAATCCGGGCAAATAGCTGCGGAATCCGGGGTCCGTCAGGCCTCCAAACCTAGACTTTCGGCAAGCGGGGTTGTGGGGGCCTGAGGCTTGTGAGAGGGCAGATCTACGGAAGGAGCGGCCGATGTGGGGACGATCGAAGCGCGAGAGCCGGATCAGTAGGCTGACCGAGCGGGGCCGCAGGTCCGCCCGGTACGAGAAAGGACGGGTCTCCGTCGGCGGAGCTCTTACCGGCCTCATGGTGGCGCTGTCGTCCAGCTTCATCTTCGCCGTCCTGACAGGCGCCGTCCTCGATTCGCAGGGCCACGACCTACACAAGGTCGTTCGGGGGGAGACTCCGTGGGCAAGCCCCGGCGCAGGCACAGCCTTCGTCCTGGCGGTCTTCCTATCCTTCCTCTGGGGCGGCTACACCGCCGGGCGGATGGGCGGAGGCTCCGGCGCAGCCAACGGCGGTCTGGTCCCGGCAATCGCCCTGCTGGTTGTCGGAGGCCTGCTCGCGCTCCGCATCGGCGTTCAGAGCGCCGACAGCTTCAACTTCCCGTTCGGCGTCGGGAACCTACCGCTGGACGCCAACTTCACGCCTCTTGGAATGGCGGTGGTGGCCGGCGTGGCGGTGGCTCTGCTCGCCGGAGGCGTCTGGGGCGGCGTGCTGGGCGCGCGCTGGCACCTGAAGCTCACCGAGGAGTACGAGACCGTGTACGACACCGGAACCGACTCCTTCGGCGACCTGGTGGGGCGGCCGTCGCGCTTCTGAGGATTTTCCCGAGAGGGCCCCGATCGAGGGCTCAATAAAACTTCGGGACCTAATAGAATTGCGTCCCATGGACGACAGTGGACTGCCCGACTACGTAGACGATCTGTTCAACTACCTCGTCCGCAGCTCTGTGCCGCAGCGCATCGGACAGGTGGTCTTTTTCGTGACCGGCCTGATCCTTCCGGTCCTGATGCTCATGATCATCCCGGACGTCGACGGTGAGACTGCCCTCGACAGCCCGTTGCCGCTGATAGTGACCGGCACCATCTTCGGCGCCTGCCTGCTGTGGTACCTGAGCTGGCTGGAGGTCAGGCGCCACCGCTTTCGCAAGGAGAAGCCGGCAAGCTACGCCCGCTGGTTCGGCTGGCGGCAGAAGCGGTTGGGCAGCCGGAACCCCTTTGCTCAGCTCGACTTGCTGAAGCTGCAGATGCGCTACGTGTTCCTCGGCAAGGAGCCCTCCCCCGCGGAGACGCTCGCGCTCACCATGAGGTTCGTCCGTAAGGGCACCTAAAGATCCCCGGCAAGCAAAAAGGCGCCCGCAGGCGCCTTTTTTGTTTTCTTGGCCGGCCGTTACGACGGGATGTTGGCCTCGAGCTCGATGTCAACCTGATCTTTGACCTTTAGCGCGCCCATCATCGCCTGGAAGGGCTTGATGCCCCACTGCGACTGGACGATGGAAAGCGTGCCCTTGACCTTGTTACCGTCCTGGCTCAGCTTGACCGTTGCCGGGTTGGTCCTGCCCATGATCCGCATGTCACCCGTGATCGTGGCCGAATCGCCGCTCGGCTGGACCGCCGTCGAGGTGAAGGAGATTTCCGGCGACGTCAGGATCTTCTGCGTGATGTTCTTCTTGATGTCCGCCTTGTCCCCTTCCGACAAAGGCTTCACGCCGCCGACCCCTTCCCGGACGTTGAACGAGCCAACGTCAACCGAGGCCGTGAACTGGGACTGGGCGGGGTTCTCCGCAATGTCTGCGGTCGCCTTCCAGCTGTTCACATCGATGATGAGGTCGTGACCGGCCTTCTTGGCCATCCCCTCTCGGTAAACGCGCACTACCATCTTCCCGTTTTGCGGGCCGAACTCGTACCTGCCTGGATTAATGCTCATGGCCCTGACCCTACCCGAATCAGCCCGGAGACGTAAACCGCTCAGGCGGACAGGCCGGAGCTCGCGCCGGCGATGGTCGAGGTGATCAGCGGGGCCTGAGCCCGAAGCAGCTCCCTCAGGGAAACCAGTCCGACGAGGTCGCCGTCGACGCAGATCGGAAGATGGCGGAAGCCTCCCTTGAGCATGATCTGGATCGCTTCGGCGGTCTCGGTCTCCGGAGGAACCGACACCGGGTCGTGCGTCATCACGTCGGCGATCTTGGTGCTCCAGGGGACCCGCCCGTGAGCTACCGCTCGCAGAACGTCCCGCTCAGTGACTATCCCGACAAGCTTGCCGCTGTCGGCAACCACGGCAGAGCCCGTCTTCCGCTCGATCATGGCCTGGGCCGCCTGTTCAAGGGTGTCCTCGGGTCGGACCTTCAACACCGCACGACTCATCGTCTCTTCAACCGTGGACATCCTCACCTCCAGATCTGCCTGGCCTGAACCAAGAACGACAAAAGGGTGATGCAAGAGAGGACCACGGCAAGCCGTCGATTGCAGAGCCCGCCGAAGTCCCGAGATGCGAAAGTTGGCAAATACTACGATACGAAGGGGCTGATTGCTAAAGGAAATCCGCGTTACGTTGGCGAGAGTCTCAAGATCAGTCCTGAGAGTGTATCAGCGGCGGTAGCTGCTTTCTCAAGCCCGTGTGTCCACGGCGTCGCAAACGACGTGCCTATCGCACGCGCTAGAGGCGTGCCGGGCGAAGTGAGGCCAGGAGCTGGCGGCGGCCGGTCAGCCGCCGCCAGCCCTTAGTCCGAGTCCTCCATCCACCCGTCGCGCTCACGGGAGAATCTGTGGTGCAGGGCAGGGTTGTTGTAGGTCACCAGTTCGTCGCCGTCCCACTCCGCCCCGTAGGAGATCGCTTGATTTGGGTCGGAGAGCCCTTCCGGCTCCTCTCCGGTCCATTGAAAGCCGACCCAGCTATTTGGGTCCCTGCGGGCGAGCACGACGCGTTCGTTGAATCCGCTGCCCCAGTCGTCGATTCCCACCGTTCGCTCCTATTTCTTGGTCTTACCGGCGCCGGCCGTCGCCTTGCCGCGGTCCTTCGCCTTCCCGTTCGGCGACGAGTCCTCCTCCAGCGCGTTCTGGTGCAGGTCGTCGAACACCCGGCTTGCCAGGATGTCCTCAGCCTCGATGGTGACCAGGTCGCCCTTGGTCAGCTTGCGGCCCTTGTCGGCTGCCTCGAAGAGGCGGATCGCCTGGCGCATGCGTGCGCGGTCCAGCGCGTTCCGGACGGAACGACCGTTGGCGAAGTGCGGCCGGGCGACCCGGAGCTCCAGGTAATCCTCGAAGGCCTTCTCGGCATCCGGCGAGAAGCGGTAACGCTGCTGCTCGAGCATCATGCGTCCGATGTCGAGAAGCTCCGGAACCGAGTAGTTCGGGAAGTCGACGTGGTGGGCGATACGAGACGAGATGCCCGGCACGTCGGAGAAAAACCGGTCCATCTTGTCGCGGTAGCCGGCCATGACCACGACGAGGTCCTGCCTGTCGTTCTCCATGACCTCGAGTAGCATCTCGACCGTCTCCTGGCCGTAGTCCCGTTCGTTGTCCAGGCGGTAGATGTTGTACGCCTCGTCGATGAACAGCACTCCGCCCATCGCTCGCTTGATCACCTCACGGGTCTTGGGGGCGGTGTGGCCGACGTACTGGCCCACCAGGTCGTCCCGGCTTGCGGTGACGACGTGTCCCTTACGGACGTAGCCCAGCTTCCACAGGATCTGGCCCATTTTGCGGGCGACCGTGGTCTTCCCGGTTCCCGGGTTGCCGGTGAAGCTCATGTGAAGCGTCGGCGCCTCGGCCTCCAGGCCGATCTGGCGCCGCAGGCGGTCGACCAGCAGAAGGTGCGCGATCTCGGAGATGCGCTCCTTTACGTTCTGCAGCGCGACCAGCTCGCGATCCAGCTGTCCCAGGACCTCTTTGACCTTGGTGTCGGAGATCAGCTTTTCGGCGTCCACCTCGACGTCGTCGGGAATCTCCCGCAAGGGGTCGGACAGGTTTGCATACTGCTCGGCGACCTGGTTTGCGCCGAATCTATCGTCAACGTTCGTGTCGCCCTTGTACATCCCAGTGCCCTGGGAGGGCGGTGAGATCAGCTTTTCTCCAGTTATGCCTTGCGCCACGGCAGCTCCTCCTAGGTAACCCGGTTGTTGCGACGTTCTTTACCCATTGACAGGCCGGAGGAAGCGAAATCGCTTCCTCCGGCCTGCACGCTGCATTGTTTTTTCTGCTGGCGATCCTCAGTCGGCGTAACGGTCCCCGTGAGGGGCGGCCGTCGCTGCGTAGGACTCGAGCGTGTAGTGCATGTGCCGGTCGTTCGTCTCGGTCCTGATCAGTCTGAAGCCAGGCTCGTGGCCGGGACGCTGCACCATGAACTGCAGGCCTACGGTCTGCTTGGTCAGCTTGGGGTTGTACAGGCTGACCTTCACGTAGTGGTTCGGGAAAGCCTCCCGGCAACGGTTCACCTCGTGCAGTCCGCCGGCGGCGTCCTGAAGGTCGAACATCGGCATGCCCCACATATCCCAGTAGACGTTCCGGGGGTGAGGGTCGTCCGTGTACTCGATGGACACGGCCCATCCGTTGTCGATCCCGTACTGAATCTGGGCACGAATCTCGTCGTCCGTAAGCTCCGGAAGAGTCGAGAACGTCCCCTGCCTGATCTTGAGTCCAGTTCCAGTTGCCATTGTCTTGTTCTCCTACCTTCTTGCGGTCCCTTAGCGGACGGGAGTCGGGAGCTCGAGCACGTCCGGCACGTCGGTGGACTCGAAGTCGAAGGTGATGTCACCCCAGACCTCGAGGGCCGATGCCAGCGGTGCGTTGGTCTTGGCGGCGGTCCGAAGGATGTCCGGGCCTTCCCTGAAGTAGTCCCGGCCCTCGTTACGAGCCTTGATCATCGCCTCGACCGCCACCCGGTTCGCCTCGGCGCCGGCGGCGATGCCCATCGGGTGACCGATGGTGCCTCCACCGAACTGCAGGACCACGTCCTCGCCCAGGTAGTGCAGCAGCTGGTGCATCTGGCCGGCGTGGATACCACCCGATGCCACCGGCATGACGCCCGGCATGTGCGCCCAGTCCTGGTCGAAGTAGATGCCCTGAACCGGGTCGGCCGGCACCTTGTCCTCACGCAGGGTGTTGTAGTAGCCACGAATTGCGTTCGGGTCGCCCTCAAGCTTGCCGACAACTGTGCCAGCGTGGATGTGGTCGACACCCAGCAAACGGCACCACTTCGACAGAACCCGGAAGTTGACACCGTGGTTCTTTTGGCGGGCGTAGGTAGCGTAGCCGGCACGGTGAAGGTGCAGGATGATGCCGTTCTTACGTGCCCAGTGGGACATCGAGGTCATGGCGGTGAAGCCGATGGTGAGATCGATCATGATGATGACCGAGCCCAGCTCCTTGGCGAACTCCGCCCGCTCGTACATGTCCTCCATGGTGGCGGCGGTCACGTTCAGGTAGTGACCCTTGACCTCGCCGGTCACCTCCATGGCCCGGTGAACGGCCTCCATGCAGTAGAGGTAGCGGTCACGCCAGCGGTTGAAGTTCTGGGAGTTGATGTTTTCGTCGTCCTTGACGAAGTCGAGGCCGCCGCGAAGGGCCTCGTAGACCACCCGGCCGTAGTTGCGGGGCGAGAGGCCCAGCTTCGGCTTGGTGGTGGCGCCCAGGAGCGGACGGCCGTACTTGTTGATCATCTCCCGCTCGGTGATGATGCCGTGCGGCGGGCCCTGGTACGTCTTGATGTACTCCCGCGGGATGTGCATGTCCTCCAGACGGAGGGCCTTGAGGGCCTTGAACCCGAAGACGTTACCGATGATCGAGGAGGTCAGGTTCGCGATGGAACCTTCCTCGAAAAGGTCGTGCTTGTACGCGATGTACGCGATGTACGAGGGAGGGCTCGAGTTGGGAACCGGGATAACCTTGTACGCCTTCGCCTGGTAGTTGTCGTAGGCGGTCAGGCGGTCGGTCCAGACAACGGTCCAGGTTGCGGTGGAGGACTCGCCCGCCACTGCAGCTGCGGCCTCCTCGGGCTCAACACCGTCCTGCGGCGTGATGCGGAATGCGGCGATGATGTCGCTGTCTTCCGGCTCGTAGTCGGGCTTCCAGTAGCCCATTTCCTTGTACGGCATGACGCCCGCAAGCCAGCGTGGCCGCCCCTCTTCGCTCTTTCCGGCCATGGACTTCTCCTCCATCCGTCGAAACTCATCCGGTCACTGCCGCCGGATATCTAAGGCTCAGGATAGGCGGTGTTTAATAAGAATGCAATTGAAGCTTTCTTGACCTTTGATAGGTAGTTCTCTAATATAGCGGCCATGACTTTCGGCCAGTTGAAGACGTTCCTGGAGGTCGTGCGCCACGGCTCGATCCGAGCGGCGGCAGCGAGCCTCATGGTGACCGAACCTTCCGTATCTGCCGGAGTCGCCTCCTTGCAAAGGGAGCTGGGTGTGGCGCTCGTCGAGCGCCAGGGACGCGGTATCAGGGTAACCCCTGCCGGCCAGGAATTCGCCGGCTACGCCTCGCAGATCCTCGGCCTTTATGAAAAGGCGGCGAGACGTGCCCGCGAGAAGGCCGGACAGACCGCTCAGCTTCGCCTGTCGGCCGTGACCACGGCCGGCGAGTCGCTGATGGCCCCCATTCTCAAACTGTTCCGGCAGAAGGAGCCAGGCGTCGAGCTCTGGATGGAGGTCGGAAACCTGCAGGGGGTGTTCGACAGCCTCTTGTCCTACCAGGTCGACCTGGGTATAGGCGGACGCCCCCCCGAGGACGGCGAGATCGCCGGGGAGGCATTCCTGGACAACCGGCTGGTCGTCGTGGGGTCACCCGAGCACAAGCTGGCCGGCAAGAAGGCCATAGATCCAACCCGGCTGGCCCGGGAAACCTGGCTTTTGAGGGAGGGCGGATCCGGCACGCGCAGCAACACCGAGGAGTTCTTCACCGAGGCGGGCATAGAGTCTCCTCCGTTCATGACCCTCGGAAGCAACGGCGCAGTAAAGCAGGCCGCGTCCGCGGGCCTGGGCGTGACCCTGATCTCAACCCACGCCGTGGCAGCCGAGCTGGAAGCCGGGACCCTTGCCCGCCTCGACGTGGCCGGCACTCCGCTGGTCCGGTCCTGGCACGTGCTCTATCGCAGCCAGACCGACCACTCACCGAGCGCCGACGCGTTCCTTCAGCTCTTGCGTACGAAGGTCACCAAGCAGTCGGTGGACGACTGGTTCGGGCGGTCCCGCCAGCATCTGTACTGAGTGAGTGGGGTACCGGCCGGTTGAACCGGCACGGACGCTAGCTGTAGGTGAAGCCTGCCCTGGCCGACTGCAGCTGGAACACGATCAGCAGCTGAGTGAGGCCGAGCGGCCCGGAAACCCTCTGCACGTCGCCTTCGGCGAACTGGCCGATGGCGTTGGCGTCCAGCGCCTCGTCCTTGTGCATCTTCTCCCAGATGATCTCCTCCGCCGACCTCGCCACCTCATCGGGGACCGTGCCGTCGATCTCCAGCACGTCCACCGGCTGGCCGCGGTCACGGGCGAGTGCGAACCGGATGGGCTCGTACTTGGCGGTCCTGGTCGCCGATGCGATGTCTGCCAGATAGGGGTGCGGAAGGCTTGGCCGGAGAACCAGCTTTACGTTGTAGTGGCTGGCGTCGACGTCCAAATCCGGGCCCGGCGGGTAGAAGCGCACGACGATGTCGGCGTGGGCCCGCTGAGGACGGATAAACGCCTCGGACTCCGGCTCCCTCTTCTTCAGGTCGGCGTCGACCTGCTCCTCGGTGTAGTTACGCTTACCGACGTCCCTTTTGATCTTCCAGGCGCGTCGAACGTCCTCCGGTGGGTCGAGGAAGACCTTGACGTCGAAGCAGTCCCGCATCTTCTTCGTGTAGAAGCCGAACAGGCCCTCGACGACCATGTACTCCTCCGGCTTGATCAGCTCCGGGCGGTCGAGCGTTCCGTGGTGGTGGTTGTAGATCGGCTTCAGGATTGGCTCTCCGTCCGCCAGCAGCTGGAGGTGCTGCTCGATGATCTCCATGTAGTTGCAGTCCGGGTGGAGGGGCGTGAACGGGAGGGACTTGCGCTCCTGCCGGTCGTACTTGTGGTAGTCGTCGGTACAGATTGTGGTCACACGATCCTTGCCGAGAATCTTTGCGATGCCCGCGGTGAGGGTCGTCTTGCCGGTAGCAGAGTCTCCGACGACGCCCAGCATGATCGGGCGCTGGCGATTGGAAGCGCGACTGGGTAGGGAAGAGGTCCTCGAGGCCATGACGTAGTTTACTCATAAGCGTCTGCGGCGTGCTTGGGCACGTTTCGCCCGGCCGGACACGCTTCGGGCACTGCGTGATAGCTTCCTATCCCGGTTCCGGCCGTCCTTCGGCGGCTTGCGATCTCCCGACAACCCGGCGGCAACCGCCCACCAGACAAAGGAAGGTACAAGTGACCAAGGGCAGAATCGTCCCCTCAGTTCTGAACGCCAACCTGGCCCGGCTGGGCGAAGACGTAACCAGGCTTGCGGAGGGCGGGGCCGACGCCATCCAGTGGGACGTGATGGACGGTCACTTCGTGCCCAACCTGACCTTCGGCGCCGAGGTGATCAAACAATGCCGGGAGCTGGCCGACATTCCTTTCGAGGCGCATCTGATGATCACCGAGGGCGAACGGTGGGTCGAGGACTACGTGAAGGCCGGCTGCGAGACCGTCATCGTGCACCCCGAGGCCATCGTTCACCTGCACCGCTGCCTGGAGGAGATCCGCCGCATGGGCGCCAAGGCCGGCGTCGCGCTGAACCCGGCAACCTCCCTGGAGTCGATACGCCACGTCATGGGCTCCATCGACCACCTGCTGATCATGACGGTCAACCCGGGGTTCGGCGGGCAGGCCTATATATCGGAGATGGAGGTGAAAGTGGCCGAAGCGCGGGCGATGATCGACGCCACCGGCCGCGAGATCGCCCTGGAGGTCGACGGCGGTGTCACCAAGGACACCATCGCCGGGGCCGCCAAGGCAGGGGCGGATCACTTCGTCGTGGGCTCTGCACTGTTCCGTCACCCGGACGGGCCGGCTGCGGCGATGGCGGAGTGCCGGGCCGCTCTCTAAAAGGCAGGCAAAACGAAATGGCCGCCCATCGGGCGGCCATCGTTTTGCTAGGGCGAAGGGTTCTAGCCCATCGCCTCCTCGTAACGGCGACCGACCTCTTCCCAGTTCACGACGTTCCAGAAGGCGGTCACGTACTCGGGACGGCGGTTCTGGTACTTGAGGTAGTAGGCGTGCTCCCAGACGTCGATGCCGAGAATCGGGATCTCGCCGGACACCAGCGGTGAGTCCTGGTTCGGCAGGCTGTACGGCACCAGCTGCTTGTCCGCCACCACGAGCCACGCCCATCCGCTACCGAACTGGTTGATAGCTGCGTTGTTG
>DATAAN010000284.1:0-2863 GCA_036260105.1 Actinomycetota bacterium
CGCCCCGGCCGGAAGCCCACGAACATCGACGAGATAGTCGGGAGCTAGAAAAAGGCTATCGCTCTGGCTCGGAGGAGGTGCGAAGGCCCCGTCTCATGGCTTCTCACAAGCGTTAGGCTACTATGGGCTTGTAACCGCCCAAAAGCGCGTGTCCCGCCCGCGCCCAGAACACGTCAACCCCCTCGAACCCTGCCTTCTCCATCCAACGCAACTGCTCAAGCAGCGTCGAGGGCTTGTCCCCCGGATCGGGGTGGTAGTAGATGTTCCAGCGCTCGCGAACGAAGAACTCGTGGACCCGCCCATCGCTGTGGAACTCCACCGAGCGACGGCGTATTTCTTCCTCCCAAGCCGCGGCGAAGTGGCGCCTGGCACGCTCGGTGCGGGGCTCCATCACGTCGGCGAACAGCAGCGCGCCGCCGGGCTCTAGCCTATCGAAGAGTCGACCGAACAGATCCCGCTTGCCCGCGCCGTCGAGGTGGTGGAGCACCAGGGAGCTCAGGAAGACCCGCACGGGCAGCAGCCCGTCGGTCCAGAAGGGTTCCTCCAGGCGGAACCGGCGCAGTTCGGCGCGGTCCCCGTAGGGCATCAGATGCTCCGTCGCCGTCTTCAGCATCTCCGGCGAGCCGTCCAGTCCTATAATCCGAGCCTTCGGGAACTCGCGCAGGACCGCCGCGCTCAACCATCCCGCGCCGGCGCCGATCTCCACGCCCAAGAACGGCTCATCTGGTTCGGCCGGTATCAGGTCCAGAATGATCCGCTCGATCTCTTCGCGGCCCGGCACCATAGCTCGACCGTACTCGACGAAGACCTTCGATTCGTCCTCTCCCCACGCTCCCGGAGCATCGTTGGCGCGGTTTGTACCTTCACCTTCGTCCATGTTCAATCACCTCCCGGCCCCTAACATTCAACCAGTACACTCTATCTTCGCCAACCCCAGATGTGGAACGATGAGACCTCCGGCAAGCATGTGCTGCACCAGTGGTTCAGCTACCGCAAGGCGAACCGAGAGCGGCCGATTATCAGCGACCGGCGAAAGCCGTCAAGGCTGGGAGAAATTCAGCCCGATCACTGGCTCGCGGAGTACACGACTGAGCTCACAAACGTACTCAACGGGCTCGGTCGGCTCGTCGATCTCGAACCGTCACAGGTCGACCTACTCGACCGGATCTGTTCCTCCCAGCTGATTTCGGCCGACGAGTTGAACAAGGCAGGCTCAGAGTGGTGTCGATCGGTTTGCTCGACCATAGCCCCTATGTCCTCGAATACTTGAACCGCGATCCGCAATTGGATACATTGCGTATATGTAATTGGCCTGACCAGCGACGGTGGGGACTGTTTCGGTGGTCGAGGAGCGGCCCTCGTACGCGTTCGAGGTCGCGGGAGGCAAACTCGGGGAAAGCTGATAGTGACGCACGATGCTGGTAGACGCCTTGGAGGCGTTGCCCAAGGGCGACGTGCTCTAAGTGGAACGCGTGCGGCGTCGAACCCCATCCGATAGGAGCAGGTGATGAAGAAGGCTATGGTTGCGCTACTGATCTTGCCGCTCTTGCTCGGGGCGTGTGGTCAAGGTGGTCAAGGTACGCAGCAGGGCCAAGCTGACCAGGGCGCTATCCGGGTCGCGTTAGGCGACATCGAGTCGGTCGAGACCCTCGCCCTGTTCATCGCGCTGGAACACGTGCGTGAGCGCGGCGTGGAGGTCGAGATCAACGAGCTGGCCGACGAGGACCTTGCGAACCAGGCCGTCGTCGGCGGGCAGTCCGACGTGGGGCTTGGTGCGCCGTATGGCCTGATCGAAGGCTCTTCGGCTCCCCTCCGGATCTTCTGCCAGCTCCAGACCCTGCGGAACTTCGCCGTGGTCGACAAGGCTGCCTACCCCGACTGGCAGTCTCTCGACGGCGAGACGTTCACGGTGCATTCGCGGGGCTCGAGCACCGAGGCGCAGGCCCGGCTCGTCGAGCAGGTCGAGGGCATCGAGTTCGGCGAGATCAGCTACGTGTCCAGTTCAGAAGTACGTGCGACGGCGCTGCTGCGCGGAAACATCCAGGCCACCATGCTCGACATCCCAAACAAGAACTACGTGATGAGCGAGTCGCCAGGAAAGTTCCACGTCCTGCCCTTGCCGGAGACCGGAGCGAGCGACGAGGTACTCTTCGGCAACACCGAGTGGCTGAAGCAGAACGAGAAGACGGTGCAGATCCTGCTCGAGGAGGTCCTGACCGTATGGCGTTCGATCGAAGAGGATCCCTCGTACGTGATGGAGGAGCGCGAGCGGCTCGGGCTTCTCTCCGACCTCCCGCCCGAGCAGGAAGAGGAGATACTGCCCTACTACAGGCAGGCAGCCGAGGAGGGCCTGTTCACGCAGGACTGCGGGGGGCGTGAGGCGGCTCAGGACGACATCGAGTTCTATAAGACCGCCGGCCAGATCCAGGGTGACCCCGCGACGCTGGACGTCCAGGACTTCTGGTACCTCGACCCACTCCAGAAAGCTGTGCAGAACGTCGAGGGGTCAGGCGGCTGACGCAGTGCCCTCCTTCGCGCCTGTCCGCGTCGTGAGAGCAGTCACCGGCCCCCGGGCCCTCCGCGTCCTCTCGGTGCTGCTGGTCCTAGCCCTCTGGGAGTGGGCCGGCCGGGTGCCGGTCAGCCCTGCGTTCCCCAGCTTCAGCCAGACGATCGCAGCTTTCGGTGAGATGCTCGCCGACGGGACGTTCCTGAACGCGTACGGCGAGACGATCCCCGCGCTTGCCGTGGGCGTGCTGCTCACCGGCCTGGGTGGAGTGCTGGCCGGCATCGCCATGGGCCTCTCCACCAAGACGGAGTGGTTCGGACTGCCCGTGTTCATCGTCTTGCAGGCCTCACCATCGGC
>DATAAN010000285.1:0-15019 GCA_036260105.1 Actinomycetota bacterium
GTCCGCAACGTCGCCGCTTTCGAGGGGGACGAGAGCCAGTTCCGTTCGTGGGTCTTTGTCATCGCTCATCATCGGGCGCTCGACTACCGGCGCGCCCGGGCCAGGCGGCCACTCGAGCCGGCCTCTACCGAGGACATCGTCAATCACTCACCCGTCGGCAACGCCGAGGACGAGGCTCTCGACCGACTGGGTTCGGCCGATGTCGAGAGGGTGCTGTCCGAGCTGACCGAGGAACAGAGGGAAGTCATGCTCCTTCGCATCCTTGGCGGACTGACGGTGGAGGAGACGGCCGCAGTGCTGCGGAAGCGGGTGACCTCCGTGAAAGCTCTTCAGCGCCGGGCCGTCGGGGCCATACGCCGGAAGGGTCTGGTCACCAGGCCCGTCCCGGGCGCCAAGGCCGCCGCCGTAACTTAAGCGGTCAGCCGCAGCAGGTCCGAGACGGCCTGCCGCGTGCAGTGCGCCCGGGAGGACTTGAACCCCCAACCTGACGGGTAGAAGCCGTCTGCTCTGTCCAGTTGAGCTACGAGCGCCTTGAACTCAGTTTAGGGCCTGAAGCCTCCGCCGGAACGCCGGCCGGTAGACTGAGAAAGACCGGGATGTAGCGCAGCTTGGTAGCGCGTCTGCTTTGGGAGCAGAAGGTCGTCGGTTCGAATCCGGCCATCCCGACTTCGCACCCTGGGAAAGCGCCGAATTGCGAGCCCAATTGGAACCGCGGAACTCGCCTCCCACGGCGATGACGTCTCCAGGCTCTACGGAGTGCAGTGCCTCCCTCCGCCACCCGGCGTTCGGCCGGGATACCGCACGCTAGACTAGGTGGGCTCGCGGGCGTAGCTCAATGGCAGAGCTCCAGCCTTCCAAGCTGGTGGTGCGAGTTCGATTCTCGTCGCCCGCTCTTCTACACGGCGGACGCCGTCTTCTCCCGGGATTCGGGATCTGTATTCACGGATAGGATTCGTCCATGACTGAGCTCGAGCGCATCCGCGCTGCGGTCGCCGCTTCCTCAGCCCGACACCTCCAACTCCTGAAGGACGCCTGCTCGTTTCCGAGCGTCTCCGCCGAGGGGCTCGGGCTTTCCGACATGGCGGCATGGCTGGAGGAGCAGTTTCTCCGGCTCGGCGCCCAAGTTTCCCGGCTGTCGGTGCCCGGTTCGCCGGAGGCGATCCTGGCCGAGTTCACCGGCGCAGATCCGCACCGGACGCTCATGATCTACGACCACTACGACGTCCAGCCCGTGGATCCGCTCGATCTGTGGGACTCACCTCCCTTCGAGGCTACCGAGCGGGAGGGCAGGCTCTACGCTCGAGGCGCAGCGGACAACAAGGGAGACCTGTGCGCCCGCCTCGCCGCCGTGGAGGTCTATCGGGAGCTCTACGGCCAGTTCCCATACAACATCAAGTTCTTCGTCGAGGGTGAGGAGGAGTCAGGCAGCGTGTACTTCGAGCGCATCTGCGAGAGCTTCGACGCCCGGCTCAAAGCCGACGACTGCGTGTGGGAGGGGGGCTGGTTCGACCTGGATGGCCGCCCGGAGATGTACTACGGGTGCAAAGGCCTGCTCTACATGGAGTTTCACCACAAGGCCATCACCGGCGATCAACACTCCTCCGTCGCCGTCTACGCCCCTTCCGCCGCCTGGCACCTTCTGAGGGCGGTCGGCTCCTTGAAGGACGAAAAGGGAAATGTCGCGGTCGACGGGTTTTACGACCGGATCGTGCCGCCGGGACCCCGGGAGACCGAGCTGATCGAGGGGATGCCGTTCAACGAGGAGGCGATGCTGAAGCGCCTGGGCATCACCGAGTTCGAGAAGGGCCTCAGGGGCCGCGACCTCAAGTACGAGCTGCTCTACGCTCCGACCGCGAACATCGCCGGGTTCAACACCGGCTACACCGTCCCCGGCGGCCAGAAGACCGTGCTGCCCGCCGAGGCCATGGCCAAGGTGGACTTCCGGCTGGTACCCGACCAGGACGGCACCGAGATCGCAGGCCTGGTGCGCCGGCACCTGAAGGAGAAGGGGTTCGGCGACATCGAAGCGCACGTGCTCAGCCACGAGAACCCCTCCCGTTCGCCCCTCGACTCGAACCTCGGCCGGGCGGCGGAACGAGCTGCCGCCCGCTGGTTCGACAAGCCGCTCACGGTGTATCCGTACATGTGGGCAACCGGCCCCATGTTCCCGATCGCGCAGGGGCTCGGCATCCCGATCTGCTCGCCGCCGGGTGTGGGCCGGCCGGACTCCAACCTGCACGCTCCCAACGAGCACATACATATCGCAGACTTCTTCGAGATCATCGGCTACACCGTCGCCTACCTCCAGGAGTACGGCCGGACGGACCCGGCGTAGGTCCCCCTCCAACCCTGCGGTTATGTTGGGAGGGTGAGGTATGACTGCGTCATCGTTGGAGCGGGGATCATCGGGCTCAGCATCGGCTGGCGCGCGTCCCAGTACGGCCTGTCGGTGCTGGTGCTTGATCGGGCGGACCCGCCGGACGGCGCATCAGCCGTGGCGGCGGGCATGTTGGCACCCGTCACTGAGGCAAACTTCGGCGAGGAGAGCCTCCTTCGCCTGAACCTTGAGGGCGCCCACCGCTGGCCCGCATTCGCCGAGGAGCTTTCCTTTGCAGCCGGCATGCACCTGAACGACCACGAGAAGGGCATACTCCACGTCGCCCTCGACCGCGACCAGGCGGAGGCGCTCCACCGGCTTTTCGACTACCAGACGGCTCTGGGGCTTGACGTCGAGTGGCTGAGCTCTCTCGCATGCCGGCGCATGGAGCCGGGACTCCATCCTTCGACCCGCTCGGGCATCCTCGCCCGGGCCGACGCCGCGGTCGACCCGAGACGGATCGTCGAAGCGCTTCGGGTGGTGCTGCGGGCCGCCGGCGGTCAGGTTCGCCACGGGGCCGAGGTCGTGGAGGTGAAAGGGAACCCGGACACCGGAGTCCGCCTGGCCGGCGGTGAACAGATCCCTGCGGACAACGTGGTGCTGGCGGCAGGGTGCTGGTCCGGGCGCATACCGGGTGTGCCGGAGCACTTCTCGCGAGCGCTGCGCCCGGTCAAGGGCCAGATCCTGCGCCTGAGGCCGTCACCTGCACAACCACCGCTACGCCTGGTCCTTCGAACCGAGGAGGTATACGTCGTTCCCCGGCCCGGCGGGGAGGTCGTCGTCGGCGCCACCGTGGAGGAGAAGGGCTTCGATACCACGGCCACCGCAGGGGGAGTCCTCGAGCTGCTCCGGGCGGGGAACGAGCTTCTCCCGGGCATCCGTGAGATGGCAGTCGCCGAGGTAGGCGCCGGCCTGCGTCCGGGCACGCCGGACAACGCACCGATTCTGGGCGAGCTCGCTCCAGGGATCGTCGCGGCCACCGGCCACTACCGCAACGGCATCCTGCTGGCGCCGCTGACCGCGGACGGCATCGCCGAGCTCCTGGCGAAAGGGGAGCTGCCGGAAGAGCTCGCCGGCTTCGCCCCTGACAGGTTCGACCTGTGAACGTGAAGCTCAACGGGGAGCCCCACCAGCTGGCGGCGGGTGCGTCCATTCCCGATCTGCTTGCCATACTTGGATTTGCCGCCGGACGCGGGGTGGCGGTCGCCGTCAACGGGGAGGTAGTCCCCCGAAGCGAGTGGCGCTCGTTTCGCGTGACGGACGGTATGCAGATCGAGGTTCTGAAAGCGGTTCAGGGAGGTTAGGTGCGCGAGAAGCTCCAGATCGCAGGGCGGGTCTTCCAGTCGCGCCTCATATTCGGCACCGGTGGGTTTACCAGCCTGCAGACGATGGCGGATGCGCTAAAGGAAACGGGGGCCGAGATGGTCACCGTGGCCATGAGGCGGGTCGACCCGATGGCGGGGGGCTCGATCCTGGACGTCATCGACGCCGCCGGTTGCGACATCCTTCCCAACACCGCCGGCTGCTTCACTGCGGCCGACGCAGTGTTCACCGCCCGCATGGCCAGAGAGGCCCTCGGCACCGAGTGGATAAAGCTGGAGGTGATCGGCGACGACCGCACCCTGCTGCCCGACGGTCCGGAGCTTCTCGCCGCCGCGGAGCAGCTGGTGGACGACGGCTTCGTCGTGCTGCCCTACACCAACGACGACCCGATCCTCGCCAGGCGTCTGGAGCAGGTCGGCTGCGCTGCCGTAATGCCTTTGGGGTCGCCGATCGGGAGCGGCGCCGGGATCCGCAACCCGTACAATCTGGCGATCATCCTGGAGAACGCCGAGGTTCCCGTCATCCTGGACGCCGGAATCGGGACGGCTTCCGACGCCTCCATCGCAATGGAGCTGGGGTGCGACGCGGTGCTCGTCGCCAGCGCGATGTCGCGTGCGAAGGATCCGGTCCGAATGGCAAGAGCGATGCGCATGGCGGTCGAAGCAGGCCGGCTGGCGCACGAGGCCGGCAGGATTCCCCGGCGGCTCTATGCCGAGGCGTCCAGCCCCACAGAGGGGCTCGCCCAGCTCTAGGGTGGGCTATCGCCAAGTCTTGGCGGCTTGAAGCTCCCGCTTGACCTTCTTCCAGTCGGACGACTTGGTGGAGAGCAGGACGTCGGTGGTGAGCTGTCCCACACCCACCAGCATCAACAGTGGAGCAACCCACCGGTAAAGCCCCGAGCTACGGGCGGCTGGGATCAGGGCAAACGGGATCACCTTGGTGACCACCGCGCCCGACGCATGCATGACGGCCCGCCTCCGCGGGGGGACCCGGAGATAGGAGCCGTAGTCCAGCTTGGCCCCCGGCCGGGGCGGAGGAGGGCCGCCCAGGAAGTAGTGGGTGAAGCGCATGCCCATAACCCGGCCGACAACCCAGTGGGCAAGGCTGTGCGTGCCTATCTCGAGGGCTCCGAACCCGACTAGAAACACGGCTGAACGGCCCAGCCGGCTCCGACCCTTGCCGGCGGCCAGCACGCCCGCGGCCCCCGCGGCAGTCGCTGCAGCAAGAGCCGTTGTTCCCGCGGCGGCCGGCACCCGGAGCGAGACGCCCTGCTCGAAGGCCCTCCGGTCGAGCTGCCCGATTCTGTCCGCATAGCGCTCGGCCAGCGCCGCGTCCTGCCGGGCGGCCGCCACCGCCCTCCAGAACCCGGTCCCCTTCAGCGAACGGCCCTCCTGAAGGGCCGCATCGGCCCGGCGTAGAGCCTCTTCCAGCCGTTCCCGATCCACGTCGGACTCCTTCGACCGCACATCTTTAAGCGTTCGCTCAAACTAGGCATAGGAGTCGTTATAGTCAAGATGGCGAGAGGTTATTCCCGTTGCGATTGAGCTCGCTTGAGGCAAATTCAGCTACAATGTCGGCCGTGACGGGCTTCGCAACAGGGATGATTGCGGGCGCGCTGTGGCTCGTGTTCTTCATCGGACTCGGACTGACTGCCCGTAACTCCCCCGGTCATCCCTTCAAGAGCATCAAGCGGTTCCGGTCATCCAGTCGGGGCCTTGACCTTGACGTTCCGTCGGCACTGCAAGCCCCCCAGACGCAGTCCGAGGTGAAGCTCATCAACACCACCTCGCCGGACCGGCCCAGCCGCGATCGTACCGGGATCCCCGAGCCCCCACGGCAGGTGAGGCCCGTCCTTCGCTCGGTGCCGAACCCCTCTGATCCGGCGATGCAGATGCAGATCGACCCGGCCTCCTTCTTCGACCCCGAATCCTCGTTCTCGGCTCCGCCGGCTTCCAGCCGGCGGCAGCGTCCCGAGCCGCAGGAGCCGGCATACCTCCGGCCGACTCTCGTCCACAACGGTGAACCGGCACTCGTTTCGGCCGCTGCCGGTCGGGACACGCGGACGGCCGCCCTCAACGGTGTCGGTTACCCCGGGTCGGCGCCCGGATCGCGGATGACGGCCTCCGCCGGCCCGCCCGGCCCCCCAGAGCGCCCCGGTTCCAGCCGCCCCGGCTCTTATTCCAGTAGCGAATCCTCCGGCTCGTATGCACCGACGCCCAACCGCTCCGGTCCGCCTACGATTCCCCCGACGCCGCCCGCCGCATTGAGCGAGGCGCCGCCGGGCAAGTCCGGGCGAGGGGATAAGAAGTCTCGCAAGTCGGAGAAGCAGGCGAAGAAGGCTGCAGGCGCCGCTCCTCCGCCGCCGATCGCCGCTTCGCCGGCGAAGCCGGAGAAGAAGGGGATGTTCAAGCGCGCCGGCAAAGATGCCGGACAGGCGGCACGGCCGGTTCCCTCGCCGGCTCCTCCACCGCCCTCGGCGGCCGGCCGCCCGGTCCCCGGTCCGCCGGCCGCCACGGCCTCGCCCGCCCGCCCGCGGTTCAATCCACCCTTCAACTACACGCCGCCTGGCAGCTCGCCGGGCATGGGCAAGCCGTCCTACCCGACGGTCAGCCCGAACTACAGCTCGAGCCGCAGTCTTTGGCAGCCGCCCGGTTCGTCGAAGCCGGCACCACCGGTGGTAACGCCTTCGAACCTGTCCCAGCCGACGTCTGTGAACCCGCCCGCTTCCTTCAACCCGCCCTCCAGCCCCTCGTTCAGCCATTGGGGTCCGGGAACCGGGAGTGGGAGCGTCGAGCCGAAGGCTGCTGATCGACCCGAGCCGGAGCCTCGCAACACCGTCGCTCCTGAGGAGCGCCGGCACGCCGCCGAGCCGGAGGTCCCGGGGCAGGAGCCGGAAGCCCCCAGTCCCTGGAACTTCGACCTGTCCGGCGCCGCGAGCGGCGGCAACGGAACACCCGAGCATCGCGACCCCGTTCTTCCGGAAGTGATCGATCTCTCGATGTTCCGCGATCCCACCACCGCCGACGGGGATGACGGCAGCGAATCGGACGCCACACGGGAGGCCGGGGCCCACGAGGACGACGGGGCATCGTGGATGGCCGACGAAGCGTGGCCGGCACCGGTCGCAGGGCCCGAACGCGACGCGGCTGCCACCGCCCCAAGGTCGGAGGAAACCGTGATGATGGAGCCGCCGTGGCTCCAGGAGGAAGCGGAGCCCTCGCCCGTGGCCGATTGGACGTCCCCGGCCACGCCCTGGCCCGGTGAGACACGGCGTCCTTCGGAGCCGTCCTGGGCGGACGAGCCGCCTGCAGCAGCTTCGCGGGCGTCACGCCAAACCTCGCCCGAGCATGACGGGTTTGCCGAGCCGCCCGTGCCCGCGGGCGCCGGCACGTCACCGGACCCGTTCCCGGACCCCTGGCCGCAAGCCGGCGGAGGCCATACGCCGGCCTGGTCCATGACCAACGGCGCATCGCCCGTCCAGCCGGACCCGAGGACAGCTGAGCCGCAGGGCGACCCTTGGAGCGAGAAGCGCAGCCGCTGGGGACGCGGCCGTAGGGCGGCCGGCGAGGCTCCGGCGGACGATCCCTGGCGATCCGCGAGGGCCCAGCGCGGCCGGCGTGCGCCGGAGCCACCTCCGCCGGACGACCCGTGGGCGCAACTGCCGGCAAGCGACCCGCCGGCTAGCGAGGCTTGGGCCGATCCTCAGCGGCAGAGCACCGCTGCTCCGGTCGAGGATCCGTGGGTGATGGAGCGCGGGCAGCGGGAGTCCTCGCTGCCGCGCCCGGCGGCGCCGTCTCAGCGACCGGCTGAAGACCCATGGGAGACCGAGCGGCAGCTGCGCGCCGAGGCGGAGCGCCAGGCGGTCCAGCCTGCCGCCGCGCCACCGGTGGACGACCGGCCGGCAGCAGCTTCCCGGGACGGCGCCACCGACGCGTGGACTCGCGCCAACCCGGACGTCGACGAGGAGGATTGGAAGCCGATGAGCTTCGACATCTCGCTGGAGGACGAGGCGCCGGCTCGCCCGGAGGTGACTAGGAACATCGCCAAGCGGCTCAAGGTCGAGCCCACGGCCATCAAGGTCGAGAGCGGCCTCGCCTACGTGCTCGTTGACGACGAAGGCCGGCCCGTCCTCAAGTAGTGCCCCAAACCATCGGAAACATCCGTATCGGAACCGCGTCCTGGACCGACAAGACCCTCATAGAGAGCGGCAAGTTCTATCCGAAGGACGCCAACACCGCCGAGGCCCGCCTCAGGTACTACGCCGAGCACTTTCCCATCGTCGAGGTGGACTCCACCTACTACTACCCGCCGTCGGAGCAGGCGGTCGACGCCTGGGTGAACCGCTCCCCCGACGACTTCACCTTTCACATCAAAGCCTACTCGCTGCTCACCAAGCACCCCACGCGGCCCAACTCGCTGCCGAAGGACCTTCGTGAGGAGTCGGACAAAGCACGCAAAGGCAAATTCGTCTACGCCAGCCACCTGTCCGACGTTGTGATGGACGAGGTTTGGCGGCGCTTCGCCGCAACGTTGATGCCGCTTCACTCAACCGGCAAGCTGGGCGTGGTGCACTTCCAGTTCCCCGAGTGGTTCCTTCCGGGCACACAAAGCCGTAACTACATCGTCGAGTGCCAGGAGCGCCTCCACAACTACAAGATCGCGGTTGAGTTCCGTAACTCGCTCTGGCTGGACGGCAAGCATCTCGAGCGAACCCTGTCGTTCCTGGAGAGCCACGACATCCCGCTAACCTGCGTCGACATGCCGCAGGGATTCCGTTCCAGCATGCCGCCGATAGCGACCGCCACGTCGAAGGACCTGGCTTACGTCCGGTTCCACGGGAGGAACACCGAAGAGTGGGATAAGCCGCAGGAGATTGCGACGCCCCGCTTCGCCTACAAGTACACCCAGGAGGAGCTTCAGGGCTGGGTCCCCAAGCTCAAGGAGCTCTCCTCACAGACAAAGGAGGTCCACGTCCTGATGAACAACTGCTTCCAGGACTACGCCGTGCGCAACGCGCAGGACCTGGGGGACCTGCTGGAGGATCCCACCTAGTGGGAATCCGGCTGGAGACCCACTGGGATCACGACCCCATCCGGCGGCTGCTCACGGCCGCCTTCGGCCGCGTTGCCGAGGCGAAGCTGGTCGATGCCCTGCGGCAGAGCGACGCCTACGTGCCGCAACTGGCACTGGTGGCGGAGAACTCCACCGTCGTCCTCGGCCACATCCTTTTCAGCCGCGTGACCCTGGAGTCCCAGCCGCCGGCCAAGGTGCTCGCCCTGGCTCCCGTGGCGGTCTTTCCGGCCTTTCAGCGAAGAGGCGTAGGGAGCGCGCTGATACGGGAAGGCCTGGCTCGGGCCGACCGCATGGGAGAGCCGCTGGTGGTAGTGCTGGGCCACCCCGAGTACTACCCGCGTTTCGGTTTTGTCCCCGCGAGCTCTTTAGGTATCACGCCGCCCTGGCCGGACATCCCGGACGAGGCCTTTATGGTGAAGCCCCTTTCGGGCTACCGGGAGGATATGCGGGGGGTCGTCAGGTATCCCCCTGAATTCGATCAGGTCTAGGGCCGGGTTCCGCCGGGTCCGGGGACCTTGACACCGGTTTCCGTGCCGCCGCCCTCGGGCGGAACGCTAGCCTCGTCCTCGTTGGTCGGGTTGACCTCGCCGGTCGGGTTGACTCCCTGCGGGTAATCGGTGCCCTCGGGCACGTCCACTGCCATGTGCTTCGGACGGTGCATCCCGGGTGGGGTTACGACCTCGTTGCCCGCTTCGTCCTTCTCTTCCTCGACCACAGCCGCCTCCTTGTCGAAAGACATCGTGGTGGCTAGCTACCCGAGGGGATTTGGGGCTAAACGACTGCCGCTAGCGGGCGACGGCTTCGATGCGCTCCAGTGCGTAATCGATGTCGTCGGCGGAGACGTCCTTGTGGGTGACCATGCGGACGGTTCCCCGTTGGTAGGCCAGGCAGCGGACGCCCTCGGCCGCCAGAACCTCGACGAACTCCGGAGGCGCGTAGCCGAGCTGTTCCGTTTTGACCAGCACCATGTTGGTCTGGACGTTCTCCGGCTTGGTGGCGTGGCGGGCGGTGCGCTGGATGCCCTCGGCCAGCCGCCTGGCGTTGGCGTGGTCGTCGGCGAGCCGGTCGATCATCGTGTCGAGAGCCACCAGGCAGGCCGCCGTCAGGACTCCGGTCTGGCGCATGCCGCCGCCGTGCATCTTGCGGAAACGGTGGGCCTGCTTGATGAGCTCGGAGGAGCCGACGACCATCGAGCCGACCGGGCACGCCAGACCCTTGGAGAAGCAGAACGTCATCCCGTCCACCAGCGAGCAGTACTCGGAGACCGGCACCCCGCTGGCGACCGATGCGTTGAAGATGCGGGCTCCGTCTAGGTGGATCTTCAGCTCGTACTCGTCGGCGACCTTTCGGGCCGCCCGGATGTCGTCGATCGGGTAGATCGTCCCGCCGGCGAGGTTGTGGGTGTTCTCCAGGGCGATCACCTTGCTGCGCGGAAAGGTGTCGAACGCCGGACGCACGGCGGCGGCGATGCTGTCGGGGTCCAGAACGCCCCAGTGGCCGGGCACGGGGCGGGCCTGTATGCCGCCCACCGCAGCCAGCGACGCGACCTCGTAGTGGAAGATGTGGGCGTCGGCGTGGCAGATGACCTCGTCGCCCGGGCCGGCCATGCTCCGGAGCGACACCAGGTTGCCCATGCTGCCCGAGGGCACGAACAAAGCCGCCTCGACCCCGCACAGGTCGGCGACCCGCTCCTGCAGGAGGTTGGTCGTGGGGTCCTCGCCGAAGACGTCGTCTCCCAGGTCGGCGGACGCCATGGCGTACCGCATCTCCTGCGTCGGGGTGGTCAGGGTGTCGGATCGGAGATCCACGACTCGGTGGCTAGAGGTCACGGAACCGCCTCATGGAGGAGATGGGGGACATAGTCAATTTTAGACGGACGGCCGGTTTCTAGCCGAAGAAAACCTTTGCCGTGTCGAAAAGCTCCTCGTCGACGAGCTTCATGGTGCCGACCGCCTCCTGCAGATCAATCACCGCGATGTCGGTCCCGCGCAATGCCACCATCTTGCCCCGCTCGCCGGCGTGTACGGCATCGATCGCTGCGACGCCGAACCGCGAACCGAGCACCCGGTCGAAAGCCGTCGGCGAGCCACCCCGCTGGATGTGCCCGAGCACGGTGTGCCGGGTCTCAAAACCGGTCCGGGACTCGATCTCCTTCTCCAGAGCCTGAGCGATACCGCCCAGGCGGGCGTGCCCGAAGGCGTCCACTCCTCCGTCTCCCAGCGTGGCGAAGCTTCCCTCCTTCGGCATGGCGCCCTCGGCCGCCACGACTATCGAGAAGTTGATGCCCTTGGCGTGGCGGTTCTGCAGGTGCTCGCAGACGTTGTCGATGTCGAACGGGAACTCCGGAACGAGGATCACGTCGGCGCCGCCGGCCATGCCGGAGTGCAGGGCAATCCACCCCGCGTGGCGGCCCATGACCTCGACCACGATCACCCGGTCGTGCGACTCGGCCGTGGAGTGACAGCGGTCGATCGCCTCCATGGCGATGTTCACCGCAGTGTCAAAGCCGAAGGTGTAGTCGGTGCCCGACAGGTCGTTGTCGATGGTCTTCGGCACACCGATGACCGCGATGCCCTCGCCGTGCAGCTTGTTGGCGGCGCCCAGGGTGTCTTCGCCACCTATCGGAATTAGGCAGTCGATGTTGTTGGCGGCGAGGTTCTCGGCGATCTTCTGCACGCCGCCCTCGATCTTGAAGGGGTTGGTGCGGGAGCTGCGAAGGATGGTGCCCCCTTTGTGGAGGATGCCCCGGGTGTTGTCGAGCGTGAGCTCCATCGTGAGATTCTCGATCGGCCCCTTCCAGCCGTAGCGGAAGCCGATGATCTCGTCGCCGTAGTCCGTGATGCCCTTCCGGACGATGCCCCGGATAACTGCATTGAGCCCGGGACAGTCACCGCCACCGGTCAACACTCCTACGCGCATTCCCACTCCTTCTCGTCAAAGAATTGCCATCTGTGCGGCGCGGCCGCCGCCCGACTTCGGTGGTCCCGAAGTCCCGGCTCCGGTAACCGTACCCGCCCCGGGAGGAGAGCGGCAACTTGCGGCCGGCGAGCAATCGGCTGCAGCGGTGCCCCTCCGCAACGCCACATCCGGCCTGCCGAGCAGGTCCGGCAGAGGTCCGGCTACTAGTTGGCGCCCTTAGACCTCTCACGCTTGCGCCGAACGAGCTCCGACAGGCCGCCGGCGGCCGGAGGCGCTGACCCGGGTGGCGCTGCCTCCTTCTTCTCAGCCTCGCCGGACGGCCGGGGTTCGCGCTGAGGCTTCGCCTTGGCGGCCGGTTCCGCTTGCGGGTCGGCCGGGGGGGACGGTCCGGAGGGGGGAGTCCTACGCGGCGGAGTCTCCGCCTGGCGGACCCGGTACTTCGCCTGCAGGAGTCGCTCCATGCGGTCGCTCCTGGCCGCCGCCTTCTGCATCCACGGCGGACGCAGCGCCCTGGCTGCCGCAAGGTCGTCCCGGGTGACGATGACGCGCCTCAGCGCGACGTCGAGGGGCAGTAGCAGCGCCGCGATCAAGGCGAGCCAGCTCCAGATCTCAACTCGTCGACTGCCAGCCGGCAGGTTGGGGTCGAAGACCTGCTCGGCCAAGGGGTTCCAGCGCCCCCGCGTACCCGCCACGACATCACGAAGAAGGCCCGTGTCGGGCGCTCCGGGGGCGTACTCACCCGAGTAGGAGCGCACCGCGCCGACGGTGTCACGGTACAGAGATCCGCCGCCGGCGGTGAGATCGGTGGAGATCAGGTAGGAGCCGGGGGCGGACGCCTGAAGCGTTCCGGAAAGCCGGTCCGGCCCGGAGCGGGAGAGCTCGAGGTCCAGCGGCTCGCCGTTGGGCGCCACGACCCGGGCCTTGCCGGTGGTTCCCTCCGGCAGAGGCTGCTCGGACTCGACAACCACTTCCAGGCCGTCCTCAGTGGGGGTCGCCTGGCTGGAGAATCCGGGCACCGGCGCCGCCGGAAGAGTCTGGCGAACAACGTTGGACCAGAAGTCAGCGAAGCCGTTCCACCCCAGCCAGTGGGTAGCCCACCGTCCCTTGGCGTCGGACGTCCACGAGGTGACGACGCCGAGGCCGGTCCGCCAGGTGGCCAGAAGAGGGTCGTCGAACTCGCCGGTTGCCATCTCCACCGACGCCGAAGGCTTCGCCGTGGTACCGACGTAACCCAGCAGGGGCGGCGAGGAGGTCAGGCCCGTGACCGCCGGCGAGGAGCCGGTGATCTTCGGGAAGAACTCGCCCTCGTTGATGTAGCGGCGGGTCGCGGTCGTCACCTCGGACATGAATATCTCCGGTATCCGGTAGAGGTTGGTACCTGCATAGAAGCGGCCTCCTCCCTCCTCCGCCATCCTGGCGAGCTCCGTCCCCGTGCCCTCGCCCGTGGCGACCACCGAGAGGGTTATCCCCTGCTCTTTGACCCAACGGGCGACGTCGGAGAGATCGGTGGTCTGGCTCCAGCCGTCCGTGAACAGGATGATGTGCTTCAGCGACGCCTTGGACGCCTTGAGGTCGGCGACCGCGGTCTGTATGGCCTGTGGGATCGCGGTCCCGCCGGTCGGGTGGAGGCGGCTCAAGCCGTTGCGGACGACTTCGGCGGAAGGCAGCTTCTGGAGCGGCAGAACCCACTGCGACGAAGTGTTGAAGGCGAGGACCCCCACCTCGTCGTTCTCCGACAGCGCCTCGATGGCGCGCGCCGAGGCCGTGCGGGAGATGTCCGTCTTGTTGGGACCCTGTGCCAGCCGGTCGGACCTAACGTTGGGTCCAGCGCAGTGGCAGGTCGACATGCTTCCGGAGGTGTCGATCGCGAGGACCTGGGCGATCGAAGGCCGCCGCCGGGGGTCCTTTATGTCCGACTCGAGCGGAAGCAGCTCCTCCAGCCGGGAGTTCCGGTAGCCGCCGAGCGACCACGAGTTCTCTCCTCCCACCGTGACCAGCCCCCGGCCGAGCTGCCGGACGAATCCCTGCAGGGAGCCGACCTGGGCATCGGTCAACTGGGTGGCTTCCACGTCCACCAGCACCAGCGCGTCGGTCGCCGCCAGCTCGTCGGCCGAGGGGAAGCCGTTCACCCCCCGACGCTCGACGGACAAGCCCCGCTCGGCTAGTGCCTGGGCCACCAGGCGGCCCTCCTCGGGGGCTTGCTCCAGGACCATCACCCGGGGCGGTCCGGCGACCAGGACCATCGCGGCGCCGCTGTCGTTCTGCGGGACGGAATCGCGCTCGGCTCGGAGCTCCACGCGATAGTTGAGCGCCCCGGGCTCCCCCGCGGTCTGGGTCAGCTTTACGGTGTTGTCGCCGGCGACCAGCTGGACGTCGCGTTCGTCGATGACCTCGGCCCCCCGGGAGGTCACCAGCCGGGCCGCCATCGGCGCGCCGGCGCTCAATGTCACCTCTACGTCGAACTCCTCGCCGGTCCTGACACGGGACGGCGCCCTAACCCCGGTAACTGCTGCCCCGTCGCCAGGGCGGCCGGAAAGCGCGACGGCGTCGACCCGGATGCCCAACCGGCGCAGCCGGGCCGCCTCGGCCCGGGCGTCGCCGGAGTTCTCCCTGCCGTCGGAGAGCACCACGATTCGCCGGCGGGCGCCTTCAGGAAGGAGGGCGGCCGCCAACCTCAGCGCCCGCGCCAGGTTGGTCCGGGTGCCGTCCGGGCGGCTCGCGATCTGCACCAGCTGCGCTTGCTCGGACAGGCTCAGCTCCACGCGAGCCTCCCGGCCGAAGGCGACGACTCCCGCCATTGCGTCTGCGGGCTTGCCCTCGATTGCCGTGGTTACGAACCCGAACGCCTCCTGACCGGCCACGCCGCCGACACTGTCCGACACGTCGACCACGAAGACCGTCGCCACACGCCTCTCCGGAAGGTGGAGAGTCGCCCCTGCGAGTGCCAGGACGACACAGGCCAGGATCACCATCCGGACTACCAGCCCGACGCGGTTCTGCCGGGCCGGCACCGCGCTGGCGCCACGACGGTGCATCCACCACAGGACCGGGCCGATGGCCAGGGCGACAAGCCACCACGGGTCGGAGAACCTCACACGGCCCTCCGGCGGAATGGCAAGCCGCGCATCCCGGCGGGAGTCGGGCGGCCGTGCGCCCACCACCACTCCAGGACCATCAGCACCAGAACGGCCGCCAGGACCCAGCGGGCCAGAGAGGCGCGAGCGTCCGTGACCAGACCGGGCCGGAATTCGCCGGGCGGCGGCTCCACCCCGCGGGGGACGATGTCGGATTCACGGGGAGGGAACGACAGCGCAGTCGTGCGTTCCG
>DATAAN010000286.1:0-5364 GCA_036260105.1 Actinomycetota bacterium
GCGCTCGAAAGCCACGGATCGAAGCCGCGCGCGACGTAGTCCGGCTCGCCGGCGATCGCCGCGATCTCACCGCGGCGGTCGGCGTCGGTCACCACAACGAAATCGCACGCCTGGGTGTTGCCGGCGCTGGGGCCTCGGCGCCCGGTGTCCAGGATGCGCGCCAGCCGGTCCTCCGGCACCGGGTCCCCGGTGAACCGACGGACCATTCGGCGCCGCCTCACGGCGTCTCGGAACTCCAATGGCCACCTCCGTAGTGCCTTTGGAGCTCAGCCTAGTGCCCGGTGTGGCAGGATGCCTTCATGGCGATCATCGGTGCCCACGCCCTGCTCTACACCTCCGAGCCCGAAGCGCTCCGAGCCGCTCTGAAGGACGTCCTGGGATGGCCGCACGTCGACGCGGGCGAAGGATGGCTGATCTTCCGGCTTCCCCCGGCGGAGGTCGGCGTGCACCCGGCCGAGGGCCCGACCTACGACAGCGGTGTTCGCCAGCAGGTCACCCTCATGTGCGACGACATCCGTACGACCGTCCGGGAGCTGCGGGAGCGGGGCTTGGAAATCCGCGGAGAGCCTGAAGACGAGGGGTGGGGCATCACGACGACGCTGGTTCTGCCAGGAGGGGTCGAGCTTCTGCTCTACGAGCCGAGGCACCCGACGGCGATCTGACTACCGGCTAGCAGGCCCCCAAATCGCTCCCGGAGCTGGTTTGCGGGCGCAGCACGGCTCCGTCGTTGGCGAACTCGGGGAACTCCTCCCCGGGGACCTTGTAGGAGCCTCCCCAGACCACCAGGCCTTCGTCAGTCCAAACTGTCGACCCATCGACCCTTTCAAGGAAGGCCGACTCAAGAGCGTACCTTCTCCATTCGTCACTTTCGGGTAGGTACTCGAACGGCGGGCCCGCGCCCCAGACGAGGAGGCGATCGCCCGCCCATAACGCCTCTACCCGCACGTTGTCGCCCAAGAAGGGCACGCGAATCTGGCGCCACGCCCCCGACCCCGGCTCGTATCCGTAAAGCAGGTGACTGTTCCGGACGCCCAGTTCACCTCCGAGCAACAGAAGCTCCCGGCCGGTCCAAAAGCCTTCCGGAGCGTAAGGAGCCTTCATCGACTCAGGCAGGGACGCCATCACGCTCCACCGACCCGCCTCGTATATCGCCCCGTCCCGGAGTTCCCGTCCGCCCATTCCGGCAAAGCCGCCCCAGATGAACCACTTGCCACTGACCGCCACTGACGCCGGGGAGACCCGGGGCCCGAGCGGAGACGCCGGCATCGTTTGCCAGACCATGGTCTCCGTATCCAGAACGGCACCGTCGCCGAAAACCTCGAAGGCGTCCGCCTCGCCTCCGTAGATCAGCACCTTGCCGTCCAGGAACGCTCCCGCCGCGTCGTGCCTCCCTTCCAGGGGCGACGAGGGCAACTCGCTCCACTTATCGGATTGGACGTCATAGATGGCGCCGTCGGCGCTCGCGGTTGTGTCCTCCCCCTGCAAACCGCCCCATATCACCAGCCCCTTACCGGTCGGGAGGCTGACGGCGCCGGATCTCTCCTTCAGCGGGCTGGGGCTCATCACCCTCCAGTTCCGGCAAGCCAGATCCAGAACCGCTCCATCGGCGAGAGGCCGGGCGGCAATACCTCCCCACACGATCAAACTGGAGCCTGCGACGGCCGAGGAGTGAGCCTGCCGTCCTTCGATGGGCGCCGGAGGGATCCGCTCGATCGAGAAGCTCGGCGGCGCGGGAGAAGACGGGCGCCCGGCGTTCGGGGGCGTTGACGTGGGGGAGAAATTCGTACAGCTCGCCGCCAGAAGGCAAGCAAGTGCCGTTGCCGCCGCATTGAGCCGTCTGGAGTTCGACCTGATCCTCGCCCCAGCTCGCCTCGACAGTGGACTCGATCGTCGCAGCTGCATACCGCGAGGCTAAACGCTGAAGGACCAGCCTAAAAGATGGAACGCCGGCTTGAGACTATCTAGGGCTCCAAAGCGGCAACCGACGGGTGGACCGGTATCACGGAAGGCACCCCGCCAATCTCGAGGGCCTTTCTGAGCAGAGAGTCGTCGGGGAGCACGAGGCTCAGCTGCTGCTGCCGGTCCTCAAGGCGCCGGCGAATCGTCAGTAGAGAGCGAATCCCTGCGCTGTCGAGATAAGCCACGTCGGTGAGATCGATGATCACCGTGGAGTCGGAGTTCTGGACCGTCCCGAGTGTTCGCTGCTCCAGGGTCGTCACGTTCGCCATGTCGACGTCTCCTCGCCAAAAGACCAGGAGACGGTCGCCCTGGCGGCTGACCTTCAGTTGAATCTCGTCTTCCACCGTTACCTCAGCCGTTTGTGCATCGTCACGACGGTGCCGTTCTCGTCCGTCGAAATCTTTACGTCATCCATCAGCTGCCTCATCACCGAACGTCCAAGCCCCCGGTGCTCGCCCCTAGGCTCCCGCCAGGCTCCACGATCCCGGACGGTGATCTCCAGCAACCCGTCGGTGTTGACTCCGGTGACCTGGATCAGCCCCCGGCCCGGACCGTGGGCATGCTCGATGGAGTTGGTGACTGCCTCTCCCACGGCCACAAGGATGTCCTGCGTCTGCTGCGGGTCAGCCTTTGCGTCGGCGAGCCAGCGCCGGAACGTGCGCCGGAGCGTTGCCAGCTCGCGGGGGTCCGCCTCCAGGGTGGTGTGGAGCTCGTCTGCCTCCTGCGAACCGAAACTGAGGGACAGGATCGCCAGATCGTCGTCGTTCTGGTCCGCCCCCGCGCCGCCTTCCAGCACGCGGTGCTTCAGTGTCTCGAGAGTGGTCCAATCCGTTTCGGCTGCCGCGCGAAGAGCCTCGAGGCCGACCTCAAGGGGCCGCCCCCGCCGCTCCACCAGACCGTCGGTGTACAGAACCAGCCGAGAGCGGGGCTCCAGGTTGAGCAGGCGTTCACGGTAGTTGATGAAGTCGACCCCTCCGAGCGGCGGCTCAGCAGATCCCTCGATGACCTGGCCCTTCCCATGACCGTCGACGTAGACGGGGGGCATGTGTCCCGCATTTGCGTACCGCATGGTTCCGTCGGGGGAGATGATGCCCAGAAGCATGGTGGCCATAACGCCGGGATCGAAATGCATCAGAAAGTCATTGAGCCGGGAGAGGGTTTTGGCCGGCGCCTCATCCAGGAAGACCATTGCCCGGACTGCGTTGCGGAGCCTAGCCATAGCGATGGCTGCCGGAGCACCGTGGCCGGCGATGTCCCCGACCACCACGCAAAGCTGGTCGAGCCCGATGAGAAACACGTCGTACCAGTCGCCGCCCACCATTCCTCCGCGCGCGGGCGAGTAGTGCCCTGCGATCGCGACGCCCTCGACGTGCGGGAAGCGATCGGGTAGAAGACTGCGCTGGAGCGTCTGGGCAATGACCCGGTGCTCTTGCTCGCTGCGAGCCCTTACGGCCAGGGCAAGGCGGTCCGCCACCAGCTGCAGCAGCTCGATGTCCGATGAGGTGAACTTGCGAGGAACCAGGGTGCCCACGTGCAGCACGCCGGTGACCCGGCCTCCGACGACCAAGGGAACCCCCAGCATCGAGCGGATGCCCCGCTTCAGCAGCAGCGGGTTCAGAACCTTGCCGTGGTCCACCCGGTCCAGGATGACCGGCTTGCCTGTTGCGGCGATCTTGCCGGCGAATCCGCCTCCGACGGGCAGACGGACCCCCTGCTCCACCTCCTCCTCGATGCCCTTGGCGGCGGTGGCGACGAGCTCGGCATTCGGCTCGTCCAGCAGGAGGACGGCGGCCGTATCCGCCCGGAGCAGCTGCCGTATCCTCGTGAGAAGCTCGTCGAGGAGCGACTCAACCGTGAGATGAGCCAGAGCGGCGTCCGTGAGCGTTTGGACGCGCCGAAGGTGCTCGGCAGATTCGGAGCTGGCTGGGGGAAATAGATCCATCCGGGGACAGGATAGTCTTCCGCAGCTTGCCGCCGCATCGATTGAGCAACTGCAGAGCCGACGAACGGAGAGCCATGCAACGAGGAGAACTGGAGCCGGAAATCACCTTCGAGCAGTTCGAGGCCGTCGACATGCGGGTCGCCCGGGTGATATCGGCGACGATGGCGGAGGGAACCCGCAAGCCGTCACGGCACCTTCGCCTCGACTTCGGCCGATTCGGCGAGCGGACTAGCGTAGGGCAGTTCGCGCTCATCCCGGAGAGCGAGCTGGTCGGCCGCAACGTCATCGCCTGTGTGAACCTCGGCACCCGCCGGATCGGCAAGTACAGCTCCGAGGCACTGGTGCTCGGCGCCCCGCATCCGTCCAGCCCGGCCGACCAGGCGCAGGCCACGCCGATGTACATCAGCAACGACGTGGAGCCGGGAAGCCGGATCTTCTAGTCGTAGTCGGCTTCCTGCACTAACAGAGGCCGGAGACTTCCTGCACTACAGAGGCCGGAGAGCCGAAAGGTAGTCCGTGGTTGGTCGGGATGGCGGGATTTGAACCCACGACCTCCTCGTCCCGAACGAGGCGCGCTACCAAGCTGCGCTACATCCCGTAGCTGACCTATCTTAAGGGTTCTTCGGCTACCGCACCGGCTCCCGCCGGGAGCATGGCTCGACCGGGAGCCGGGTTGGACACCGGCACGCTCACCGCCGCCAGTCCTCCCGATTCCAACCAAAGGTGGCGGGCGACGTGATGCTGCAACTCTGCGGGCCAGATGCTGACCCGGCTTGGGGAGAAGAAGCGCAACACCGGCTGAGCGGAACTCTGCCGCTCATTCAGGCGGTCGCTTGCCTCTACAAAGGCAGCCAGCCCCTCGGAGGTCGGAACCTCCAGCGGGGCGAACCTTCTCATCGCCCGCAGATACCGTTGGGCAGTTTTCCCGTGCGGATCGAAGTCCAGCCCGATAGTGAACTGCGGTCCCAGATTGCTCATCGCCGACTCGAGCAAGGGCGGGTCGAGCAGCCAGGGCGCCAGGAAGACGCCCCTCATCGGCGTCCAAGCTCCTCCGGCGGTAGCGGCGACCACTTGCTCGGCCACTGAACGGTCCCCGGCGACCAGGACGACATCCGGGGCCCAGGCCTTCGCCTCTGCCAGCTGCTCGGAAGTGAAGGTCCGAGCGTCCGGCACTAGGCCGGACTCCCGGAAGCCGGCTGCGAAAGCAGCGGCCCGGGCACCGGAGTCTACGACCAGAGCCGCCGCGGAGACACGGTAGCCGGACAGAAATCGAGCCATGATCCTTCCAGCTGCAGACGGCTCGCCGATCTGCAGACCGGTCGCGGATGCGCAGGACGGGGTCGCGCCCGACTTGGAGCCGGCTTCCGGATGGACCTCCAGAGAGGCAGGCTCGACGGACGCCGAGTTGTAAAGCGAAACCGCTACCAGGCGGCCGATAATTCGACTGCGGCATGGACCTGCCG
>DATAAN010000287.1:0-4002 GCA_036260105.1 Actinomycetota bacterium
ATGAGGCCCCTGATGGACTCGAAGCGCTCCTGGCGGAGCTCCTGGTAGGTCTGGACCGCGTTCTCGTTGCCCACGACAGCACCCAACTCCTCCAGCGACGGCGGGGGCGGGGCTACGTCGTCTATCCCGACGAAGAGCAGGACGCCGATCAGGATCAGGATGCCTACGGCGACGCCGATGCTGATCATCACCAGCAGGTGGCCGGTGATGACGGAATCGCCACGGCGCTGACTCTCGCGGGCGGTCACCATTCGCAACGGCCTCGGCTCATCGGAGCCTCTCTCTCTCGGCTTAGGTGCCAATTCGTCTCCGTGCGGCATGTTACCAAACCCCCTCTTAGACACCCCGGCTGGAAAGCTCTGCCGAAACAGATCCTAAAAGACCGTTGACGAAACGGCTCGAATCTTCGGTCGAATAGATCTTCGCCAGCTCGACCGCCTCGTTGATGGCGACCGGAGCCGGCACGTCCTCCAGGTACAGCATCTCGAACAGCGCCATGCGCAGCAGGTTGCGATCGATCACCGGCATCCGCTCGATCGACCACTCCTTGGCGTGGCGGGAGATCATCTCGTCCAGCTCACCTGCGTGCCCGGACACCCCCTGCACAAGCTCGGCGGCGAATGCGTACCCCGGGTTGGCGGTGTAGCGCTGCAGGATCTCGCCGGTCGGCAGGTTGCGGACCTCGTGCTCGTACAGAACGTCCAGCGCCAGCTTGCGAGAACCCCTCCGGTGCGCCAACTCAGCGGGCCGCGGCCACTATTTGACCCGGGTTACGTACTGGCCGGTACGGGTGTCGATACGGATCTTCTCGCCCTGCTGCAGGAACAGCGGCACCATAACTGTGGCCCCGGTCTCGACCACCGCAGGCTTGTTGCCGGCAGAGCTTCGGTCCCCCTGCAGGCCGGGGTCGGTCTGGGTGACCACCAGCTCGACGGTCGGCGGCAGCTCGATCCCGATCGGCGTCCCCTGGTACAGCTGCACCGTGACGATCTGCTCCTCCTTCAGGTAACCCGCCAGGTCGCCGACGAAGTCGCGGTCGATGTGTAGCTGATCGTAGTTCTCGGTGTCCATGAAGACGAAGCCTGTGTCGTCGGCGTACAGGTACTGCATCTCCCGCTTGTCCACTCGGGCGAGGTTGACCTTCTCGTCCGCCCGGAAGGTGCGGTCCAGTACCGCTCCGCTCTTCACGCTCTTGAGCTTGGTCCGCACCATGGCGCCGCCCTTGCCGGGCTTGTGGTGCTCGTACTTGATGATGGTGAAGAGCTCGCCGTCCAGGTCCAGGGTCTGGCCCGGCCGCATGTCGTTCGTTGAAATCATCTGAGTCCTTACTTCCCTGGTTCTCTAGAGAACAATCAAGTCCTTGGGGGCTTTCGACAAGACCTCTAGACCCGTCTCAGTCACCACCGCCAGGTCCTCGACCCGGACGCCGCCCCAGCCCTCGAAGTAGGCCCCGGGCTCGATGGTGATCACGTGTCCCGGCTCCAGCCGTTCGGGGAAGCCGGTCTTGAGGCTCGGCGCCTCGTGTATCTCCAACCCTACCCCATGCCCCAGGCCGTGCATGAACGCCTCCGGGTAGCCGGCGTTCTCTATGACCTTGCGGGAGACCCGGTCGACATCTCCGCACGCCACTCCTGGGCCCGCCGCCTCGATGCCCGCCATCTCCGCCTCCAGGACGGTGCTGTAGACGTCCCGGTGCCGGTCGTCGACCTGCCCGACAACAACCGTGCGGGTCATGTCCGAGCAATACCCGTCGACGACGCATCCGAAGTCGAACAGCAGGTAGTGGCCTCTCTCGACTTTGCGGTCGGTGGGCCGGGCGTGAGGAAGGGCGCTGCGCTCGGCGGCGGCGACGATGGGGTCGAACGACACGCCCTCCGAGCCGAGCGACCGCAGGTAGAACTCCAGGTCCAGAGCCAGCTCCCGTTCGGTCTTGCCGACCTCGACCCGGCCGAGGATGTACTCGAAGCCTTTGTCGCCCATCTCGGCGGCGGCCCGGATGGCGGCGATCTCCTCGGCATCCTTGACCTTGCGCTGGTCCTCGATCCAGCCGCCGGTGGCGACCATCTCTGCGTCCTCGAAGTAGCTCATCACCTTGTCGAGGCCCGGCGGCGGCTCCCATGCCGCTCCCCTGCTGGCAACAGTGACGTGCGTCGCCTCGTAGCCGACGCGCTGGAGGCCGAGATCCTTGGTGATGCGGTTTAGGCCCTCTACGACCGCGGCGTGGTTCTTGGCGATCGTGATCTCAGCGTCCTTGACCATCTCCGACGCCTGCGTCGCATAGCGGCCGTCGGTGATGAAGTGAGTAGCGTCCCGGGTGAGGAACACGTAGCCGTTGCTGCCAGCGAAGCCGGTCAGGTAGCGCACGTTGACGAGGTTGCTGACGAGCAGAGCGTCGACGCCCTCTGACTGCATACGCGCCCTTAACTTTGCCTGCCGCTCCGCTGCCCCCACGAGACCTCCCTTCGTCGCAGGCCAGTCTCGCGCTTTGCGCTTCGCGGTGAAGGCGGCGCAATGGGCTGCCGGTCCAAGAGGGTTTAAGCCTTAAGCCCGCTCGCGTGTCGCCACGCAGCGTGTTGGGTAGATACAGGGCGAACCGAAGATTGGGAGGTACTTAGATGACCGATCGAGAGCGCATCGACACCACGCCCGGCGAGCCGGGGGGATCCCGCTTCATCCGTCGGGACGAGAAAGGTCACTTCACCGAAGATCAGGTCGACGTCGGCAGGTCCCTCGCGGCCGACCGCCGCCAAAAGGCCAAGACCTCTGTCAAGCCGGGGCAGGGCGACAAGGGAGACGTCTCCCGCTAAGCACTTCCGCAGGACAACCAGAGCCGAGGTGAGTTACTGATGGCACGCGTCGCTTTTCTCATGGACAACATGTTCGAAGACTCCGAATTCGAGATCCCGGCCGAGCGGGTGCGGGAGGCGGGCCATGAGCCTGTCGTGGTCGGTCTCGAGGCCGGAAAGGAGCTGAAGGGCCTGAAGGGCAAGACCGTCCAGACCGACCGAAGCGTCGAAGAGGTGGTCCCCGACGAGTTCGACGCCTTGGTGATCCCGGGCGGCTACTCCCCGGACAAGATCCGTACCAGCCCTGAGGTTATCGACCTTATCCGGGCCGTCTATCAGGAAGGTAAGCCGGTGGCCGCCGTGTGCCACGCCCCGTGGGTGCTGGCGGAGGCGGGCCTCGCAAAGCGGAGCACGCTTACGTCGTGGCCGTCGATTCGGACCGACCTGGTCAACGCCGGCGCCGACTGGGTGGACCAGGAGGTGGTCGAGCACGGCAACCTCATCACCTCCCGCAAGCCGGATGACCTGGAGGCGTTCAGCAAGGCGGTCCTGGCCCAGATCGAGCAGCAGAGCAACAACTAACTAAAGGCGTCCCCGCCGCCTGCGCCGCCGCGCGGGCGGCGGGTTGCACTTCCTCGAGACGGGCGCAAACCAACGAGGCGGCGTGCCGACTTGGCGATCGCTTGCCGAGCAGACCGAGCTCTAGAGATCGCGACGCTAGTTCGGCTTGGTCAGCGCTGCCGCCAGTGCATCGGAGATCGTGTTGGTGCCTTGCCTTGCCTCGATCGCAGCGAACATCGGCGAGGGATTGCACTCCAAGACGGCGAAGGAGCCGTCCGGCCGCCGGCGGATGTCTATGCCGGTGAAGATCATGCCGCATGCCTCGGAAGCCCGGAGGCATGCTGCCACTTCCTCATCTTGTAGATCTTCCGGCAGGACCGCGGACTCAGAGCCCCGGTAATCCAGCTCGTCGGAGACGATCTCGTAAGAGGCAATCACCTCCCCGTCCACGACGTAGGCACGGATATTCCGTCCCGGCACCTCTTCCTGAAAGAGCACCGGACTTGCGCCGAGCAGCCGCAGGCGCTCCGCTCCAAGGTCTTCTTTGGCCAGCCGGCGCGCCAACGCACCACCGGCGAGCGGCTTGTAGACAACCCGGCCGTCCAGCGCGCGGCAAAAAGCGAGCAGCTCCTCCGGGTCGTTCGTGGCCATGGTC
>DATAAN010000288.1:0-2438 GCA_036260105.1 Actinomycetota bacterium
GGCGAGCTCTGCAGGGCGGGCGCGGAGCTTGGCCCGGACGGCGAGGAGCCCGGATCCGGGTGGCTTTCTTCCGTCCCCTGGACCGAGGCATGTGAGTCGAGGGGCACGGTTTGCGAGTCCGACGCCAGGATGGTGGGCCCCTGCAGAAACTCCTGCGAAGCCGGCGGCACGAGCCCCAGCGACGCGCTCATCTCGACGATCCGCTGGGGCGACTCCGCCCGGGCCACCTCGTACCGCAGCCGCCTCTGCTCCACCTGGAGCGATGCCGCCTTTTTCTGCAGGTCGGAGAGGTGGAAGGAGGTCTGCGCAACCGAGATGTTCAGCAACACCAGGCCGAAGACCACCGCCGACACCACGAACAGGGCACCGGTGCACCGCACCGGCGAGGAGCAGAATACTGCGAGCACCTTTGGCTTATGCCTGAACCGGACCCGGGCGCGGGCGGGCGTGGAGGCCGGCGCAGCGCCGGCGTCTACGGCATCACTCCGGCGTGCGGAAGCCTCATTCGAGCCGTCCGAATCGGAGGGCCGCTTCCCCACCCCGGGGCTTTCGGGACCATGCCCCGTCTGGGGAACCTTCGGGCGGCTTTCCGCCTGCCGGGCTCCACCGGGCTTGGGGGTTCGCCGCGACGCAGGACCGGCGGCATGTCGCGCAGCCGGCTGCGAAGTCGCATGGCGAACCGTTGCGTGCGCCGGCATCAGGCCGCCTCGAGCTTTTCGGCCACCCGCATGCGAGCGCTGTCCGAGCGCGGGTTGGCTTCCGACTCCGCCTCCGACGGCCGCACGGGACGCGAGGTGAGAATCCGCAGCTGCGGTTTCCGACCGCATACGCACACCGGGAAGTCCTTCGGGCATGTGCATCCCTGCGCTGCCTCCCGGAATTTCGACTTGACGATGCGGTCCTCCAGCGAGTGGTAGCTGATGACCGCCACGCGGCCGCCCGGGCGGAGCAGCTCCAGCGCACGGTCGAGCGACAGCTCCAGGGACTCCAGCTCCCGGTTGGTCTCGATGCGCAGCGCCTGGAAGGTCCGGCGCGCCGGGTGCGGGCCCGTCCGGCGGGTCGCCGCCGGGATGGCGGCGCGCACGACCTCCGCCAGATCTCCGGCGTCCTCGAACGGCTTCTTCTCCCGCCGCTGCACGATCGACCGCGCGATCCGGCGGGAGAACCGCTCGTCGCCATACCGGAACAAGATGTCGGCAAGCCGGGATTCTGAATAAGTATTCACGATGTCCCGGGCCGTAAGGTCTTGATCCTGGTCCATGCGCATATCCAGAGCAAACCCGCGGCGGTAACCAAACCCTCGATCGGCACGGTCCAGCTGGGGAGAAGAAACCCCAAGGTCGTAAAGAACCGCTGCCACCTGCTCATAACCTTCTTCCTCCACCACCGAATCGATGTCTGCAAAGTTCGCCTTGACCAGCCGGACCCGCTCGCCGAAGTGCTTCAACCGGGCCGCGGCCGCCGCGAGAGCCTGGCCATCCCGGTCGATGCCGATCACGACAAGGTCCGGTACCTCCCGGAGGAAGGCCTCGGAATGGCCCCCGGCTCCGAGCGTGCAGTCGACAAGCGGCCCGCCCCCAATGAGGGCCGGCGCCAGCCACTCCCGAGCGGCGCCCGACAGAACCGGAACGTGAAGGAAGCCTTCCGCCCTGGGCTCAGGGGCAGCACCGCCACCCTCACGCTCGTTCAGCGGGCTCTCAGCCGAACGCCCGGAAAAGCACCAGGGCGATCCCCAGGTACCCGCTGAGCATCGACCCGGCGATGCCGATCAGCAGCAACGTCTCCCTCATCTCCTTGAGAAGGCTTCCTCCGGAAACTCCGTCCATGACTCAAGCTCCTTTTTTCACCCGGCGAGCCGAGCGTCGGCTCAGCTCAGCTCGTCCGCTACCTCGGCGTAAGACTCCTCAACGCCTTCTTTGTACGTCGACCAGGAAGCCCGATCCCAGATCTCCGCCCTGTCGGCGACTCCGATCAGGACGACTTCCCTCCCCTCGAGCCCGGCGAAGCGCCGCAACCCGGCTGGGATGGACATACGGCCGCTGCGGTCCACCGTCTCCTCGGAGGCCGAGGAGAAGAACATCCGCTTGTAGTCGCGGTTCGCCTTCTGGTCCGAGGACAGCTGCTCGAGCTGGGAGGCCCGGCGTGCGAACGCCTCCCTGGTCATCACGAACAGGCATCGTTCCTGTCCCGCGGTGACGACGACCTCGCCGGCGAGCTCCTCCCGCCACTTGGCCGGCAGGAAGACGCGGCCCTTGGCGTCCAGCGTGTGAGAGAACTCGCCCAGCAGCATTGATCGGCTCCGTGCTCATCGAGGTTCCTTCCGCATGGGCTCGGAGGCGACCGCCCCGCAAACCCTTTGGCGCTCAGCCGCCGCAGTGCTGCATTGACCGCCAGCACTGCACTACCTGGCTCCACCTTGCGCCACGTTACGCCACGCC
>DATAAN010000289.1:0-4396 GCA_036260105.1 Actinomycetota bacterium
GGCGATTTCTGCCGGAATGGAGCAGAAGGCGGCGGAGTTCCGCGCCGGATACCTGAGAACCTGAGCCGGGCGGCTCAAACCTGGCTTCCGGCAACACCACCTTGCCGCCCGGTGGAGCACCGGCTTACTGGTTGGAAGGTAGTTTCTTCCAGTACACCGTCTTTACACAGCGGTCGCTCGACCCGTGAGAGTCAACAGTGCCGCGCTGACCGCGGTGCCTGGCGGGGAGAGGCGGCCGCACATGCCACACACCGGGTCGCCACGGGCCGCGCGAGCAGCCGCTCGTGGGCGATCGGCTCGCCGCAGCCCTCGCAGGTGCCGTAGCGGCCGGTTTCCATCCGTTCCAGCACGGCCTCGACCTCCGCCAGGCGGGCCCACGCTGCGTCCAGCAGCGCGGCGATCTTGGCCCTCTCGAAGCCCACGGTGGAGCCGTCGGGATCGTGCTCGTCATCGGTCGCTACGAACCGGGTGGAGTCGACGATGTCGTCCAGCTGCGCCGTGAGCGCCGATACCTGCGCCTCCGCCTGCCGGCGGTGCTCCGCCAGGGCCGAGCGGAGCTGCGCCTCCAGCAGCGGCGGCAAGCTAGCGACCGGGGCGTCGGTAGACTGGCCGGAAGATGCCCGAGATGGATTCATCATTTCTGGAGTTACCCTTCCGGCGGCTGGCCGAAGCGGCTCTCGCCCGGGCGGCGCAGCTGGGTGCGGACTACGCCGACTTCCGCTTCGAGCGGGACCGCCACCAGGGCATCTCCGTTCGCGACACCTCGCTGGAGAGCATGGTGACCGCCGAGACGCTGGCCTACTCGGTGCGGGTGGTCCATCGCGGCACCTGGGGCTTCGCCTCCAGCGTCACTCTCACGGCCGACGGCGCAGCCGCCACCGCGGCGGCAGCGGTGGAGGTGGCGGCGACGCTGGCGCCGCTCAACCGGGAGCCGGTGGAGCTGGCAGCCGAGCCGGTGCACCGCGGGACGTGGGTCTCCAGCTTCGAGCTCGACCCCTTCTCAGTGCCCGACGACGAGAAGGTGGCGTACTTCATCGGCGTGAACGAGAAGGCGCTCGCCTCCGGGAAGATCGACCACGTCGACTTCGGGGCCTCACTGGTGCAGGAGAACAAGTACTTCGCCAGCTCCGAGGGCACCGAGACCACGCAGCAGCGAGTTCGGGTCCTGGGCGAGTTCGACGCCACCAAGATCGACCACGACTCGGGCGCCTTCGAGACCATGCGCTCCAACGGCCTGCCTCAGGGACGGGGGTGGGAGCACTTCGCCTCCGGTTACGACTACCTTGCGGCGGCCGAGGAGATCCCCGCGCTGCTGGAGGAGAAGATGGCGGCTCCGTCCGTGGAGCCCGGCCGCTACGACCTGGTTATCCACCCGAGCAACCTGTGGCTGACCATCCACGAGTCGATCGGCCACGCCACCGAGCTCGACCGGGCCCTGGGTTACGAGGCTGCCTACGCCGGCACGTCGTTTGCGACCCTCGACAAGCTGAACCGGCTGCAGTACGGGTCGTCCTTTATGCACGTCACCGGCGACCGGACCGTGGAGCACGGGCTGGCGACCGTCGGGTACGACGACGAGGGCGTCGCCGGTCAGACCTGGGACCTCATCAAGGACGGCGTGCTGGCCGGTTACCAGCTGAATCGCCAGATGGCGCTCAAGCAGGGGTTCGGCCGGTCGAACGGCTGCGCCTACGCCGAGTCGGGCGCCGCGGTGCCGCTGCAGCGGATGCCCAACGTCTCGCTCCAGCCGGGAGCGGACGAGCTGGACCTGGACGACCTGATCGGAAGTGTCGACAACGGCATCTACATCGTCGGCGACAAGAGCTGGAGCATCGACATGCAGCGTTACAACTTCCAGTTCACCGGCCAACAGTTCTGGCGTATCCGCAACGGCCGGCTGGCCGGGCAGCTCAAGGACGTCGCCTACCAGGCCACGACCACCGACTTTTGGAACAGCATGTCTGCGGCGGGCGGCCCCTCGACCTACGTCCTCGGCGGCGCTTTCAACTGCGGAAAAGGGCAGCCGGGGCAGGCTGCGCCGGTGAGCCACGGAGCTCCGGTGGCCGTCTTCCGGCAGGTGAACGTCCTGAACACGGCACGGGAAGGCGCCCTCTAGGTGGAGCTGCCTGCGGCATGTGAGCGGGTTCTCGAGCTCTCCCGGGCGGACGGCTGCATCGCGATCGCGTGGCACCACTCCTCCGCGAACCTGCGGTGGGCGCTCAACACCTCCACCACCAACGGCGTAACCGAGAGCGACGAGCTGGTGGTGATCTCGCTGATCGGCGGCAGGGTCGGGTCGGTGGCCCGCAGCTACTTCACGGAGGAGTCGCTGGAGGGCATCGTCAGGGAGTCGGAGGCGGCGTGCGAGGGCAAGCCGGTCGCCGAGGACGCGATGCCGCTGCTGGAAGGCGACGGCGTGCCGGCGGACTGGCGCCAGGCGGCCAGCACAACGGGAATCGGCGTCTTCGCCGGCCTGGCCGGGGACCTGGCGGCCGCTTTCGCCCGGGCAGAGCAGGGCGGTTACCTGCTGTTCGGCTACGCCGAGCACGTGGTGACCACCGTCTACCTCGGCACCTCCACCGGTCTGCGCCGGCGGCACTCGGTCGCCGAGGGCAAGTTCCAGGTGAACGCGAAGACGCCCGACTTCAAGGCCTCGACCTGGGCCGGCCGGGTGACCTCCACCTTCGATGACGTCGACCTGCCGGCGATCGAGGAGCGCCTGCGGCAGCGTCTGGAGTGGTCGAAGAAGCAGCTGGCCCTGCCAGCCGGGCACTACGAGGTGCTGCTGGAGCCGTCGTGCGTCGCCGACATGACGCTGGAGGCCTACTGGAGCACGGCGGCCCGGGACGCCGACGAGGGCCGCAGCGTCTTCAGCAAGCCTGGAGGGGGCAACCGGATCGGCGAAAAGATCGCGGCTCCCGGCGTGACGCTCTACTCGGACCCGGAGGAGCCCGGATTCCGAGTGGCTCCGTTCACCGTCGCCACCTCCTCCAGCAGCTACTCCTCCGTCTTCGACAACGGCCTGGCGACCGGTCGAACCGACTGGATCCAAGACGGAGTGCTGACCGGACTGATCACGACCCGGCACTGGGCAAAGGAGACCGGCGCGCAGCCGAAGCCCTTCGTCGACAACCTGATCTTTCCCTCGAAAGGCCCGTCGCTCGAGGAGATGATCGCCTCGACCGAGCGGGCGCTGCTGGTCACCTGCCTCTGGTACATCCGGGAAGTGGATCCGCAGACCCTACTGCTGACCGGGCTGACCCGGGACGGCGTCTTCCTGGTCGAGGACGGCGAGGTGAGAGGCGCCGTGAACAACTTCCGCTTCAACATGAGCCCCGTGGACATGCTCGCCCAGACGGTTGAGATCGGGAGCTCGGAGTCGACCCTGGCCCGGGAGCTCGGCGACTACTTCACCTTCGCCAAGATGCCGCCCATCCGGGTGCGGAACTTCCACATGAGCTCGGTCAGCGAATCGGTCTAGCCGCCGGTTCCCCCACTCAGCCGTAGATCTCGTCCCAGTCGAGAATGCGCCATGACTTGACGACGCCGTTGTTGACGAACGGGTCATCCCGAACGAACTCCTCCGCCGCCTCCCTGGTCCTGAAGATGGCCATGGAGCCTTCCTTTTGCGGGTCGGCAAAGGTACCGACCTCCAAAAGGTCTCCCCGGGAGTGGAACCGGTCAAGTCGCTCGCTGTGAGCCGCGTAGTGCACCGGCGCCTTCTCCATTACGTTGTCGGCCGACTCGTACAAAAGCACGTACTTCACACGGTTCTCCTTTCTGGGTCAGTGCCGGGGCGGGACCGGAATCGTGACCAGGTCGGCCGCCGCCACCGTGTTCGGGAACAACGACTGCGCCTCTTCCAGCAGGGGCGCGGTGTCGGGGTAACGCTGCGAGAAGTGGGTCAGCACGAGCAGCCGGGCCCCCGCGTCCCTGGCGATCGTCGCCGCGTGGGCGGCCGTCAGGTGGCCGTACTGCTCGGCCAGGGCGGCCTCCTCCGAAAGAAAAGTCGACTCGCACACCAGCATGTCGACGCCGGCGGCCAGTTCGAAAGCGGCGTCGCAGATTCGGGTGTCCATTACGAAGGCGAAGCTCTGGCCCGGGCGGACCTCGCTGACCTGCTCGATGCTCACGCGCCGGCCCCCCGCCTCGATGCTGCCTGATCTCTGCAGCCGTCCGATGTCCGGGCCGGCGATCCCCAGGACGGCCAGCTTCTCCGGGATCATGCGCCGGCCGTCCGGCTCCTTCAGCCGCCAGCCGAATGCCTCGACACCGTGTTCCAGACGGCCGGCCGACAGGCGAAAGGGAGGACCCTCGTCCACCACTCCCGGACCGGCAACGGGGCACGGCTCGACCGGGGCCCGGGCCCGCGTCGCCGAGGAGCGGAGAAGTCTCT
>DATAAN010000290.1:0-7581 GCA_036260105.1 Actinomycetota bacterium
GTCGTAGAAGATCGCCTGCGGTCCGTCGCCGTGGTGGGCATCGACGTCCAGGTAGACCATGCGGCCTACGCCCTGCCGCTGAAGCCAGCGGATCGCGATCGCCGGATCGTCGTACACACAGAAACCACTTGCCCGGTCCGGCATGGCGTGGTGGAGCCCGCCGGACGGGTTGAAGACGTGGTCCGCCCTACCGGAGTAGATGGCCTCGGCGGCGGTGATGGAGGCCCCGGCCACGTGCGCCGACGCCTCGTGCATGTAGGGGAAGATAGGGTTGTCGCCGGGACCGAAGCCGAATTGCCACCACGGCCCCCGCTTGCCGTGTCCCGCCTGCTTCACAGCGTCGACGTAGTCGGGCTCGTGGACCAGCAGAACCTCATCGTCGGTGGCGTCCCGTGCTGGTGTCCTGGTGACGTTGTCGCGGTCGGTGACGCCGTACTCGTCGATCAGCCGGTAGGTCAGCAGCACCCGGCTGGGGCGCAGGGGGTGCGTCGGCCCCAGGTCGTAGAAGGGGGCGTCTCCGTACTCGACTAGCTCAACGCGGTCGGCCATGCCGTAACTGTTTCCTTTGGTCGCGACCCCCCAAACTCAGCAGAAAATTGGCCACACAGCGTGCTCGAGCGGCCACAAGCCGTCAATTTTTCTCCCGATTGCCGATTGAACTGGCGCCGTTACGGGAATCATTGGCGCATGACTCTACTGATGGTCGGATCTTTCCCTCTGATGATGACGGTGGTTCTGATGCTCGCAGTATGGGTTGAACGGCTTCTGGACAACGCCAACGAGAAACTGGTCCGGATCGAGGAGAACTTCGATCCTCGCTCGGAGTCGACCTCTCCCCAGGCGGGAGTTGCCATACCGGCATCCCGTGCTGCATACGTCAGCGAACCTGAACTTTAGAGCCCAGCTAACCGCATAGCAGGCAGAAAAGGGCCCGAAACCCCGGGACCGACAGCTCCCACACCGCCGAGATGGCTGTTCCTAGTTGAGCGAAGCGCGCAGCGAGCGGGCAGCCGCCCGAAGCTGGTCCGCCAGCTCGGGGTGGGCGTCCGCCATGGCAAGCACCTCGGCGGCGGCCTCGTGCACCCGGCCCTGAAGCGCCAGCGCCTGCCCCAGGTCCGTCACCTCGTCACGGGGAATGATCGGAATCGCCAGGCGCATACGCAAAACCCACTCCAGCGAACGCCCGTCGCTGCGGGCTCGGTAGATGGCCTTCAGGTTGTTCAGCATCCGGGCCAGGATCTCCAGTTTGCTCGACACCGGGCGCATGCCCGGACCGAAGCGCACCTGAGTCGCCAGACCGGTCACCTGACGGAATCGCGCCTCGACTGCCTCCTCGTCCATGAGCTCGCCCTTGAAAAAGGGGTCGACGTACTCCCCGGTCATCGGAGAACGGACCAGGAAGTGGCCGGGCATGCCGATGCCCTCCAGCTTGATCCCGGCCCGCCGTCCCACTTCGATGGTCAGCACTGAGAGCGTTATCGGGTTGCCGCGGCGGCGGTCGATGACCAGATCGAGGAACGAGCTCTCCGGCTCGTAGTAATGCTCTCGTTCGCCGTCGAAGCCGACCTCCGTGAACAGCCGCAGAAGCAGCGACTCCAGATCGGCGACGCCGTAGGCCATCTCGTCGATCCGGGCCAGGTACGACTCCATCTCGATGTCGGGATGGTCGGCGGCGGATAGAAGCAGCGCCGCCCGCGCCAGGTCTATCTGCTCCTCGGGCCGGGACACCACATCGGCAAACTCGCCCACTGCATCCCGCATGCTGACCTCCTAGGTTCGGCCGGCGAGCAGCCGTGCGACGCCGGCGAAAAGCTCGTCGAGCGCCTCCTCGCTCAAGCGCCCCGTCTGGGTGTTCTGCGGACTGGGGTGGTAGCAGCCGACGAGCTGAAACCTCCCCAGGGTGACCCGAGCCCCGTGTCCGAACCTCGGCCTCGGTGCACCGATCTCCACTCCATTTTCCCGCAGAGCGGCCAGGGCCGCCTCCCAGGCGATCGATCCGAGCGCAACCAGCACCTCCAGCCGCCGAAGCGCACGCATCTCACGGACCAGGTACGGCAGGCAGGTCCGTTTCTCCTCCGGCAGGGGCTTGTTGTCGGGAGGTGCGCAGCGCACAGCGGCGGCGATGTAGCAGTCGGCAAGCTGCAGACCGTCCTGCCGGTTCACCGCCAGCGGCTGGTTGGCGAACCCGGCGCGATACAGAGCCCGGTAGAGCCAATCACCGGATCGGTCGCCGGTGAACACCCGGCCGGTCCGGTTGCCTCCGTGCGCCGCCGGCGCCAGCCCCACTACGAGCAGCCGGGCCGTCGGATCGCCGAACCCAGGAACCGGCCGGGCCCAGTAGCTCTCCCCCCGGTAGCGGGCGGGCGGGTTGGCGGCGGACGCCGTTCGCCAGGCGACCAGCCGGGGGCACCTGAAGCACGCCGCCACCTCCGCCTGGATCCGCTCTACCGACTCCTCAGGTGCGGAATCCAACGGCTCTTGTTTCATTGCGCCGGGGAACCGAGAGACGTGGCCTCTCCTTCGGGGTGACCAAGTGCCGCACGACGGTGCCGTCGCACCGCGCGGCGGCGAGAAGGTCGGCCGCGAAGGCCCGGGTTTCGTCGGTGAAACCGGGCAGCGAAAGGTAGAGCATGCCGCCGGGATTGAGTGCTTCGCCGATGCGGGTGACCGCGGCCAGGCTCGCGTGCCGGGCCGGGACATGGAAGGTGAGGGCCGCCACGGCGACCTGCAGGCCCGGCTCTGGTTCGTAGAAGGCGAGGTTGGCGCAAACGGTCCGCAGCCGAAGCTCCCGCTCCGCCGCTGAGCGGCGCGCCTGGCCGAGCGCCTCTTGCGAGAGGTCGACCAGCTCGACGTCGAACCCGAGCCAGGCGAGGTAAAGCGCGTGCCGACCCTGGCCGCCGCCCAAGTCGACGGCCGGGCCGGGCGCAACTTCGGTCAGGGCACCGGCAAGCTCCAGGTCCGGATGCTCGCCGTAGGCCCACGCACTGTTCCGGTGGAGGTCCTCGTAGGTTAGGTTCGGCGGGTGGCTCACCCGACCAGCCTAAGCGCAGCCCGGCCCGACCGCCGTCTTTGAGTGCTCGCCGGCGAACTCCTGTTCAATCCGCCTGGCAATTCGATTGCTGCTTGCATCAGCAGCGCAGGTTTGAAGCGCTCCCGGTGTCATCCGGTCAACACCGCGTCGGCGGCACCACCGGCCGCGCCTGCCTTCGCCACGGCGGCCGAGGCGCAACAGCGATTCACCGGACTACCACCTGGGCTTTCATCCCGTAGGCATAATGGCCGGGAAGGTGGCAGGCCATCAGCAGCCTGCCGGGGCGGTCGAAGGTAACCGTCGTCCTCACCGTCTGGCCGGCGGGAACCGTCACCTCGGTCGGGATCTCGCCGTGGTGGGGCTCGGTACCCGTCTCGTGCCGCTCCTGGACCTGCCGGTCGCCGAGAATGAACTCGTGGTCGATCGGGTCCGTATTGGTGATCTCGAAGGTGACGGCCTTTCCCGCTTCGAGCCGGAGGAAGTTCGGCTCGAAGCGGGAGTACTTGATCTCGACCGGCTGCACCGGCACCGTGCCGGCAGCCGCCCTCAGCGCGGCGGCGACGAGCACCAGGCCGGCCAGGGCGAGGACCACGCTGAGCCGGTTACGGCTGAGCAGCACGGCGAAGGCTCCATCCCCGGCCGGCAGCCACCCCGGCGGCGGCAACCAGCAGGGCGACCGCGGTCAGCGCCCACAACGGAATGCCTGCGGAAGGAGCCGCCGGTAGCGAACCGATCCGCGCCAGCCCGGCGTCCACCCGGCTCGGCTCCTCACCTTTCACGTCGACCGCCAGGTCGTAGGTAAGGTCGCCCGCCGTCGAGTCGACCCTCAGGTAGCTCAGCCACATGCCGCTTTCCGGAATCCAGCTCATCCCCTTGTCGGCCCGCAGGTCGGCGATGAGGCTCGCCGACCCCTGCTCGCTCCGCTCCAGGACCAGCCCGCGGTCCGGGAGGAGCAGCTCGGGCTTTCGCTCGGTGAGAAGGAAGACGTCGGCCTCTATCCGCTCGACCGCCTGCTTTCCGAGTCCGAGGATGCGCAGCGGCACCCACGGGTTGTCCGTCGGGATGGCGAGGTGGATGGGGGTCCCCTCCCCGATCGCCTGCCCCCTGTCCCGGGCGGCAGCGGCGTCGAACCGGGCCGCCATGAAGATCGGGCTGCGCTCAGCGTAGAAGTCCAGGACCTCGGGGGCATCTGGCGACAGCAGGAATCCGTTGTCCTTCGCCCATCTGCCGACCTCGTCGCCGCCGCCTCTGAGGATCGTGATGTCGAGAGCGTCGATGGTCGTCTCCAACAGAACCTCCGCCGAGTCGGTCCGGGCGAGCGTCCGGACGTTGGCCGCTGCGGCAAACTCGGGAACCGGGTTCACCTCCCGGTTCAGCCGCTGCAGCGTCCAGTCGCCGCCCCGCTCCACCGATTCGGGGACCCCGGGCAGAGGAATCACAGAGCCGAACTCGGCGCCGCCGCCGGCGAAGGTGAAGGAGGTGACGTAGTGCTCCACGCCGTCGGCGTAGCCGGCGAGCGTGGTCGTGCGCAGCAGGTTGACGTTGCCGTTGGGCGAGAAGACCCCTGCGCATGCCAGGGCGCCTCCGGCGGAGCAGACGAGAAGGACCAGTACCAGAGGAACGATGAGAAGGCGTCGCATGGGGACCTCGCTTCCGGCTCGGGAGTTCGTTGAGCCTTAGACGGCGGCAGACGGCCGCCGGGTTCCCTGCGACGGTGCAGCTATCCCTGAACGGTCCTCGCCAGCTCCTCGGCTTCCTTCAGAAGCGCGTCCAGCGACTCGAGGCCCCCGGCCCAGAAGTTGGGGTCGGACAGGTCCATCCCGACCTGCTTCGCCAGCGACTCCGGAGAGTCCGAGCCCCCGGCTCGCAGCAGGCCGAGGTAGGGCTCGATCAGTGACTCCCCCTCCTTCAGGTACCGCTGGTAGATGGCGAGCGAGAAAAGGAACCCGAAGGCGTAGGCGTAGACATAGCCGGGTGTGCGGATGAAGTGGGGGATGTAACTCCACCAGATCTTGTAGCCGTCGGTGATCTCCACCGAGTCTCCCAGCACGTCCTTCTGCGTCCTCAGCCAGAACTCCGAGATCTGCTCGGGCGCCAGCTCACCCTGCTCCCGGCGAGCGTTGTGGATGGCGTCCTCGAAACGGTTGAAGGCGATCTGGCGGAAGACCGTGGCGATGGAGTCGTCCAGGCGGCCGATCAACAGCGCCAGCCGGCGCTTCGGGTCTTCTTCGGCCTGCAGCAGCTTGCCGAAGGTGAGAGCCTCTCCGAACACCGAAGCGGTCTCCGCAAGCGTCAGCGGCGTCTCGGCGTTGAACAGGCTCTGGTTCCCCGCCAGATAGCCGTGCAGGCCGTGCCCCAGCTCGTGCGCGAGAGTAAGGACCGATCGCCGCTCCCCGGTGTAGCTGAGGAGGACGTAGGGGTGGGCGTCCGGGATCGTCGTCATGCAGAAGGCGCCGGTCATCTTGGTCGGGCCCTGGGCGGCGTGGATCCACCTCTTGTCGAAGAACTCGGAGATGATCCTGCCGGCCTCCGGAGAGAAGGATGCGTAGGCGTCAAGCACGAGGTTTCGGGCGTCCTCCCAGGAGACGAAGGTCGGGTCGTCGCCCAGGGGCGCCATCCGGTCGTAGTCGGCCAGCTTGTCCAGGCCGAGCAGCTTCGCCTTCAGCGCGTAGTAGCGGCGAGGGATGTCGTAGCGCTTGGTGACGGCGTCCACCAGAGCGTTGACCGCATCGTCCGACGCCTCGTTGTACAGGTTCATCGACGACAGCCACGTCGGGTAGCCGTGGAGGCGGTCGTCCGTGGCGTGGTCCAGCAGGATCGTGTTGAGGATGAAGTTGCGGGTGCGCAGGCCCGGCTGGAGCGCCTCGCTGATCGCCTCGGCGGCGCGGCGGCGCAGGTCCCGGTCGGGCTGCTGAAGGAGCGACATCGCCTGCTCCCAGATGAGCGGCTCGCCGTCCACCACAGGGCGGATCTCGGCAGTCAGCTCCTCGAACAGGCGGGCCCAGGCGCTCTGGCTGGTGGCCGCCTTCTCCGCCAGGATCCGCTCCTCCGGCTCCGACAGCACGTACGGCTTGTAGCGGCGCTCGGCCGCCAGGTGGTGGCGGTACTTCTCGAGGTCCGGGTCGTTGAGCAGCCGCTGTGCCCGGTCGTCGTCGACCGCCACCCACTCGAGCACGAAGAACAGGGTCTCGGAGCTCAGAACGGTCGACATCTCGAGCATCCGCTGGCGAAGGGCTCCGCGAGCCGGGTCCGCCGTGTCGGTGGCGTACCGGAGCATGGCGTAGATGGAGGGCCTCATCAGATCGGCCGTGAGCTTCTCCAACTCCGCCACCGCGTTGCGCAGGCCCGCTGCCGTCAGCTGGCCCACCTTGCCGTAGTACTTGTCGCGAAAGTTCCTGGCCGCCAGCTTGGCCGCGTCGATGTCGGTGGAGAACTTCGGGTCCTCGGCGCCTCGGTAGATGTCGTCGAGGTTCCAGACAACGTCCTCGGCGCCGGTGCTCTTGGTGGCTGTGCTCATTGACGACCCTTCAGGTTGAGGACGGGAGCTCCAGTCTAAGCCCGCGCCGAACACGTCGGAATTTCCTCTCGTCAGGGGGGACCGTAAAAGTCATACTGCCAAATGGAAACAAACCCGCCCGATCGGGAGGTTGTCGATGGATGGCGCAGAAGCAACCAAGACCGTCAGCGAGTCTAGAGTCGTCCTGGCTCAGCACATGGGGGTATCGGACTCCAACCTCGCCGGCGCAGTACACGGCGGAACCATCATGAAGATGGTCGACACCGCCGGCGCTCTGGCCGCAATGAAGTTCGCCGGCAAACCGGTCGTCACGGCAGCAATCGACGAGCTCAGCTTCCTGGAACCAGTCAACCTCGGGGACCTGGTAACCGTCACGGCCTCGGTGAACGGAGTGGGCAGCACGTCCATGGAGGTCGGCGTCCGAGTCGAAACCGAGGACGTCCTCACCGGCGAGAGGCGCCACACCTCCACCGCCTACGTTCTGTACGTTGCGCTTGACCCGGAGACCAGGCAGCCGGTCACCGTCCCGCGCCTGGTCGCCGAGACCACGGAGGAGAGGCGGCGGCAGCGCCAGGCCAGGGCGAGGCGGAAGGCCCGGCTGGCCCGCCGGGAAGCGACCCTCGCCGCACGTCAGGCGGCCGATGAGGCGGCACGGCAGCGCAAGGAGGCGGCAGAGGCCCGCCGGCAGGCCAGACTGGCCGCCAAGGAGACCGCCGAGGAGCTCGCCGCAGCCAAGGCAAAGGCTGCTTCGGCAAAGCCAAGGGCTGACTCGCCACCGCCGGAGCCTCCGGACGGCGACGATCTCCGTCGTTGGAGGAACCGGCGCTCCGAGCCGGCATTGGTTGGAGCGAGCAGTGAGGCGGTCGATCCGGCGAGCGATCTGACCCGTTGGAGGAGACGTAACCAGTAGGCGCATGCACACGAGCAGCACGACCAATTCGGTTCAGTCGGCGAATACGAGGAGGTTCGACCCAATGCAAGACGTAGTGACAGACCTGACCCACTGGCCGCCCCGCGCAGCCGCGGCACCCCC
>DATAAN010000291.1:0-8059 GCA_036260105.1 Actinomycetota bacterium
TGCACACGCCCACGTCACTCTGCTAAACGACCCGAAGGACAGCGCACTTATGGTGATGAAAAGTGCGACCGGGGGGGCGGGCTTCGGCCGCCGCCCCTTCTGGTCAACAGGGCCCTGATCCCCAGCAGCTAATGGAGAGAGTCCAGGAGCTGGCCGCAAAAATCGATGGCCTGTCCGATCCCACCGTCAGGAAGACGGCACAGGACTTCATGCGCTCGATCATGGAGCTGTACGGGCTAGGGCTGGCAAAGGTAGTGCAGGTCCTCTCGGACTCCGGCGACGCCGGCGCCCCGATGCGGGCGGAGCTGATCAACGACGGCGTCTTCGCGAGCCTGCTTCTGATTCACGACCTCTATCCTGTTCCTCTCGAGGAGAGGGTCGAGGAGGGGCTGGACAGCGTGCGGCCGTATCTCAACTCCCACGGCGGCGCGGTCGAGCTGGTGCGCATCAAGGACGGCGTCGCCTACCTGCGGCTTGAGGGCACCTGCAAGGGATGTCCCGCCTCGCAGGCCACTCTCGAGCTGGCGATCAAGAAGGCACTCGACGAGGCAGCTCCCGACCTGGTCGGACTGCAGGTGGAGGGTGTCGTGGACAACACTCCCAAGCCCGGCAAGGGGCCCGTGCTTCCGGTGGTAAGCGGAGGCAAGGCGCAGTCGGCGGCTCCGAAGCAGGAGTCGGCCTGGTTCGAGGTCGAGGGAACCATGCGGGTCCCCGTGGGGCAGGTCATAAGCGCCGACCTCTCCGGCTTCAAGCTGCTCGTCGCCAACGTGGACGGCACGGTGCTCGCATACAAGGACACCTGTGCCGGCTGCGGCAGCCCGATCTCGGGCGGCGAGCTGGCCGAGGGCATCCTTTCCTGCCCGAGCTGCGCGCGGAAGTTCTTCCTGCCGCGAGCAGGCCGGTCGCTGGACGAGGACCGGCTCCACCTGGTGCCGATCCCGCTGCTCTACGACGAGAACGTGGGAGTTCGAGTAGCTCTGGCAGTATGAGCGAATCAGACACCAACGGGCAGACGCCCGGAACAAGCGCGCCATCCAACGAAGCACCCGGGTCTCTGGGATGGGGCGGCCTGCGCCGCAAGACCTCACCGATCGCCGGCTTGAAGAGTCTCGTCAAGCCTCCCAAGCCGGTGTCGGATGAGATCTGCGACCTGTGCGGGCTCCCCATCCCGTCCCGCCACCGGCACCTGCTGCACCTCGAGGAGCGGCGGATCTGCTGCGTGTGCGCCACTTGCTGGGCGCTGCGCTCCGGTGACGCCGCCTATCGGCCGACCGGGAACCGGGTGCTATGGCTGGACGACTTCAACCTGCCCGACGAGCTGTGGGCCAGCTTCGGTGTGCCCATCGGCCTGTGCTTCTTCTTCCACAGCGGCACCGCTCAGAAGATCATCGGCCTGTACCCGAGCCCGGCCGGGGCGACGGAGTGCGAGCTCTACCTGGACGCCTGGGACGATCTTAAGCGGCTGAACCCCATCCTGGAGACGCTGCAGGTCGATGTCGAGGCGCTGATCATCAACCGGCTGACCGACCCGCCGCAGTACTCCATCGCACCCGTCGACCAGGCGTACGAGCTTGTCGGGCTGATCAAGTCCAAGTGGGAAGGCATATCCGGCGGGCCGGCGCTTAAGGCGGCGGTCGAGGAGTACTTCGAGGGACTCAAGCAGGAGGCCGCCGGCTGGTGAGCAAGGACCAGAACGACCTTCCGGAGCCGTCGTCCGGGGTCGAGGAGATCTCCGCGCAGAAGTCGCCGACCGGCGTCTACTCCGGCAAGCGCGGATACATCGACACCGGCCCGAGCAAGCTTCCGCAGCCCCGGTTCACCGTGCTGGGAGCCGAGGTCGTAAAGGTGGCCGCCGCTCCAACGATGAAGTTCAGCCTGGCGATCAACGAGCCGGTCGGCTGGGAGGTCTTCACGATCGCTCTCACGGTGCAGATACAGATCGACCCGGCGCAGCGCAGTTACGACGAGCAGACGCGAGCCAAGCTGTTCGAGCTGTTCGGCGAGCCGAGCCGATGGGCGGCGACGACCCGTAGCTTCCCGTGGGCCACCGTCTTCGTCCTGGTGCCCGGGTTCACCGAAGCCACCACAGTGGACGTTCCGGTGGGTGGAAACTTCGATCTGGAGCTGGCGGCAACCAAGTACTTCTACTCGCTGCCCGGCGGGGAGGTTCCTATGAGCTTCCACTTCTCCGGGTCCATCTACTACCGGGGGGAGGACGGGCGGATCCAGATCGTCCAGGTTCCGTGGGACAGCGCAACCAAGTTCCGGCTGCCCATCGACGTCTGGAAGGCGATGGTGGACTGGTACTACCCGAACACCGTGTGGCTGACGGTCCGCCGTCCCACCATGGACGCCCTCATGGAGTACAAGACCAAGGAGGGGTTGCCAACCTTCGACGCCTGCTTGTCCAAGCTGCTAGGCATCGAGGACTTCCACCAGTTCAACCCCTACGAGTTCAAACCCAGCAAGAAGGGGGACGACTCATGAGCCAACCTGTCGAGGAGCTGGCACGATCGCTCCTCTACGAGGGGTACGCCCTCTACCCCTACACGACCAGCAATGCCAAGAACGCCACCCCGACGCCCTTCGGCATCGTCTACCCGCCGGTATACGCTGAGCGCCTACCGACCACCTACGACCACCTGCAGATCGAGGTCGTGCTGGAGCACGAGGCCGACGCCACGCTGGAGGGAGTGGTCATGTTCCTGGTTCCCTCGGGCAAGGAGTACCGGGCCGCCGAGCAGAGGGTCGAGCTCGGGTACACGCCGGTGAGCTTCTACACCTCCGAGCCGGCGGTCGTACCGTTTACAGTTCCCGATTCCATGACCGGCATCCACGGCAAGGTCACTCTGTCGGCGACGCCGCTGCCGGGCGGATCGGCGCGCATCACGCTACGGGTCGACAACGAGACGGAGGTCCCGGCCGATAAGGTGGCCGAGATGGATCGGCCCCGGGCCCTGCTCTACAGCATGATCTCGACCCATCCGATGCTCCGGGTGAAGGGCGGCAGGTTCGTCTCCCCGCTGGAGAACAAGGATCCCCGGGTGGCGGAGTGCAAGAACATCAACTCCTGGCCGGTGCTGGCGACGGAGGAGGACGACGCGGTCCTCGGAGCCGCCATCATGCTGCCGGAGCATCCCCAGATCGCCCCCGAGAGCAAGGTGAACTTCTTCGACAACACCGAGATCGAGGAAGCTCTGGTGCTCCACGCCCAGACGCTGTCCGACGAGATGCTGGCGGAGATCGAGGAACAGGAGCCTGCGGTCAAGGAGATGATCGCCCGGGCACGACAGGTGACCTCCGACGACCTGTTGAAGATGCACGGCCGTCTCGAGATGCGGGAGGAGGGCAGCGAGCTCCTAAGCTCCACGCCCAACGAGCCGTTCCTCGCGGCGCCGGACCCGTTCGTCGACCGGTTCAGAAGCCGGACGCATGAGGCGCCGCCCGTGGCGCCTGCCGGCTTCGAGGGGTTCCCCGAGTTCCAAACGATCCCGCCGGAGTACGAAGGTCTGCTTCCGGACTCCTCCACGCCGCCGAACGCCAAAGGCAACGTCGGACTGGCCCCGATGGCGAGCGGCCGGTTCGAGAGCAAGGACCAGTCCGCCCCGTTGACCGCTCCGCCCGGTTACGAGGACTCTGCCGGATTGACCGAGATCACCGCCGAGGACGGCAGGACCTTTCGGGTCGGCGACCGGGTGAAGCTCCATCTGCTGAAGAAGGCCCGGCAGGACGCCATCGATCACATGCTGAACGGCAAGACGGCGACCATCGAGCGGATCCTGACCGACTACGACGGCACCATCCACTTCGGCGTGACCATCGACGGGGACCCGGGGCAGGCGCTGCTGCGTGAAAGCAACAGGTTTATGTTCTTCTTCCTGGACGAAGTGGAGGTAGTTTCCTAAATGACCGAAGAGCGCTCGCCCCTGGCCGACCGGATCCTCGTGGCCGGCATCGGCAACATCTGGATGAAGGACGACGGCTTCGGCGGAGCGGTAGCCAAGAAACTCAACGAGGGCTCCCTCCCCAAGGGGGTGACCGTGACCGACTTCGGGATCGGGGGGCTGGACCTGGCGTACGAGCTCCAAGGCGGGTTTGCCGCTCTTGTCCTGATCGACATCTCCCGGCAGGGAGGGGAGCCAGGCACCCTCTACGTCATGGAGGTCGACGAGGACGAGATCGAGGGCGACATCCAGGACGGCATGATGATGGACCCGCACGGCATGGACCCGCAGACCGTGCTCAGGTTCATCAAGTCCACCGGCGCCTGGCCGGGGAAGGTCGTCATCATCGCTTGCGAGCCCAAGGAGGTCGGGGACTTCGGGCTCGGACTCAGTCCGGAGATCGAGGCGGCCGTGGATCGGGCGGTGAGCCTGGTGCTGGAAACGATCACCGAGCTGCAGAACGAGTTCGCCGGCCAGGCCGCGGACTAGGCAATCCGGTGCACGAGATGGCCCTCGGGAGCGCGGTGGTCAACACTGTCGTCAAGCACGCCGAGGGACGGCCGGTGAAGGTCGTCACCCTTTCGATCGGCAAGCTGCGCCAGGTGGTGCCCGACTCGCTGTCGTTCTACTTCGACATCATCTCCAAGGGGACGGTGTGCGAGGGAGCCCGCGTGGACATGCAGATCGTCCCGGCGCGGCTGCGCTGTGAAAGTTGTGAGAATGAGTGGGAACCGGACTTCCCCACCTTTCGGTGCGGCTTCTGCGGCAACGGCAAGGTGACCGTGCTGAGCGGGGAGGAGTTTATGGTTGAGTCGTTGGAGGTCGAGGAGGACACATGCACCGCACCAAAGTAAAGGTCGTCGAGGACGCCCTCGACGCCAACACGACGCTGGCGAACGCAAACCGTGCCGACTTCGACCGCTCCGGCGTGACGGTGGTCAATTTGATGAGCGCCCCGGGAGCCGGCAAGACGACACTGCTGACCAAGGTACTGGAGGACATGCGCGGCGTCCGGGTGGGCGTTTTGGAGGGCGACGTCCAAGGCAGCCTCGACGCCGACCGCCTGGCCCACCTGCACCTGCCGGTGGTTCAGATCCAGACCGACAACGGCTTCGGCGGCGAGTGCCATCTCGACGCCAACATGGTGCGGTCGGCCCTTCCGGACCTGCCGCTCGACGACATCGACCTGCTCATCATCGAGAACGTCGGCAACCTCGTCTGCCCGGCGGAGTTCAAGGTCGGAGAGGACGTGCGGATCATGGTCTCGTCGGTGACCGAGGGAGAGGACAAGCCCGCCAAGTACCCGCTCATGTTCCGGGCCTGCGAGCTGGTGATCGTCAACAAGATCGACCTGCTGCCCTACCTGGACTACGACCTGGACAAGTTCAACTACTACCTGGACGGCGTCCACCCCGACGTGCCCAGGATCTTCACCAGCGCCCGGACCGGCGAGGGCATCGACCAGATCCGCGACTACCTGGTGGGGCTCGCCTCCCGAACGGTTCCGGCAGCGACCTGATTCCCTAGACCGGCCCCGTCGACGACCATCCCTTCGGCAGCCGACCAGGCGCTGCACGTCCTCCTGCTGCTCCTGGTTCTGTTCTGGGGCGGCATGCTGGTGCTGCGGTTCGCCGGCTCGATGATGGGTGAGGGAGCTCCCCGGCGTACGCTGAGCCGCCGGGCACTGGTCCCGCTGGCGCTGGTCACCGTAGCCGGCCTGGTGTTCGACCAGTACCTGCACGGCCGGTTCCTATAGTCCCAGGATCTCCGGAAGCTTGGACCAGTGGTCCATGACGGCATCCGCCTCGGCGCCGGTGGTGTCCTCGGGAGTCCACAGGTCGTCGTGGAGGCCCGTGTAGCGGATCGTGCCCATGCCGGCATTCCGGGCACCTGCGATGTCGGTCCGCTTCAGATCTCCGATGTGCACTGCCTCGTGCGGCTGAGAGCCGGTTGCCGCCAGGGCGGCCTCGAAGATGGGCGGGTAGGGCTTGGGTTTACCCACCTCGTCGGAGAAGAAGTAGTGGTCGAGCTTGATCCCATGCTCGTCGAGGAACCGGCGCACGAAGCGAGCCGGCGTGAAGCCGGTGTCGCACACCAGGGCGGTGCCGATGCCGGCTTCCCTGACTATCTGCACCGCTTCGTCGGCTCCCTCCAGCACGTAGGTGCCGACTCCACTGGTCGCGCTCTCGATTGCCAGCGCCAGCTCGGCGGCGAGCTCGTCCTCTGCCGATTCGCCGTTGGGCGACACCACCGAGATCCCGAGCTGCCCGAGGATCCAGTCGGCCGCTCCCTTGGCGCCGAAGACGCCGCCCGCTCGCCACGAGATGACGTGCTGTTCCCAGGCAGCCTCGATGAGCTCCCTGGAGCGCTCAGGCGTGAGCTCGACGCCGCGCCTGCCGGCAATCTCGATCAGAGACTGCTGTCGGGCGGCCATGGTCTGCTCCCAGTTCTTGTCCGAGATGAGCGTCGACCAGCAGTCGAAGGTCACGGCCCTGGGCGGGCGGGGGATTGGCATCGGATTCAGGGTAACCGATCGCCCGGGCTCAGCCCGCAATGCCAAGCCAAACCATGCGCCGTCGCAGCGGGTGAGAAATGATCTGGACGACACCCCTGAGCATCGCCAACCCCGTTTGCCACAAAGGAGCCGCAATGTACCGAGAAGCCATCCGATCATTCATCTCGCGCAGCTTCCCCCACGAGTTCAGCGACGACGAGGACTTGTTCGCTTCGGGCCATGTCAACGAGGAGTTCTCTATGCAGATCGTAACGTTCGTGGAGCGCGAGTTTGGAGTTCACGTTCGAAGTGACGAGTACGACGTCGCCAACTTCAGGTCCGTAAACGCGATCAACGACTTTGTCGAGCGCAAAAAGGCTGAAGGCTGAGGGCGGGGAGCGCATTGGTTCATCTGCCGGCGGACCGGCATCGCTTCTGATGAAGCTCTCGGAGCCGGACCGGGCGGCCATCCAGCGCCGCCTCGCAGGTAACCGGCTCCTCGAGGGTCTTCAACTGGACGAACCGGCCGCCGTCGTGTCGGCGTTGTGCGGGGTCCAGGCTCAGGACCTGCCGGCGGCACGGCTGGCGGTCCGAGCTCGAAGCACCGGGCTCACCGATGCCTCCGTGGAGCGAGCCCGGGTTGAAGACCGTTCGGTAGTGCGGACGTGGGCGATGCGGGGGACGCTTCACCTGGTAGCCGCCGAGGATCTGGTTTGGCTGCGCGAACTCCTGGCTCCGGGTCTCATCAAGGCGAGCGCCCGCCGTAGTGAGCAGCTCGCCCTGGACGAACACACGTACAGCCAAGCCTCGACCCTGTTGCAGAAAGAGCTATCCGGCGGAGCGCTTCCCCGGCCGGAGCTGAAGCGGATCTTCGAGAATGGCGGCATCGACGCCTCCGGGCAGCGGCTTTTCTATCTGCTCTACCGGGCAGCGCTCGAGGGCCTCGTATGCGAGGGAGCGCAGGTCGGCGGCCAACCCTCCTACGTTCTGGTGAAGGAGTGGCTCCCCGACGCCCATGACCGAAGCGGTGATCTCGAGCTCCTCCTGCACCGGTACCTTGCCGCCTACGGACCCGCCGGCCCCGATGACCTGGCGGCCTGGTCCGGGCTCCGCATCACCGACTGTCGGGAAGTGTTCGCCGGGGCGCGGCAGGACTTGGAGGAGATGCCGGTGCTCGGTCGGCCGGCGTGGGACCTGCGGCATCGATCCGCTCCGGGCGACTGGCATCCGACGGTCCGGCTGCTCCCTGCATTCGACACCTTCCTTCTCGGGTTCAAGGACCGGGGCCTTCACCTGGACGCCCCCTACGCTCGCCGGGTGAACGCCGGCGGAGGAATCGTCAAGCCGGTGCTGCAGGTCGACGGCCGGGTAAAGGGCGTCTGGCGTCTGCTCCGCCGGGGCGGAAGAGCTGAGGTGCAGATAGCGCCGTTCGAGCGGTTGGCGAACGCAGCCCAGGAGCTCCTCGTAGCGGAGGTCCAGGACATCGGCCGGTTCCTCGACGCAGAGGTCTCGTTCGCTGTTGGAAAGCCCGAGCCGCCGGCTGAGATAATCCCGCGGTGACCGACGAGACGTTCTGGTATTTCGAGCCGTGTGAAGCGGAGCGGGTGACGATCACCGCCGA
>DATAAN010000292.1:0-27358 GCA_036260105.1 Actinomycetota bacterium
TGGCGCCTGGAGTGGAGATCCTCGAGGCCGTTCCATCTCCAGAGCCGCCTCCGGCTGCGGCCCAGCCTTCGGTGGAGGAGCGGGAGGTGGCTCGAGTGCTCGCCCAGCCCAGCCCCATAGCGGCGAGGCAGTCGGCATCGGCGTTCCCGCAAACCACGGTGATGCTCCTTGCAGGATTCTTCGGCACAACGCTGTTTATCTCACTCACCGTTGCCATGGTGGCCGGCGGGCGCTGGCACAAGCGCCACCTCGCCGCCCGGCGGCGTAGCTAGAAACCTACCGGCCAGGCCTGGTCGCTAGACTGGCTTAGGTGTGCCCGCCGACCCTTGCCGCATGGCGGGCGCCCGCCGAAGGGCCCGTAGCTCAGCGGTTAGAGCAGTGGACTCATAATCCATTGGTCGTAGGTTCGATCCCTACCGGGCCCACAAACTATGTCCTGTTTCGGGTGATCCTTGACATTCCGGCTTCACCTGATGCTTTACACAGTTTCGGCTGATCCTCTACATCGGCTTCGGCTGATCCTTGACAGTGGCTTCGGGTGATCCTTGACACTGCCTTTCTCCTAGACCCATCGAGGGTCGTCAGGAGGTGGGCCTGGGCAGGATGACTACGACGTCAAGGCTGGAGGCCTGTCAGGTACTACAACGAGGCTCCGTCTCAGACCGCGCAAGCATGGGGCGCAAAAGCCGTTCGCCTTGCTGTCCGGCCGTCGAGCGGCCGACTCATCGCTGGTTACGGGGGTCGTCTTCCGGGTTCACATATTCCAAGCCGAACGGTCCGGTTCCGCTGAACTGCAGCACCGTCTCGGTGTCGAACCAAACGAAGTGTGCGATCCCGGGCGCCCGGTAACTGAAACCACCCGGCGGAACAGCCTCGGTGGCCGCCTGGTCGAAGACCTTCCCCAGACCCTGGTGCAACATGCCGGAGATCACGGTCAGCTTCTCGATGCTCGGGTGGGTGTGCGGCATCAGGCGGGAGCCAGCCGGGAACTTCAGCCGGAACGTGTAAGGCACCGGCAGGTTGGGCGGACCGCCTTCGATGAACGCGAGCTTTACCCCGTCGGGAAGGTAGGCCGCCGGAGGCGGCGGGTCCACCCAACGTATGTCCTGCGGCTGGAGGGTGAAGTGCTCAGCTTCCGGGCGCTCCCGGTGTACCCGCGGGGAGGAGGCGTGGTCAGTGGCCGACCGGGCGTTGGTCCCGCAGCCGCTTAGGAGCACTATCAGCGTCAACGCAACTGCGGCAGTCGTCCTGCCGCTCCAACCGACCCGGCTCATAACCGCTCCCTCTTGACTTGCGAACCCCCTTGCCGGGGGCCCCTCACCGGTAAAGACTAGGAGGACTATGTAGCAGTTTTGTTGCCGCCAAGGAAGGCTCAGATTTGACGGTCCCGGACCTCGACATCCGCCTGCTGGGACGGTTCTCCGTTCGACGGGCCGGCCGGGAGATTCCCAGCTCGGCGTTCCAGGGTCGCCTTGTCCGGATGCTTCTTCGCCTGCTGATCACCCGACCTGGGCAGTTGGTCACTCGAGACTACCTGACCGAATGCCTGTGGCCGCGCAGGGCGCCGGCCGACCCCGAGCGAAACCTCAATGTCATGGTGGCCCGGGCTCGCCGTGCGCTGGGAGATCCCCGTCTGATCGTGACCGGTTCGGGCGGCTACTTCTTCCAACCCGCCTCCGGCTGCGTCGTGGACGCCGAGTTGTTTCTCGACAAGGTCCGTTCCGGCCGAAAGCATCTGAACGATGGGCTTGCGGATGCCGCTCTCTCCGACTTTCAATCAGCCCTTGACCTCTGGGCCGGCGAGCCCATTACCGAGGATGCCTACGAGGACTGGGCGCAAGACTACCGGCGACGCCTATCGGGCGCCCTTCTCGAGGCGCTGGAGGGCGCTGCTGCCGCTGCCCTGAGCGCGGGATGGGCTGCCGATGCTGCTGCGCTATCGGGATCAGCAGCGGCGCGGGAGCCCTTGCGTGAGGCATCGCACATTCTGCTGGCGCGCTCTCTCGCCGCGACGGGGGACACAGCTGGAGCCCTGGCCGCCCTGAGAGCCTTCCAGTCCCGTCTGCTGGAACAGCTTGGGCTCGACGCCTCCCCCGGCATGGTCAGCCTGGAACAGGACCTTCTTCGCGGAGTGCTCCACGTTCCAGGGCGTGCTTCCGCATTCGTCGCTCCGCCGGCTTGATGAGTTGTCCTTCGCAGGCCGGAGGTTCGAGCTACAGACCCTTGTCAGGGCGATCGGCGGAACCGGCTTCGCCACGGTGGTCGTACGCGGACCCGCGGGCTCGGGGAAGACACGCTTGGTCCAGCACCCGCCCGAGGGCTCACCCGGCTGGTGTTGTACGGCCCGACCTTCTCGGCGAAGCGGGAGGAGCCGTGGTCCCTGGTCCGCACCCTTCTGGGTGAGTCGACAGCGCTCTTCCCCGACTCGGTGGAAGGCCTGCCCTCGCGGATCTCAGTCGGCCGGAAGACGTAGCGGGACCCGCATTACCGGAGGCCGATCCGGTGGAGAGGATCGTTGGTGGAGCGCAAGCTGCTGTTGGTCCTAAGTGGCGCCCTGGTGCTGGCCGCCGGCGCGGTGTGGTTCCTCGCTGAGAACGAGACAGGCCTGCCCAAGCCTGAACCGAACACCGAGTCCTCGCCTTCGATAGCGTCGGTGATCCCCGAACTCTCGGCGTTTGTCGAGCGAGCACGCGGCCGGCGGTTCCTGGAGGAGGTGAAGGTCCGCGTGCTCTCGGAACCAATGTTCAATGAAGAGCTCGAGAAGATGGCCCCAAATCCCGAGGAGGTCGCCCGTTCGCAGGCGGTCCTGACCGTCCTGGGGCTGCTGCCGCCAGAGACCGATTTCGCCGCCCTCCTGGCGGCTTCCGATCAGCCTACAGTCGGCTTCTATGACCCGGCCAACAAAGAGCTTGTGACGAGGGCCGAGGTGACTCCGTTCCTTCGGAGGGTCCTGGTGCACGAGCTAACCCATGCCCTGGACGACCAACACTTCGGAATCGGCCGGGGGATTGCAGGCGACGAGGCGGCCGCCGCCTTCAAATCCCTGATCGAAGGCAGTGCAATCCGAGTCGAGCGGCTCTACGTGAGCTCGCTGCCGGCGGCCGTGCAGGACCAGATTCAGGAGGAGGAGGAGCGGATTCGGGCTGGGACCGAGGTCCCTCCGGCCGTCGAGCAGCTTCTCGGCTTTCCGTACGTTTTCGGCCCAGCCTTCGTCGAAGCCCTTCTGCGAGAAGGCGCCGACCGGCTCGACCAGGCCTTCTCATCGCCTCCCACGAGCTCGGAGCAGGTGCTCGACCCTGCACGTTACCTATCAGGGGACGCGCCTCGGGTCGTTACCACTCCTCGGGCCGAGGGAGCAGCAATCGACGACGGAGAGATCGGCCCGCTCCTGCTCCGGCTGCTGCTGGATTCGAGGCTCGACCCTGCGGTCGCCGAGGAAGCCGCCACCGGCTGGGATGGCGATCGCTACGTCACATGGCGCAGCCCCGACGGACGGACATGCCTTCGGGCCCAGTTCGCCGTCGACGCTCCGGAGGATGCCAGCCAGCTCCAGTCCGCTCTCGCCCAATGGGTCAGCCGGGTGACCGATCGGGAGGTCGATTCCGCGGGGTTGCTGCTGAAGGCCTGCGGCCACCGCCAGTGAGAGTTGGCCTTGAACGGGCGGGGACGAGGCTTTATGACGGCAGCAGCTTGGCCGGCGCTCGAATTCGGCTGCGGGGGTCGGAGCGAACTAGCCGGCGACGGCATCTGTCCTAGCCGGTCCGGCTTACGGAATCGTCCGCCTGAAACGAGTGGTGACCACTCTTACGTTCGAGTGCGGCTAATGACACCGTCTTGACCGGTGGACGGCGAACGGCGGTCCCCTTCGAACGTGGCTGGAATGCGACTGCTCCACAGGCGTGCCGATGGGGGCGCTGATCCGCCTCGAGGGGACGGCCGAAAAAGAAAGTGGTCGCCAACTCTTGCCAGCCGGTTTGCAGACCGAAAGGGTGGAGTCCGATAACCGAAGTAGTTCGTGAACACCCGTGGACGCCGGCGCTCAAAGGACCGTCGAACGAACCGAACAAGGAGGCGGGGGCCATGACAGAAAGAAGGAGATCGACGAACCGGAGGAGTGCCGTACTCCTAGTTGTTGCCCTGTTGGGGGTCTTGGCCGGACCGGCAAAGGCACAGTCGAAGCCGCTCGTTGTGGACAAGGACCGAGCCCAATGCCCGAACGCCGACTTCACCTCCATCCAGCAGGCCGTTGCGGCGGCCGCGCCGAACGACGAAATCCACGTCTGTCCGGACCTGTACACCGAGAGTGTGACGATCGACAAGCCGGTCAAGTTGCGGGGTCGATTGGGGGCGGTGCAAGCAGAGAACTGCTTCACGCCGGCACAGGCGAGTGACCCGACCCGTCAGGCGATCGTGGACGGCGGGGATCACTCATTCAGGCTCGCGGCCAACGACATCCTCCTCGAGGGTTTCGTCGTCGAGGGCGCGACGAGGGGTATCGACTCGAGCGACGGCTTCTCGGGCTACCTCATCCGCCACAACCTGATCCAGCGCAACTCCCTTGACGGGGTGGATCTGCACAGCGGTGGTGCCACGACGACCCGCGCCCATCACAACTGCTTCCGGGAGAACGCCCGCGGAGCGCTTGTATCCGAGCGGGGCAACTTGCACAACGCGCTCATCGACCACAACCAGTCCTTCCGCAACGGAGAGGGCTTGGCCCTGGTCGGTCCCGGATCACGGACCGCCGTCAGGCTTGAGCACAACGTCTCGCACGAAGATCGATTGGTCGGCTTCGCGATGCAGAATTCGCAAGAGAGCACTGTCGCCCACAACAAGGCGACGGCGTTGCCCCCGGCTCCCGGGCAGTTCAACTTCCCCATCGTCATCGGGGGAGGCAACCTCGCCCTGCAAATAAGCCACAACGACGTCGAAGGAGGCGGCTCCGGGATCCTCTTCTCACTAGCCGTCTTCCTTGCCAGGTTTCCTTCGAGCACCGACCTCGAGGTAAGGGGAAACACGGTGCGCGGCGCCCAGGTCGACGGCATCAGACTCGCCGGAAACGCCGTTCACAACTCTTCCTTCATTGACAACCAGACGATGGATAACGGGCGTGACGGCATCAGTCTCGGGGCACAGAACACGAGCAATCGCTTCGAGCGCAACCACGCCCGGGACAACCGCCGGGATGGCATTCGCGTGGGGACCGGTGTCAGCGGCAACACATTCGAAGGTAACCAGCTAAGAGGCAACGGAGAGCATGACGCCCATGACGACAGCCGGCTCGCGAACGTCTGGGTAAACAACCACTGCAAGACAGACTTCCCAGCCGGAACTATCTGCGTTCCCTGAGGCCTGATCGGTCGATCCTCGTGACATCGCTTGTAGGACCCGTCCTGGGCACACTTCAAACCATGGTCAGTGAAGGCGACGAACTAGTCGCCTTTCTGGCCGAGGGTGGTATCGCCTAACATCAGGCCGTGGCGATCCAAGTTCGCGACGCCGGACCGATGGCTGCTATCGGGCTCCGCAAGAAGCGGCCGAAAGGACTCTTCCGGACTTCGTCGCTCCGGGCGCTGGGCCTGACCGCGTCGGTTGCCGCCCTGTGCCTGGTCGCGCTGGCCAGCGTCGCCTACGGGTCAAAGCAGATTCCATTCGGCACTGTGGTCGATTCCTTTGTCTCGTTCGACCCGCAGCTGAGTGACCACGTGATCGTGCGTTCCCTTCGAGTGCCGAGGAACGTCGTGGGATTGATGGTCGGTGCTGCGCTGGGCCTCGCAGGAGCGGTGATGCAGGGCGTCGCGCGAAATCCCCTGGCGGATCCGGGCCTCCTCGGCGTCAGCGCGGGGGCCTCCCTCTTCGTGGTCCTTGGGATCTTCGTCTTCGGTATCGGCACGCTGCTCGGCTATGTCTGGTTCGCCTTTGCAGGAGCCCTGATCGCCTCCGTCGTCGTCTTTGCTCTCGGCTCACTCGGGCGGGAGGGGGCAACGCCGGTGAAGCTCGCGCTGGCCGGGGCAGCAGTCAGCGCCTTTCTTACGTCAGTGACGACCGCTGTCCTGCTGATCGACGTCGCGACGCTGGACCAGTACCGGTTCTGGTCGGTCGGGTCGCTGGCTGGCCGGACGCCGCAGGTTGCCGCCCAAGTCGCTCCGTTCCTGCTGGTCGGCAGCCTCATGGCGCTCGCTTCCGGACGGCTGCTGAACGCTTTGTCGCTCGGTGACGACGTCGCCCGGTCGCTCGGACAGAAAGTCGGGTTGGCGCGTGTTTACTCGGCAGCGGCGGTGGTGCTGCTCACCGGCGCGGCGACGGCGGCCGCCGGGCCGATCGGCTTCGTTGGCCTCACCGTGCCGCACATCGCGCGGGTGATCACCGGACCCGACTACCGGTGGGTTCTTCCGTACTCCGCCGTGCTGGCCCCCATCCTGCTTTTGGGATCCGACGTCATCGGGCGGGTCATCGCTCGTCCTGGGGAGGTGCAGGTCGGCATCGTCACCGCCCTAGTGGGTTCGCCGTTCTTCGTGGCTCTGGTCCGGCGGCGCAAGCTGGCGGAGATTTAGGTGCGGTTCCGCCGCCCCGTCCTCAACACCGGCCCTTCGACACTCGTCGGGCCGGCCGGACGAGTGTCTACGGAGCGGAGGGCCCGGGACGCCGGCACGGCCAGGCAGATCTCCGCCGGCGTCATTCTGGCCGCACTCCTTGCCCTTTTCTTTGCCGTCGCCCTTAGCGTAGGAGACTTTCCTATTCCAGTGGCCGACGTGGTTCCCGCCATATTCGGGTTCGGCAACCCCGACTCACACTTCATCGTCCAGACGCTTCGGCTGCCCCGGGCGCTCAGCGCAGTCTTCGTCGGAGGGGCGTTCGGGTTGTCGGGCGCAATCTTCCAAGGCCTCGCCCGCAACCCTCTGGCGTCTCCGGACATCATGGGCATCACCTCGGGAGCTGCGGCGACTGCGGTGTTCCTCATCGTGATCCTGGAAGCCGGTGGGCTGGTCGTCAGTCTCGGGGCGTTCGCCGGCGCTCTGGCCACCGCAGCTGTCATCTACGCCGTGGCTTACCGCAAGGGGATCTCCTCCTACCGGCTGGTCCTGGTGGGCATCGGAATCGCCGCTGTCCTTTCCAGCGTGACCTCCTATCTGCTGACCCGGGCCGAGATCTGGGACACCCAGCGCGCCACCGTCTGGTTGACCGGAAGCCTCAATGGCAGAGGTTGGGAGCACGTCCGCCCGGTAGGACTGGCCATGCTCGTGCTGCTTCCCTGGGTGATGGCCCTGGCGCGTCCCCTGCGGGCGATGCAGCTGGGGGACGACGCAGCCAGAGGCCTTGGGGTGGCGGTTGAGAGTCAGAGGCGTTATCTGATCCTCGCCGCTGTCGGGCTGGCCGCGGTTGCGACCGCCTCGGCCGGGCCCGTCGCTTTCGTTGCTTTCGTCGCGCCCGCTATCGCCCGGCGCCTGACCCGCTCCAGCCTCACGCTTCTTCCCTCGGCCCTCGCAGGGGCGCTGCTGCTGCTTGTGTCGGATCTGGCGGCCCGGAAGTCATTCGCTCCCGTGGAGCTTCCGGCCGGGATCGTTACCGGAAGCATGGGCGCCCCGTACCTGCTCTGGCTGCTCGCCCGAGGCAACCGGCTGGGACGGGCCGGATAACCGTGTCGAGCGGGCACCACACACTCCGGGCCGACCGTGTCACCCTCGCCTACGACAAAATCGAGGTGGCGAAGGACCTTTCGCTCAGCATCGCTCCCGGCCGGATCACCAGCATCGTCGGAGCAAACGCCAGCGGCAAATCGACCCTGCTGCGGGCTCTGTCCCGGCTGCTCAAGCCCAAAGGCGGAGCGGTCCTCCTGGACGGGCAGGACATCCACCGCCTTCCGACGAGGACGGTGGCCAGAAGCCTCGGCATCCTGCCCCAGTCGCCCACCGCACCCGAGGGAATCACCGTCGCCGACCTGGTCGCCCGAGGCAGGTACCCACATCAGAAGTGGTTCCGGCAGTGGACCGCCCGAGACGACGAGGCGGTTGCCGGGGCGATGGAGGCCACGAGGACGGTCGAGGTGGCGGACAGGCCGGTCGACGAGCTGTCCGGCGGCCAGCGGCAGCGGGTATGGATCGCCATGGCGCTGGCGCAGGGTACCGACCTGATGCTGCTCGACGAGCCGACCACCTTCCTGGACGTCGCCCACCAGGTCGACGTCCTCGACCTGCTGGTCGACCTGAACCAGAAGGAGGGGCGAACCATCGTGATGGTGCTACACGACCTCAACCACGCCTGCCGCTACAGCCACCACCTGGTGGCGATGAGCCGGGGCCGGATCGTCGCCGAGGGGAGCCCACAGCAAGTCGTGAGCGAAGCGCTGATCAAGGAGGTCTTCGACTTGAGCTGCCGGGTGCTGCCCGACCCCGTGGCGGGCACTCCGATGGTCGTCCCGGTGGGCAGACACATCAACGTGAACGAAGAGCAAACGTTTGCCGTCGGCACGGACGACGAAGCGCCGGAAGAAGCACAGCTGGACCGGACGCCCCAGAACCCATGACGGCTGGCCGACCAGCAGGCTGGAAGCTGTGGCGGCGGTGGCAACCGGAAATGGGGTGCAGCCTTGCCCGGTACAGTGAGCCAAGGCTTGTCAGTAAACGGCGGGAAGCCAGGCCCCGGGTGGGGGCACAATCGCCTTGCCGGACGTCCCGCTGTCGTTCCGAGCGAAAGTGGGCGTCAGTACGGAAGCAGGACGACTCGGCATCGGGTGCACCGGCCGGCGGGCGACTTGCTGAACAGGAACCCCGCTCCACTGAGCTGCTCATCGCGGGGCCGTCCGGTGGACGCCTCGGGTCGCCACACCAGGCCTATGGGGGTCCTTGCCCGCACGTGGCCGCTCTCAACATTGCCTCCACAGATGGGGCAGACCGAGATATCCGGACCGGCCACGTCAGAACCTCCGTTTCCCAGACAGCAGACGCCGGAGTCGGTCAGCGCCTGCTCCGCGTGCTCGAGAACGCCTGAAAGCTAATCCAGCAGCACTTATCAAGTCAACGAAGAATTAGGAGTGGCTAACACTTCGGCTAAGTACCGCCTGAGTGGAGTTCGGAATGGACGTTTCGCCGCGGGCAGGAGGGGCTAACTACATTGCCGATGGAAGCAGACGATTTCGTGAGCGTGCACGTAGCCACCAACCCCACCGAGCACCTCCTCCTGCGCTCGTTGCTCGAGGCCAACGGCATCGACGTAAGGCTCGAAGCCACCAACGCGACCGGGACCTATCCGGACTCGGCGGCAAGCATGGCGCAGTCGGACCTGTTCGTGCCCGCTAAGGACGCGGAGCGAGCCCGCGAGATTTTGCGAAACGCCGAAGCGGGAAAGCTCGAGCTGGATGCTCCGGGCTCCGCCGGTGCCGACACCGCCCCTTAACCGCCACCCCTCAGCTCTCCAACCCCCGGCTACTCCAAGCCGGCCGACGCCTCGCGTGCCCTGACGATCGCTTCCGCGCGCGTCGCCACCTGCAGCTTGTTGAAGATGTTCGAGACGTGGTTGCGAACCGTCTTCGGCGTGAGCCCGAGCGCCCGGGCGATCTCGGCGTTCGTCTTGTGGGCCGCCATCTCCTGCAGGATCTGCTGCTCCCGCTCGGTCAGCTCCGGATAGGCCTGCGCCAGGCGGGTCGGCCGCGGCGCCGAGAAGTACTGCATCATCCGGCGGGCGATCGCCGGGCCGAAGATCGCTTCGCCGCTGGCGACGCCCGTGATCGCCCGAAGTATCTCCGCCCGAAGCGCCCCCTTCAGCAGGTACCCGCGCGCCCCGGCCCGCATCGCTTCGAAGACCGAGTCGTCGTCCTCCAGCATCGTCAGCATCAGCACGCCGATGTGCGGACTGGACTGCATGATCCGCCGGGTTGCCTCGATACCGTTCAGCTCCGGCATTCGGATGTCCATGAGGACGATGTCTGGTTGCAGCGTTCCGGCCAGCCTGACCGCTTCGGACCCGTTCTTCGCCTCACCTGCGACCTCGGTCTCGGGGGTCGAGCTCAGCAGCGACTTGAGTCCGGCACGGAACTGGTCGTTGTCGTCGCAGACCAGCACCCGCAACCGCTCCATCTACGGGTGCTCCCCTGACCCGGCCGGTAGGGGAAGCCTGGCCGTGACGACGGTGCCGCCCTCCGGCCCGGGCGAGACCGCGCAGTCTCCTCCGAGCTCGGATGCGCGCTCGCGCATGGACCTAAGACCGATACCCGGTTGCGCCACCTCAGGCATGCCGGCGCCGTCGTCCTCCACCTGTAGCTCCAGGTGACCGTCTTGCATCCTCAAGCGCAGACGGCAGCTGGTTGCGCCGGCGTGACGCACCACGTTCGCTACGGCTTCGTGCGCTATCCGGAACGCAGCGACCTCCACTGCTGCAGGTAGCGGCGGCAGGCTGTCGGGCAGGTCGAGCTGCAGCTGGAGCCGGCCTGAGCCCAGCTTGTCGAGGGAGGACTTGAGGGCGCCGGCGAGGCCGAGCTCGTCCAGCGCAGGAGGCCGGAGCTGGTAGACGAGCCGACGGATGTCCGAGGTGGAGGCCTGAAGCTGATCCACCAGCTCGTCGAGAAGTTTCCGGGCCCCCTCGGGGTCGGCCGAAACGACCTCTCGGGCGGCGTCGGCCTGCAGGGTCATCCCGGCGAGGGCCGGTCCCAGCCCGTCGTGCAGATCTCGTCTCATCCGCCGCCGCTCCTCCTCCCGGCTGTTCACCAGCCGCTCCCGGGCGTTCTGCAGGTCCAGGGTCAGGCGGACTGCTGCGACCGCGGCGCTGGCCTGGCGGGCCAGGTCCTCCAGCAGCTCCATCTCGGCCGGCGCAAACCTCCCGCCGGCCGACCGTGGCGCCACGACCAGATCGCCTACTCGTTCCGAGCGGTGCACGAGCGGAATCCTCAGGCAGCCTGGAGGTGGATCACCGGTGGCAGCCGCCGGCCCGGCGTCGCCGGCCAGCTCGATCGCCGCGTACGGCAGGCCGAGGGCGCCCGCAACGGTCTCGACTATGGTCGGCAGGACCGACTGAGGCTCCAGGGATGCCTCCAGCCGGCGGCCCAGCTCGGCCATGACCTCGTGGGGCTCGTCCCGCCTCCCGAACATCAGCCTGTTTACGCCCGTCTGAATTCGCTGCCTCACCTGCGCAAAGGCCAGGGCGACCAGCCCGGCACCGGCGAACGAGAGCAGGTTTCGGTTGGCCGCGATGGTGCCGCCCAGTCCCCCGGCCACTGCGACGTAGAGGCCGAGCAGCACGACGGTGAGCCCGCCGTAGACGAGAGTCCGGTTGATCACCACGTCCAGGCTCCACAGCCTGTGCTTCAAGATCGCCTGGGCGAGTGCGAGTGGGACAAGGGAAAAGCCGAGAGTGATGCCGGTGACGCTAGCGACGTCGATAGCCAGCGCTCCCACCCCCGGACGCGAGAGGGCGGGAATGCCCTCGAGCATCGGGAACAGGATCTGGGCGCCGACGCCCGCGCCGAAGGCCATGCTGACCCGCTTGGTCTGGATCTTCTGCTCCGGATCGGAGACCCGGAGATAGCGGTAGACCTGCGCGCCCAGACCCAGAACCAGTGTCAGAACGAGCGCAAAGAACAGCGCCTCACTGGGTGGGCCGGCAACCGAACCGCGCAGAGCGAGCGTCGCCACCAGCAGCGCAGCGGCAAGGGGAGCCGTCCACCGCGGGGTCCAGCGGCCGTCCGGAAAAAGGAACAGCAGAAGCACCAGAGAACAGAGCAGGACGAGGAATGCGACTGTCGCGGCGGGTGCCAGGCCGGGCCACCGGGCGGTCAACGCCTCGAGATTCGGAGCGTTGGCCGTCCCGACGGTTATCACGAATGCGGACATCAGCCAGGCCAGCGGCTCGGCGGGCCTGCGGGAGACCATTGCGATGCCGACGCTCAGGGTCAGCACCCCGAACGCGGCTTGAAGCAGAGCCCAGTAGGCGGCGTAGGTGCCCTGGGAGATGCCGAGCTGGTCCAATCCCGCCTGTACCCCGGCGGGTGGGCTCAGCTTGTGTAGGTAAAGGGCCGGGATGGAGGCCGCGAACAGCGCCGCCAGCGGCGCAGCTGCGGCCGTCCACCCCGTTCGGACGGCTACCAGGGATACCCTCACGCCCGCTCCTTTTGGCCGATTGCGGGTTATACGCTCACGGCCCTACCGGATGCAACCGCCCGTGTTCCGGTCGACGCCTCTGCCCGTAGACGGTTTCCCGCAACGGCGTATCCGGCGAAGGCCAGGGTGTACAGCGTCGTCACCGGCAGCATGCCGCTGAACCAGTTGTCGGCTTCGGGTCCGATGGGGCCGCCGAACATTCCGGCGGCGATCATTCCGACGGCAAAGCCGGGGAGAGCCGCGACGAGCAGCCACCCGGAGGTTCGGGGAAAGCTGCCGGACCGAAGAATCGCGATGCCCAGCAGCGGGAAAGCGAGAAGCGACGCCATCGCCACAATGCCCAGCGCTCCGGCACCGTGGGCGAGGGGCCCGTCCGGCCCCAGCAGGGACCGTGCTCCCTCGTTGGCCGCCATAACGCCCACTGCGAACCCTTCGTACAGGGTCAGGTAGCAGTGGTAGGCGATCGCAACCAGAGACGACAGAAAGGCCACCACACCGAGGGTGCCTGCTCGATCAGCGATCCGGGCGTACACCGCAGGCAGTCCCGCCATGACGAGCACCCAGCTTACGAACATGACAACGTGGGCTGGTCCGTAGAGCGGCTGGTCCACATGGGAAAGCTGCTCTCCGGCGGGATGCAGGGCGAACCCCGTTACCTGAAGCACCGCCGCGATCACCAGAGCCATGCCTCCCAGCCGGTACAGCCTCGCCGCCTTGAATCCGTTTGCTGCTGCGTCCATTGCCTTACCTCCTAGCTTGACTTCCTTGGAGGCAGGATGCGGCTGCCCGCGTCCCGGCGTCATGAGGCACACGGCCCGGAGGACCGGGAAGTTTGGCCATGGTGAGCTTCCACATGATGACTTCGCTGAAAGCAGCCGGTCGCCGTCCGCCTGGTCAACGGCAAGCCGTTCGACCCCTACCCGTTCATCCTGCTGAATCTGGCTCTTTCCTTCCAGGCTGCCTATACCCGGCCGATCGTGAAGGTGTCGAAGAACCGGCAGTCTGCTAGGGACCGCGACCGGAAGGACTGGTTGGCTAGGGCTACTCGGGCCTAAATGAGTGCCGGCCCAAGCCGAGAGTCATCCCGGTGCGAACCACGTCGCCCAGCACGATGCCTTCAGGCTCGATGGAGAACTCGCGGATCTCCTGCTCGTGCCGGCTGGCCCGGGTCTTGGTCACCGACATAGCCCGCTTGATCGATCCTCGGTCGATGAAGTAGTTGAGGAGCACGACGTTGTCCGACAGGTGCGAGATTCCGAACTCGGAGAAACGCTCGACACCGAACAGCTCAGGGATCTCCATGGTCATCATCAGGCTGATGCCAGCCCTTGAGCAGCGCTGCATCAGCGAGTAGAGGAACTCACGGAACCGCACCTCGTCCCCCGTGGTCATTCTCAGGTCCGGTAGGCTGTCCAGCAGGATGCGCCTCGCCCCGGACGTCTTGGCCAGGCGGAGTAGGTCGTAGACCCACTCGTCGACGTATACGTCGACGGGGGAGCGGTACATGACCTCAACGCCGGGCTCGTTCAGCGACCAGCCGAAGCCGTCCACGATCCGCTGGAGCTGAATCGGGTTCTCCTGGAGCGTCGCCACGATCCCCGGCTCACCGAGACGGGCGCCGTTGAAGATGAAGTGGAGACCCATGAGCGTCTTGCCGGATCCGGAGGGTCCGGCGACGAGGGTGGACGACCCGGGCCAGTAGCCCTGCGCCAGCATGTGGTCGAGAGCGACGATGCCCGACGAAAGGCGGGGACCTTGAAGGACGTACTGCTCGTCCGCCGGCGTATCGGCCAGCCGGGGGAACAGCCGCAATCCTTCGCTGCTGAGCCGGTAGGTGTGCCTTCCGGACAGAAAGTCGCTTCCCCGCAGCTTCACGACCTGTAGAAACCGAACTTCGCGCTCCCCGGTCCGGACGGTGCGCAGCGACACTATGGCGTCGGCTACCGCAAACTCCGGTCCGGTGGAGACGTCGGCGTCGTCGTACTCCCCGACCCACAGCGCCGCAGCCGTAGAGGCGCTCAACCGGCCGGCCAAGGCGTGCAGGAACCTCCGGAAGTCGCCGGAGGTCTCGGCGAAGGCGCCGAGTGCCTTGAAGCTGTCGATGACGATCAAACCCGGGCGCCGATTCCTCAGCACGGAGCCGATCCGCTCTGCCACCCCGTCGAGGCCCTGGTTGTTGAGAATTTCGCCGAGGTCCTCGTAAAAGACGGATGTGCCGATCGCCGCCGGATCGAAGAACTTCAGGCTCTGCCCGAAGCGAAGGATCTTCTCCAGAGGCTCGGAGACGGTGGCGAAGTAGACCGACGGCAGCTCGGGCGTACCGTTCTTGAACACGTACTGCTGAGCGATGATTGTCTTGCCGGTTCCGGGGCGGCCGATGAGCAGGTTGATCGCGTTGGCGGGGAGGCCCCCGCCCAGGACGAGGTCTAGAGGGTCGTTACCGCTGGCGAGCCGGTTCCTTGTCAAACGGCCGCCGGCGCGTCGGTGAATGAACCGGAGATCAGAAGGCGTTCGACGGTTGCCAGGAACTTGGGCCGCTCCAGGGGCTTCTTCAGGAACGCGTCGGCGCCCGCGCCGAGTGCACGGTCCGGTGCATCCACCGTGGAAACCGCTAGGACGGCCGGAGAGGCTTCCCGGCGCTTGACCAGCCGGCAGAGCTCGAGACCCCGCCCGCCGGACAGCAGCATCTCGATCACTACAAGGGAGGGCTTGGCGTCGTCCACGGCCTTGGCGGCGGAGTCGACGTCCAAGGTGATCTCCACCTGGTAGCCCTCGCTTTTCAGGAAGTGCTCCTCGAACTCGGCGGCGTACGGGTCGTTCTCGGCAATCACCACCTTGTGAGGACGGTCGGGCGACGGCAGAGGAGTGGACGGGCGGGCAGAGCCTTGGAGCCGCTCGTGCAGGAGGCGGTGGGCGTCGGCGGCGCTCACCCCCCGGTCAATTTGCAGCTTGACGAACTCCAGAGAGCTCACCTGGTCGCGGTTGTAGAGCCGGTGACCGCTCGAGCTGCGCTCGGGCACTACCAGGCCGTAGCGGTCCTCCCACGTCCGCAACGTGGCGACCGGTACCCCCAGCATTCGGGCGACGGAGCTGATGCTGTAGATCGGGACAGAGCCTTCCATGCTCGTCAGGGCGTCCTCAGCTTTCTCGGAAGGTCGGCTCGGCGGTGCTTGCCGCTCAAGGTTTATTCCCATCCTCTGAACTACCTATTCACTACCTCTTCAATATCGTGGTAAAGTCTACTTGCGGGCTTCCTATCCACCTGCTGAGAGGTATGGCTCTATGTCGACAAGCCTTGAGGGGATGACGGAAGACGCCGCCACCCCCTCCCCTGTGATCATGGCCCAGCCCGGAGTAGTCAACGCCCTAACCTCACTTGCTCCTGAAGAGGCATCCGTGCCTGGACCGGACGTGTTCGATGTGGCCGTGATACGGCGCGCGGAGTGCTCGGTGCTGGCGCTGCACGGTGAGCTGGACATCGCCTCGGTCGCCTCGCTTGAGTTGGCGCTCGCCAAGGTGGAGGCGGACGGCTCACCCGTGGTCATCCTGGATCTTCGCCGCCTGAGCTTCATGGACTGCACGGGTCTGCGGAGCCTCATCTCCGCCCGCCAGCGGATAAGCGGTGCCGGAGGATCCCTTCTCGTCGTGCCCGGAGCGGCAAACATCCACCGGTTGCTCGAGCTGACCGGTACGCATCCTTTCTTCGAGTACGTCAGGCCCGAACAGCTCAACTAGTACTCTGCTCCACCCCTAGCTTTGCCCGGAGACGTTCTCCACCACTCCTAGCGCCTGTTTCGCGGCTGCTGTCCGGTGGCTCTGCAGCTCATCGAGATGCCGAACCGCTCGTCCCGCCATTTCGGTTGAACGCAGCTCCCCCGCACGCTCGACTCCGGACTGCTCGAGGGCATCCCAGAACATCCTCTTGGCCTCGAGGGCGACGTCGAGACCCTCCAGCTCCACCAACCGGCTGAGATCCGAGTATCCGGTGATCTGGCCGTTGAGCTTTAGCCGGCCGACACGCTCAGCGAGCCAGGCCCCGGCGCTCTTCGTCGGGTTCTCCGTCACGTCGTGCGCCTTCATCAGGTCACGGACGGCGGAGACCTCCTGCTCGGTAGTCTCACGAATCTCGGAAAGCAGCTTGCCGAGCGGAGAGCCCTGGTTGCTCTCCTCGCTCCGGTGGGCCAGCTCCCGGGCGGCGACCAGAATCGCCAGGTGGTCGTTGAGGTAGATCCCGAGGTATTTGTCGTTCGCCATGGCGTCCCTCCTTGTCTCCCCATCACCTACCCATGGGTCGAGCCGGGTGAACCCTCGTGTTTGGTCCGGCGGAACTGATGCCAACATCTAAGGATGCTTTCCTCCCGCAGGCCGAGCGCGCGCGTCCGGGCCCTGTTGTTCGCCCTGGCGCTTCTTCTTGCCGCCTGCGGCTCCGAAACCGCCGGCGGGGAGGGCCAGGCGCGTACTCAGTCCGCCGCAGCGAGTCCGTCTCCTCCGCCGCCGCAGCTGCCCGATGCGCCCAGCGCGGAGGAGCTCTACCGCGTGCCGGCCGACGTGCCGGCCGGCGAGCCGGGGCGCGTGGTGCGTCTGCAGGAGCTGGACGTGCCGGACGGCCTGCGGGGGTGGCGGATCCTCTACCACTCGACCGCAGTCGACGGCAGGGACATCGTCGTATCCGGGTTGGTGTTCGCTCCCGCCGGCGACGAGCGCGCCGGACGACCGGTGGTCACCTGGGGTCACGGGTCGGTCGGCCTGGGCGACGCGTGCGCGCCCTCCCGCTTCCCCGACGGGATCGTCCGGCAGCCGATCTTCCGGGAGCTGCTCAATCGCGGTTTCGTGGTGACGGCCACCGACTACGAGGGGCTCGGGACACCCGGAGTTCACCCGTGGCTGGTCGGCCAGAGCGAAGGCCGAGGGATGCTCGACATCGTCCGTGCCGCCCGGCAGATACCGGCGAGCGGCGCCGGCAGCCGCGTTCTGGCGTTCGGGGCGTCGCAGGGCGGCGGGGCCGCGCTGTTCGCCGGAGAGCTCGCCGGAACCTACGCAAGAGATCTGGAGCTGCTTGGAGTCGTGGCGGCTGCGCCGGCCGCCGAACTCGACCTGCTCGCACTTCTGCCGCAGGAGAACCTGGCCGGCGTGACGGGATTCGTCGTCATGGGAGCCTTCGGCTTCGCCGCCGCGTACCCGGACCTTCCGCTGGACCGGGTCCTGCAGCCGGAGGTCCTGGCCCAGCGGACGGTCGTGGAGTCCCTTTGCCAGGACCAGATCGACCGGCGATTCCGGAGCCAGGCGCTCAGCCAGGTCGTCAGGGCCTCCCCCGGCAGTGTCGATCGCTGGGCCGAAGCCATCGCTCAGAACACGCCCGGGCGGAGACAGACCGAAGCGCCCGTCCTGCTTGTGCACGGCAACCAGGACCGGGTGGTGCCGGTCGAGGTGACGCAGCTGCTCTTCGACCGGCTTTGCCGCATGGGGGTTCCCGCGGAGAGGCAGGTCTACGGCGGGGTGGACCACGGCGAGATACTCAGCGCCTCCCGCGACGACGTACTCGAATGGATCGGCGCCCGGGAGGACGGCAGGAGCCCCGAATCCCGCGAGGGCGTCCAGCGATGCTCCTGAGGCCGGAGCACCGGCATCAGGCCGGATACACCTGGATCTCGGTCGCTTTGATGGACACCCAAACCGGTCCGGCGGCGGCCAGGTCCAGGTCCTTGAGCGCGCCGGTCGTGACCTCTGCCACGACCTTCACCGGCCCGTCCACGTTCACCCTCGCGCGGTCTCCTTCCAGGTCGATGCCCGCCACGGTCCCTTGCCACACGTTTCGCGGCGAGCCCTGCGGCCGCTCCCGGTGCAGGGCCACGGCGCGAGGGTGGATGGCGGCAAAAACCTCACCGGCGAAGTTAGAAGGCACCACGAGGGTCCCACCGGTTTCGGTTTCCACACCCCCCGGAAGCCCCTTGCCTCTTATGAGGTTGAGCCCCACGAGCTCGGCCACGTAGGGCGACCTGGGACGTTGGGCGACCTCCGTGGAGGTCCCCTCCTGGATGACCCGGCCGCCCTCAAGAACGATCAGCCGGTCGGCCAGCGCGGCCGCCTCCAGCGGGTTGTGGGTGACAAGCAGGGCGCTTCCCGAAAAAGACCGCAGGTGGCGGCTCAGCTCCCTCCGGACCTCCAGCTTGGTGCCCGCGTCCAGGGCGGCCAGCGGCTCGTCGAGCAGCAGCAGCCGTGGCTGCGGCGCCAAAGCCCGGGCGAGCGCCGCCCGTTGCGCCTGGCCGCCGGAGAGCGAGCCGGGCTTCGCCCCGGCATAGGCCTCCAGCCCCATCGCGGCCAGCCACTCGCGAGCCTTGGCCCGGGCCTGGCTCCTCGGTGTGCCTGCGGCGGCTAGCCCGAAGGCGACGTTCTGCGCCACGGTGAGGTGGGGGAACAGCAGGTAGTCCTGGAAAACGAACCCCGTCGGCCGCTCGTAGGGCGCCTTACGGATGCCGCCCGCCGGATCCTCCAGCACCACGCCGTCCAGAACGATGCGGCCGGACTCCAAAGGCACCAGCCCGGCGAGCGCCCGCAGCAGCGTCGTCTTTCCCGAGCCGTTCGGCCCCAGCACCGCCAGCACCTCGCCGAACGGCACCCGGATCTCCACGTCGAGCTTCAGCGTCCCGAGGGACAGGCAGACCCTCGCCTCCAGGCTCACAGATTCGGTAGGAAGCGGCTGCGGAAGACGATCAGCACCGTGAGCGAGACGGCAAGCAGAACGACGCTGAGAGCGATCGCGGCCTCCAGCCGCGTCTCCAGGGCGAGGTAGACGGCCAGCGGGATGGTCTGGGTTCGGCCGGGAAGGTTGCCGGCGAAGGTGATCGTAGCTCCGAACTCGCCGAGGGCACGCGCCCAGGCCAGGGCCGCCCCGGCCCACAGGCTCGGCCCGATGAGCGGCAGCGTGACGCGGCGGAAGGTTACCCAGGGACGGGCTCCCAGCGTTGCGGCAGCCTCCTCGAAACGCCGGTTCATCGAGCGGAGCCCGGCCTCGACCGTGATGACCAGAAACGGCATGGCCACGAAGGTCTCCGCCAGGATGGCTCCGGCCATGGTGAACGGCAGTGTGATGCCGAACGCCTCGTCCAGCCACCGTCCGGCGAATCCCCGCCGGCCGAATGCCAGAAGAAGGGCCACGCCACCAACCACGGGCGGCACGATCATCGGCAGGGTGGTCAGCGCCCGCACCAGCGATCGCCCCGGGAACTCCCACCGGGCGAGAGCCCAGGCGAGGGGCACCCCGAGCAGAATCGAGATGCCGGTGGCCGCCAGGGAGCAGACCAGCGACAGCCACAGGGCGCTGCGGACCGGCGCCGAGCCCAACTCGGACGCCAGACCGTTCCATGGGGTGCGCAGCAGCAGCCCCAGGAGGGGCAGAAGGAAGAAGGCCACCGCCAGGCCGACTGCCAGCTTGACCAGCGGAGCGGCAGCTCTTTCTATGCCGTAAGCCGGCCACGTCCTGGGGGCAGCCGGCGGGGCGGAGCCGGCGTCGCTAGGGATCGAGGAACCCATGCTCCGAAAGCACCTCCCGGCCCTGGCGGGATAGCACGAAGTCGACGAATGCCCGTGCGACCTCGGGGTTGTCGGCCCCGCCAACCACTCCGATCGGGTACTCGGCTTCGACGTTGTGCTGCTCGGGGATCTCGATGCCGGCCGCCCGGCTCCCGACGGCCCGCACGTCGGTGGCGTAGACGACGCCGGCGTCGGCTTCGCCCAGCGTCACCGGACCCACGACCCCTTTGACGTCGACTGCCTCCGATACCGGATTGACGGTGACTCCGGCCTTGTCCAGAGCCTGACGGGCGTAGCGGCCGACCGGAACCTGGGCCGCCGCCAGGACGACCTTAAGGTCCGGATTCGCCAGGTCGCTGAGAGTCCGGATGCCTTTGGGGTTGCCCGGGGCGACGATTATCTGGAGCACATTGCGGGCGAACACCTGGGGATCTCCGTCGATCAGGTCGTCGGCGGAGACCTTCTCCATGTTGGTCTGGTCGGCAGAAGCGAAGACGTCGGCGCCGCCCTGCTCGAGGATTTGTGTCGCCAGCCCGCTGGAGGGGCCGAAGTTGAAGGTCAGTTCGGTCTCGGGGTTGGCGGCCTTGAACAGCTCGGCAATCCCGTTGAAGGACTCGGTCAAGGACGCAGCCGCGAAGACCGTGGCGCGGCCGGAAACCCCCGTGGTGGCAGAGGTTGCGCCGTCCGGCGAGCGGTCCTGCGTCGCACATCCGGCCGCCAGGAAAAGCAGTGCGGCCAGGATGCCGGCCGGGATACGGATCTTCATGTCTTTAGCGCTCCCTGGGTAGCTCGATCACGACGTTCGTCGACTTCACCGCGGCCACGGCGAGCATCCCCGGCTCGAGCTGGAGCTCGTCGGCGGCTTCCCGGGTCATGAGCGATACCAGCCGGTGCGGACCCGCCTGAACCTCCACGTGGGCGGCCACCCCGTCCTTCAGGACCCGCGTGATGATGCCGGGGAAGTGGTTGCGGGCCGACTCGGCGTTGATGTGCCTGAGCTCGGAGGTCTGGGCGAGGCTGGTGACGAACGCTGCAAGGTCGGCTCCCTGGACGATGCGGTGGCCGCCGTCCTTCCGCGTGGTGGGAAGCCGGCCGCTGTCGGCCCACCGTCGAACCGTGTCCACGCTCAGGCCCAGGAGTTCGGCGACCTCGCCCATCCGGTAGGAAATCATCAGTGGATTATCCCGTCGAAAAGCCGCATCTGCAAGCTGAAAAGGACCTATATCTCTGAGATAAGAGGAATTGAAGCTTGATGTGCCGCATGTGCGGTGACTTAGTCAATCCGGAACGCGGGGCCGGCGGACGGCTCCTCCGGGCGGGAGCGCGTGAAAGCCCGCCTTGGAGGCGGGCTTTCGTTTGCGCCTGGCGAACTAGCGCCGCTGAGTTGTTTTAGGCGGCCTGGGTCTGCTGCGAGCCCTCGCCCTGCTTCGCCTCGCCGGCCGGCTCGGCCGCGGGCTGCGCTTCGAGGGTCTGCTGCTCAGCTCCGGTCCCCTCGATCTGCACGGCGATCTTCTTGGTCGGTGCGATCTGGGCTCCGCCGGGAACGATCACCTCGAGTACGCCGTTGCGGTGTACCGCCTTGATGTCGTCCACGTTCACGCCCTCGGGAAGCGGAATGCTCCGGTCGAAGGCGCCGTAGCTGGTCTCCATCCGGAAGTAGTTCTCCTTCTCATCCCGGTGCTCGTAGCGCCGTTCACCGTGGATACGGAGCATGCCGTCGGCGACGGAGATGTCTACGTCCTTCTCAGGATCCACTCCGGGGAGCTCTGCCCGGATCACCAGATCGTTCTCCCGGCTGAAAACGTCCACCGCCGGGGCCCAGGTCCTGGCGAGCTGCTGGCCGCCGGAGCCGATTCCTCGGAACGTCGCCTTCATCAGCTGATCCATCTGCCGCTCCAGGTCGGTGAGTGCCGCCCAGGGGCTAAACCTGCTCAACAGTGCCATCTGTGTGTCACCTCCGTTCCTCTGCTGATGCCTGTGACCTTTGTTCCAAACTCTCGTTACGAGCAGCCGACGCACTCCGCGTCGTCCTGTCGCACGGCCTGGGGCTGAGACGGCTCCTGGGCCGCTTCCTGCAGCATGTTGGCGACTGCCAGGTCGTCCGAGGCGGTCCACCGCAAAGCCGGGTGGACGGCGGCGGGCTGCGTCACTGCGCTGTTCGCAGTAGCTTCAAGGAGCCGAAGGTACTGAATTCTCGGGAGGCGGTAGAAGTTGCCTACCCGCCGGGCGCCCTTAGCAAGGTGGGCGCCGAGCTGGCGTGCCCAGTCCCGGTCGACCATCACCATTCCATCCAGCTTGTGCCGAACGCTGCCGATGTCCGCAATTGTCGTCTCCATGTTCGACACCTCCTCTGTCCAAACCTTCTGTCTCTTTACTGACTTCTGTCCTAAATAACTTACTAACAAGGTACTTTATTCCGAGAATCTTTGAAATTTTCACGGGGGTCCGGTTGTTCCCACGCGAGCCTTGTCGGACAATTGGATCGGCGGACTCACCAACTTCGGAGGGACGATGGATCTGGACTGGGATCGGGAGTCTTCCGAGCAATCGGACCTCCAGCGGATGATGGCCGACCTGCGCAAGAAGGGGTGGGGCGCTCGCCGGCTCGAAAAAGTGGAACAAGGCTGGGACAAGACCCTCGGCTGGAGCGCCTGGGGACGCAGCCAGTCGCCGCAGGAGCAGTCGGGGAGCGGCCAGGCGGAGCACGACCCCTGGGCGCCCGTCGAGTGGGAGGGCGAGCGGTACCGCATCGACCCGCCAAACCCAGCACCCGAAGCGGTCATCAACTGTGCCGAGCGCGTGCACCTGTGCAAGGCGGTGTGTTGCAAGCTGAATTTCGTCCTGACGCCGAGCGAGGTGAGGTCGGGCAAGGTCAAGTGGGACCCCAAGCTGCCCTATTTGATCGCGCACGGAGAGGACGGCTACTGCGCCCATCTGGACCACTCCAAGGGCTGCACGATATTCGAGGACCGGCCGGCGCTCTGCCGGCGCTTCGACTGCCGGACCGACGGGCGGGTCTGGATCGACTTCGAGGGGATGATCCCGAACAAGGAGTGGATCGACGGCATCGTCGCCAACCACGATCGGCTGGGCCCGAAGAAGTCGCTTCCGGTGGTGCAGGTGACTGCGGGACCGCACTCCGATCCGGAAGCGAACTAAAGCGGCCGAGAGCGCTCGCGACCGGAGCGGCCGGAGCCTTCTGCGCCCGGCGGGTCCCGGAGTTAGGCTAGCCTGAGCGACGAGCAGGAGGTTCGTTTGAACGCCACGCTTACCGAGCAGGTCAGGTCCAAGTTCGCCTTCGTGGCGCGCGACGTCATTCAGAAGGAGTTCTCCCAGCTGACGGTGCTGGGGGCATGCTGTGGCGGCACCAGCGAAGGCGGGTCCTGCTGCAGCACCGCGTCCGGCGAGTCAGTCGCCACTCCGGCGGCCAAGCTCTATCCCCCGGAGGAGCTGGAGGGTGTTCCGAGCCTCGCCGTGTCGGCCAACTCCGGGTGCGGTAACCCGGTGGCGGTGGCCGACCCCCGTCCCGGCGAGACGGTGCTGGACCTCGGCTCCGGGTCGGGTGTCGACGCTTTTCTGGCCGCTCGGCGGGTAGGTCCGGAAGGGCGGGTGCACGGCATCGACCTCACCAGCGAGATGGTGGCACTCGCCAACTCGGCCAAGCGGTCGGCCGGCATCAGCAACGTGGAGTTCCGTGCGGGTGAGATGGAGGCCCTGCCGCTGGCGGACGAATCGGTTGACGTGGTGGTCTCCAACTGCTCAGTGAACCTGTCGACCGACAAACCCGCCGTCTTCCGGGAGGTCCTCCGGGTCCTGAAGCCGGGGGGCCGTGTAGCGTTCTGCGACATCGTGGCGTCGGACGCTCTTTCCGCTGAGGAGCGTGCGGCTCGAGGCAGCTACGTCGACTGCATCGCCGGCGCACTCAGCTTGAAGGAGTACGGCTCCGGCCTCCGGGCGGCCGGCCTGGAGGAAGTTCGGATCGCCCCCATCCGCCCCGTGGCCGACGGCATGTTCGCCGCCACCGTCACCGGCCGCAAGCCCGCCGCCTCCGCCGGCTGAGTGGCCGGCCTGAAGGACCGGATCCGGGAGGACCTCACCGCGGCCATGCGGGCCAAGGACGAGGTCGCCAAGTCGACTCTCCGCAGCGTCCTGACGGCAATCAGCAAGGCGGAGGTATCCGGCAAGGCTCAGACGACCCTGTCTGACGACCAGGTCATCGGCGTGATCCGCTCCGAGCTCGGCAAGCGTAAGGAGGCAGCGGAGATCTACGCCCAGGCGGGCAGGGACGAGCTCGCATCCCGGGAGAACGCCGAGGCGGAGGTGCTGGCGCCCTACCTTCCGGCGGAGATGGGAGCGGAGGAGCTGTCGGCCATAGTCGCCGAGGAGATCGATAGGGTTCGGGGCGGCGGGGTCGAGGGCCCGAGGGCGATGGGAGCCGTCATCAAGGCGGTCCGCGAGCGAGTGGGAGCGCGGGCGGAAGGCTCGCGCATCGCCCAGGCGGTCAAAGCGGGGCTTGGGATCTAGTGGCGGAGACGCCGAATCTCCGCCAGGTACTGCAGGCGGAGCTGATAACCGCCATGAAAAACCAGGACCGGGCGACGATGGTGGCAATTCGGTCCGTCCTGTCGGCGATCTCCAACAAGGAGGCAGTTGCCTCCACCGAGCGGGCGGGCGCCATAGAGCAAGCGCCGCGCAGCGCCGAGGCGCCGCGCCAGGAGCTCACCCACCAGCAGATGAAGCTGGTTTTGCTGGACGAGATCGAGTCCCGCCGGAACTCCGCCGGGTACCTGCGTACTGCGGGCCGGGAGGATGAGGCGGCGGGCCGGGAGGCGGAAGCGGCCATCCTGGAGCGGTACCTCTACCTGACTTGACGGCGGCGGACCGCTTCAAGTGCACTTGAAGTATCGTGGGTGCATGGAGGAGGAGCGGCTTTCCGTAGGGCAGGTGGCCGAGCGCAGCGGCTTCGCCCCGTCCGCCATCCGGTACTACGAGTCGCAGGGCCTTCTCGACTCGGAGCGGAACAGCGGCGGGCAGCGGCGGTTCAAGCGCAGCGTTCTCCGCAGGCTCGCCTTCATCAGTGCCGCCCGGCACGTCGGCATCAGCCTCGACGAGGTGCGCGAGGCGCTGGACCAGCTGCCGCAGAACCGCACGCCGAACGCAGGGGACTGGAAGCGGATCTCGCTGATGTGGCGCGAGAAGCTCGACGCCGAGATACGGGCGCTCGAGTCGCTCCGGGACGGACTCGACTCGTGCATCGGCTGCGGCTGCCTGTCTCTGGACCGCTGCGCGATTTCGAACCCCAAGGACGTTGCGGCGGCGTACGGGCCGGGCGCCGTGGCACTTCCCAAGCAGCTCCGGGCAAGCGGCAGAGCCTCTAGACCTGCTCCTTACTCCAGCGTGTAGGGCCGGTCGTTCGGCAGGAGGTTGATCCAGGTGTTCCCGGCCGCCAGCTGTATCGGCTGGCCCCCGGCGTCGAGGAGGGTGGTCTGGTCGGCAAGCGTCGGCCGCACCCACTGGCCAACCACCGCCTGGCCGTGCCGGAGAACGACTGCTTCGCCCCGGCCGGCTACGCCGATCTCCGGGGAGCTGCCGCCGCGGCTGACCGGCACCTTCATGACCACGACGTTGGTGCCGCCCAACTGTGCCCCCGAAGCCGCCTGGTGCGGTCCGCCGCCCTGGGATCTGAGGTAGCGGCGGCTCGCCGGGTCGTAGGTGTAGGACACCACAGCAGCGCCGGAGTAGGAGAAGGAGACCTTGTTTCCCGGAGGGCCGGGAGGCGGCGGCGGCGCAGCCGGCGCGCCGGGCGAGCCGGTGGCGGCAGGGCTCGGCGACGCCGCCGGTGAGGCGGGCTCACCGAACCTGGGGTTGAAGACGAGCCCCGTCCTCGGCGGTCCCGCCACACCCTGTGCCGCAGGCCGGGCGCGGATCTTGTCGGTCGAGGTGTAGAGGTTGTGCGGGGCGGCGCGCCCGCTCCGCCGGGCGTACGCAGGGCCGTTGGAGCCGTGAAGGAGATTGATCACGCCGGCCGTGCGCCCCACCTTGGCGAGGACGTTCGGCGAGGCCCCGGAGTAGGCGAACAGCACCGGGGCGTATTGGGTCAGGATGTCCGGGTCGACTGCCCGGGCACTACGCGTAGGCCCGAGGTCCTGCGCATCGCCGCAGTGGTAGATGGCCAGAAACCGCGTGAGCCCGCCCTCGACCAGCTCCTCGTACACGATGTCGGCGGTTTCCATACCGGTCTGGGGGCGTGCCGCCGGGTGGTTGTCGATCTTCACCGCCATGGCGGGACGATTCACGTCGATCCCCGCGGGAACCTCCACGCCGGTCAGCGGGCAGCGCACCGGTTCCGGCGGGGGCGGCGGCTCGGCAGGCGATGCTTCCTCCCGCGTCGGGGCGGCCTGGGGCTCGGACTCGTTCCGGCAGGCGGCCGCCACCAGGGTGACGAGCAGAAGGAGGATCAGGAGGCGGAAACGCACGAGGCGTAAGGGTACACCGCGCTCTTCCCGGAAGCCAAAACGCCCGATTAGGACGTTAGGGAACGACCCGGTTGAGCTTGCGAACCGAGTAATCGGTCCAGATTCCGTTCTGCCAGTAGACGTCCGACTCGATCACTGCCCTGACGGCATCCTCGCCTTCGACGGCCAGGACCAGAAGCGACGCGCTCATGTCGGCAAGCGCGCCTGCCACCAGGACGGCACCGGCATCCATCAGCTTGCCGATGCGCTTCAGGTGCTCGTCCCGGTAGGGCGCCCGCTTGTCGGCGGCCCCTTCGACGTAGGCGGCCTCGACGACGTGGCACACCTGGATCTCCATGAGGCCGAGTCTATTGGAGAGCCGGAAGCGTCTGCTGCTGCGTCAGCACCGGGGCGAACAGGTCGCCGTGCTCGGCCACTCGATCCAGCGCCTGGGCATAGGTGAAGCGCAGCTGCTCCGGGTCGCCGGAGCCGGCGGTCGCTTCCACCTCGTCCCAGCGCAGAGGAGTAGAGACGGTGGGCGTCTGCTTGGCCCGCAGTGAGTACACGCACACCGTTGTCTTGAAGAAGTCGTTCTGGCTCCAGTCGATGAGCACCTTGCCGTGCCGCAGCTCTTTCTTCATGTCCGATACGACCAGATCGGGCATCTGCTGTTCCATCAGGCCGGCTACCGCATGTGCGAACGCCTTGCTCTGGTCGTAGGTGTCGTCCGAGTTCAACGGCAGGTAAACCTGCATCCCCTTGGACCCCGAAGTCTTGGGGTAGGCCTCCAGCCCCAGGTCGGTGAACATCCGGCGCAGCGCGAGCGCCAGCTCGCAGCACTCGACGATCGAGGTGGCGGGGCCTGGGTCCAGGTCGAACGCCACCGCGTTGGGCCTCAGCATGTGGTCGGCGTCCGAGAGCGAGGTGTGGAGCTCCAGATCGGCCAGGTTGGCCGCCCACACGAGGCCTGCCAGCTCGTCGACGCTGCAGAACTCGATCCGCTTGTTCTGCCGCTCGCTCCACACGGGGATGGTTCGCATCCATGACGGCCGGTACTTGGGGCAGTTCTTCTCGTAGAAGAAGTCTCCGTTCACCCCCTCCGGGTACCGCTTTAGCGTGAGGGGCCGGTTCCGCAGGTGCGGAAGGAGCACCGGCGAGACCTTGGTGTAGTAGTCGATGACATCGGCCTTGGTGAAGCCGGCCTCCGGGTAGAGGACCTTGTCGAGGTTCGTGAGCTTGAGCTCCCGGCCCTCGATGTTGACGACGGTTGGCTTGGCCATGTCC
>DATAAN010000293.1:0-2620 GCA_036260105.1 Actinomycetota bacterium
GGTCGGCTTCGACAACAAGTACGTGTACTGCTTCTCGTGGCTCGGCCGCCCCGTTCTTCAGCTTCCAGAGGACCTGGTACGGGTGCAGGAGGCGGTCTACCGGGTGAGGCCCGACGTGATCATCGAGACCGGCATCGCCCACGGCGGCTCGCTGGTGTTCTACGCCGGTCTGTGCAGGGCGATGGGTCACGGCAGGGTGATCGGCATCGACGTCGAGATCCGGCCTCACAACCGGGCCGCTCTCGAAGCGCACGAGCTGTTCGACCTCATCACACTGATCGAGGGGTCGTCGGTGGCGGCGGAGACGGTGGACTGCGTGCGGTCCCTGGTCGCACCCGGGGAGAAGGGGTTCGTCGTCCTCGACAGCAACCACACCCGGGACCACGTGCTGGCGGAGTTGCACGCCTACTCGCCGTTCGTCGCGGTCGGGTCCTACCTGCTGGCGGCTGACGGGGGCATCATGACGGCTGCCGCGGGCGCCCCGCTGGCCAAGCCGGACTGGGCAACCAACAACCCTCTGCACGCAATCGGGCAGTTCCTGGAGGGCAACACCGAGTTCGTCCGGGACCAGCCTTCGCCTGTCTTCAACGAGGGCTCCATCACCGCCGGGCCCTCCTACTGGACGGGCGGCTGGCTCCGCCGGGTCCGCACCGCTTAGGGCTCATCGGCCGGCTGCAGCCAGATCTCTCGCCACAATCCGCCTTCCCCGGCGGCAGTGACGATCCAGCGGCGGCTTGTCGGCTGCTCCGGTCTTCCGGTTACGACCTCCACGACCACTACGAGGTACCCCCCGCCGGCCAGAAGGTCCACGGGCCTCACAGTGACCCCCGCACCGGCGCGCCGCCAGACGTCCCGGATGGCCTGCCGGCCGAAGAAGGCTCTTCCCGCCGGATGGTCGGGAGTCGCGGTGACCCTCAGCACCGGTTCGGGATCGCAGAGATCGAGCAGCGGACCGGTATCGCCGCGGTTCAGGGCCGCCGCCGCCGCGTCGATTGTCTCGAAGTCTGTCCTGCCCAATGCGTCCCCGCCTTTGGATGCCGAGTAGGCGCGCAGTCTAGTCTGGGTGGCGTCGCCGTCGAGGAGAGCTGTTGGGAGAACATTCGGGAGCGCGGCAGATCCGTCGCTTCCTGGCGGAGGTCGAGCGCCGCGGGGCCGATGCCATCGCCGACTTCTTCGCCCCAGACGTCGTCTGGCACGTCGCCGCCGGCAATCCGGAGCCGGGGACCTTTACCGGGTGCGAGAAGCTTGCCGCCTACTACCGGCGGCACCGGCTGGGGCAGTCGCAGCCGGTGAAGGTTGATCGGCTCACCGTGCTTGCCGGCGATTCCTACGGTGCAGCGTTTCTCGACGTCTCGGTGCCCCTGCAGGGCGATGAGCTGCAGATCACTCTGCCCCAGCTATTCCGAACCGGGCCCGAAGGGCTCTGGGACGAATACTGGATCCTGCAGCCGCCGGAGCGGACGCCGCCGCTGCCGCGGTCGGTGGACGAGCTGAAGGACAGCGGTTTTCTCAGGCGCGGCTGGTACTACTCGATCGAGCTGGCGCCCGGCGTGTTCACCCCCGGCAGGGGGCTGGTGAATCTGGGGCTCACCCGCACTCTCCTAAATGGGTGCGATGTCGAAGGCCGGCGATGCCTCGACATCGGCACCATGGAGGGGGCAGTGCCCGTGCTGCTCTCCCGCCGAGGCGCCTCCAAGGTGGTGGGGGTCGACATCCTCGCTCACGACCCGGAGGTTGAGCTCGTGCGGCGGTTCACGGGGGCCCGGTTCGACTACCACAGCGGCCTTACCCACCAGCAGACGGTTCCCTTCGTATCGCGGGAACACGGAGCTTTCGACCTGGTGGTCTTCTCCGGCGTGATGTACCACACGTTCAGCCCCCTGCATGCGCTGGCTACGGCTCGGTCCCTGGTGCGGACGGGCGGCCTGCTGCTGGTGGAGACCAACTCGGCGGTGGACGAGGAGAGTGCGATGTTCTTCAACACCGAGGGGCGGTTCTCCGAGGACGGCAGCACCTACTTTTTGACCTCGGTCCGGCTGCTCGAGTACCTGCTTCGCTACTTCAAACTCCAGCCGCTCGACTGCGTGGCCGGACCGCACACTCCTGACGGGGGCAAGAAGGCCGCCCGGGTGGCGGTGATCTGCCGGGCGATGGGTGAAATGCCGGCCGATGCCGACCCCTGGATGAGATCGGCCGCGGAACAGGTGGATTACAAGTCACTCATAGCGTGGCATGTGACCGAAGGCGCCGGCCGGGATGCTGTCTCCTACGGACCGCCGGTCAGCCCGTTCGTCGATCCGAAGACCGGCAGCTGCGACGTAGTGCGTACCGTCAACGAGGCTCCGCCGATGGACCTGCCCCCCGCCGTGGCGACGATCCGGCTCGGGGACCGCTTCTAACGGGCGGGGTGTGGCGCCTCCTCCAACACGGCGGCCAGGCGCCTGGCCTCGGCGTCCAGGAACTCCATTCGCTCCAGAAGCTCCCCGCAGAGCAGGTTGAGGCGGCCGAGCTCCGCCTGAAGCTCGCGCCCGAGCCGGATCTGGGCAGGACTGGGAGGGCGGAGCTCGGCCGCCTCAACCTGCTCTGCGGGGAGCTTCTGGAGCGAATGGAGTTCCTGGAC
>DATAAN010000294.1:0-6073 GCA_036260105.1 Actinomycetota bacterium
CAACGACTCGCCTTACCACCCGATCTGCGCCGCCTGCAGGATTCGGGTGGCCGAGCAGCGCGACGCCACGCCGATCACCTGGATAGGCCGGGACCAGCGGTTCTCCGAGAAGCTGGCGACGCCCGACACCTCGGTGGCCGACCTCATCGGCGACGTCGATCCGATCCGGGTCGCCCAGGGGCGCTACCTGTCGGACGAGCTGGTCATCCACTACGGCCTGATCCCCCGGACCAACCGGGGAATCCTCGCGATCAACGAGCTCCCCGACCTGCCGGAGCGCATCCAGGTGGCGCTGCTCAACATCCTGGAGGAGCGGGACGTGCAGATCCGCGGCTTCAAGGTCCGCCTCCCCCTGGACCTGATGCTCGTGGCAAGCGCCAATCCGGAGGACTACACCCACCGGGGACGGATCATCTCCCCGCTCAAGGACCGGTTCGGCACCCAGGTGCGGACGCACTACCCGGAAGACCCCGCCGACGAGATCGCCATCATGGACCAGGAGGCGGAGCTTCCCGACGTCGGCATCCCGGTCTACGTTCCGGTCTTCCTGAAGGAGGTTCTCGCCGAGTACACGGCGCAGCTTCGCCGTTCCCCGAAGATCAACCAGCGCAGCGGCGTCTCCGTCCGCTACTCCATCGGCAACCTGGAGACGCTGATGGCGGGCGCGCTCCGGCGGGCCGTACTGGCCGGCGACGCCGTCGCGGTGCCCCGGCCGCTGGAGCTGTGGAGTGTGCTGGACGCCTCCATGGGCCGCATCGAGTTCGACACCATGGAGGAGGGCCGGGAGCGGCGCATCCTGGAGGGCGCCATGCGGGCCGCCATCGCCGAGGTCTTCCGCCGCCGGGTGGGCGGGCAGGACTTCGGGCCGTGGATCTCCCGCTTCGACACCGGCATGGTGGTGACGAGCTTCGACGAGCAGAGCGCCGAGGACTTCCTGGCCCAGTTCGGCAACGTGCCGGAGCTTCAGGAGACGCTTCTGCGCCTGGGCCTCACCGAGGAGAGCCCGGCGGCGGCGGCATCGGCGGTGGAGTTTGCCCTGGAGGGCCTGCACCTGGCGCGCCGGGTGAACAAGGTCGGCACCGGCCCGCGGGCCTGGCGCTTCGGCGGCTAGGACCGGCGGCACGATGCGGTCCGAGTACTCCCGCTGGGACGGCACTCAGATCTGGGAAGACGACGAGGTCGAGGACGCCGACCTCGTAGACGAGATCTCCGACGACATCCTTTCCGGCATCGGTCCCGAACGCGCGCTCCAGCGCCTGATGCGCCGGGGGATTCCCGGACGGATGCGCGGACTCGACGAGCTCTCCCGCCGCATGGCGGAGGCGCGGCGAAAGTGGGCGGAGAGGACCAGCACCAACGCCAACGTCAGCCAGTACTCCGACCGCCTCAAGGCCATCCTCGACCAGGAGAAGGCAGCCCTCGCTGACGACCCTCGGGACGGCGCCCGCTTCCGCGAGACTCAGCTGGACCTGCTCCCCTCCTCACCGGCGGCCGCAATCCGCCAGCTGATGAACTACGAGTTCGCCGACCCCCAGGCCAAGCAGGCGTTCGACCAGCTCGTGGAGGACATTCGCCGGGAGCTCCTGCAGGCCCAGTTCGGCAGGCTGATGGGAGCGATGCAGAACGTGAGTGCCGAGGACGTAGCCCGCATGCGCGAGATGCTGAGCGAGCTCAACTCCATGATCGAGGCCCGCAACAACGGTGAGCCGTACGACTTCGACGGCTTCATGCAGCGCTACGGCGACATGTTCCCCGAGAACCCGCAGAACCTCGACGAGCTCCTGGAGGCTCTCGCCCGGCGCATGGCGGCGATGAGCCGTTTCCTGGCGAGCCTGTCCCCGGAGCAGCGCAGGGAGCTGGAGGAGTTGCAGGCGGCCGTCATGAACGACATGGACTTCGAGTTCGAGATGGCTTTGCTGGAGCAGGAGATGCAGGCGCTGGCCCCGAACCTGCCGTGGGGAGAGGCGGCGTACGGCTACGGCGACGAGCCGATGGGCCTCTCGGAGACGGTGGAGGCCTTCGAGCGGCTGGGCGAGATGGAAGAGGTCGAACAGGCGCTCCGCGGGCGCCACGCCGGGGCCAGCATCGCCGACGTCGACGAGGCCAAGCTCCAGCGGGCGCTCGATGAGCAGGCGGTCGCTGACCTGCGGGAGCTAAAGCGAATCGAGAAGGCGCTGGAGCGCGCCGGCGTCGTGGCGCGGGAGGGCGGCAAGCTGGAGCTGACCGCCCGGGGCATCCGGCAGCTGGGCGAGCGGGCGCTGGTCAAGGTCTTCGAAGTGCTGCAACACGACCGTCCCGGCTCACACGAGGACCGGAGCACCGGAGGGGCGTCCGAGCCCACCGGCGCCACCCGTCCGTGGCGCTTCGACGAGGACATGGGCGAGATCTCGGTGCAGAAGACGGTCTTCAACGCCGTCACCCGCAACCTCGCCGGAGGCCGGACCGGAGGGGTGAAGCTCCACCCGGACGACTTCGAGCTGATCGAGGCAGAGTCGCGCACTCGCACCGCCACCGCCCTGCTCCTGGATCTTTCGTTCTCCATGCCTCTGAGGGGGCATTGGGTTGCGGCCAAGAAGATGGCGCTGGCCCTGCACGCGCTCATCGAGGGCAAGTACCCGCAGGACGACCTCTACCTCATCGGGTTCTCCGACTACGCCCGGAGACTGGACCCGCAGGAGCTGACGATCGAGGGCACCATCGAGCGGGTGTACGGCACGAACATGCAGCACGCCTTTCTGCTCGCCCGCCGGCTGCTGTCCCAGCACCCGGGGGCCACCCGCCAGGTGATCATGGTCACCGACGGCGAGCCGACTGCCCACCTCGTTGAGAGCTACAACGGCGGAGTCGAGGCCACCTTCCGCTGGCCTCCGACCTCGGAGACCATACACAAGACCCTGGCCGAAGCGACCCGCCTGTCCAGCTCAGGAATCACGCTCAACATCTACATGCTGGAAGAGGACGAGGGCCTTACCCGGTTCATGGACGAGCTGGCGCATCTGACCGGGGGCAGGGTGTTCCACGCCGCGGGGCACGACATCGGCCAGTTCGTTCTGAGGGACTTCGTCAAGTACCGCTAGGCTCCCCCGAGTGGGCAACACGAGGGTCGACCTGAATGCCGACGTCGGCGAGGGCATGCCGGCGGAGCACGAGCGGGCGCTGCTGCGCCTGATGTCGTCGGCGAACATCGCCTGCGGCGGGCACGCCGGAGACATCGCAACCATGCGGCGCACGCTGGAGATCGCCCGGGAGCTGGGCCTTCGGGTGGGAGCTCATCCGTCCTACCCGGACCGGGCAAACTTCGGCCGGGTGACGATGGCTATCGGTCACCAGGCGCTCGTCGACAGCGTCGGGGAGCAGATCGCCTCGCTCCAGGAGGCGGCCCTCCAGGCCGGAAACAGCGTGGCGTATTTCAAGCCCCATGGCGCCCTCTACAACGACGCAGCGGTCAACGACCGCGTCGCGGCGGCGGTTTTCGAGGTCGCCAGGTTGGTGGGGCTCCCGGTCATGATGCTCGCCGGAGCGCCGGCGCCGGCAAGAGTGAGGGACGGCATCGATACCCTTCACGAGGGATTCCTCGACCGGGGGTACCGCCCGGACGGGACTCTGATCCCGCGGCACGAGCCGGGAGCCCTTCTCACATCGCCGGAGGAGGCGGTCGCACAAGCACTCCGCCTCGCCGCCTCCGTCGACTCCCTCTGCGTGCACTCCGACTCACCGGCGGCCGTCAACCTGGCCCGCCGGGTACGCGAGGCCCTGGAAGAGGCCGGCTATGAGGTGGCGCCGTGAGCCCGCCCGACTGGCGCCTGGAGCGCTTCGGTAACCGGGCGGTGCTGGTGCGCTTCGATTCCGAACCGTCCAAGGATCTCACCTCCCTGCTGACCGGGCTGGCGAAGGCGGCGGCACGGCTTCCCGGCGTTCTCGACAGCTGTCCCGGGATGACTACGGTACTCATCGAGACTTCGGACCTTGGAGCGCTCGACCGGCGAATTCCCGAACTCATGGAGGCGGTCCAACCCGTGGAAGGAAGCTTGCACGAGGTGCCCGTGACCTACGACGGGGAGGACTTCGAGTGGGCGTGTATCCACCTGAAGATCGACGCCGGCCGTCTGATCCAACTCCACTCGGAGCGCACCTACGATGTTCGCCTCCTCGGCTCCCCCGGGTTCGTCTACCTATCCGGCGTGGCCCCGGAGATCGCCCTGCCCAGGCTCGACGAGCCCCGACAGGCCGTGGCGGCCGGCTCGGTAGGCATCGCGGGGACTCAGACCGGGATCTACGGGCGGGCTCGCCCCGGTGGATGGCGCATCATCGCCAGGGCGGTGGCGCTGCCGCCCATCATCGCCGGTGACCGGGTTCAATTCCTTCCCCGGTGATCAGGATCGTCGCTCCCGCCATCGCGACCAGCGTTCAAGACCTGGGCCGCTACGGCTACCGGATGGGCGGCTTCGGCCGGTCCGGCGTCATGGACGTCGCTTCCCTGGACAACGCCAACCGGGCGGCGGGGGCTGCTCCCGGCTCCGCGGCTATCGAATTCGGGCCCGGCCTGCTGGTCGTCGAGGTGACGGCCGGCGGCACCATCGCATTCGCCGGAGCCGAGCGGACCGGAGCACCGTGGTGTCGGACGCTCGAGGTGGAGCCCGGCGACCGGTTCCAGCTCGGAAGCCCCGCCGAGGGCATGTGGAGCTACCTCGCCGTGAACGGCGGCGTCGAGGCGCCTGTCGTCATGGGCAGCCGCTCCACCAGCGTCCGCGAAGGTATCGGGTCGTGGCTCGGTCCGGGAGCGTCCGTAGCCGCCGGCGGCAATCATGCCGACCCCGAGCCGGTCGAAGCTCTTCCCATGGCCGGCCCGATCCGGGTCTTCGGCGATCTGGCCGGCGAGTGGAAGGTGGGTGGCCGGGTCGACCGGATGGGCTACCATCTCGAGGGGGACCCGGTCCACGGCGGCCGGGACGACCTCCCGTCCGAGCCCCTGATCCCCGGGTGCATCCAAGTGCCGCCGAATGGGCAGCCGATCGTGCTGATGGCGGAGGCTCCGACGGTCGGCGGTTACACAATCGGCGGAGTGGTCCACTCCGAAGATCTCCGACTGGTGGCACAAACCCAACCCGGCGGAAAGATCCGGCTGATGATCGGAGGGGAATAGGTTCACCGCTCCGGTCGACGGGTACAACCGGTCGATGATCCGGAGCTGCCGGGCAGCAGTGTTGCTGATCTGTCTCGTGGGGTGTGACATGGGCCCGTTCGACATCTCGAATCCAAGCCGGCCGAACCTCGAAGAGTCGCAGCCTTCCACGGTTGCCTCCGACCCCGCCGGGGGAAGGCTGGGCGCCCGGCCGGGAGATCCGACTCAACCGCCGGCCCAGCCCGGCCTGCACCAGCTCGGTTTCGGCACCGGCCGCGACGGGCTTCTGTACGTCCCGGCGGCATACCGGCCCGACATCCCGGCACCGCTGGTCGTGCTGCTGCACGGCGCCGGAGGGGATGCCCGAGGGGGCATCGATATTCTGCTCGGCCTCGCCGACGAAGCCGGCACCCTCCTGCTGGCCCCTGATTCACGGGACCGGACGTGGGACGTGATCGTTTCCCGGTTCGGACCGGACGTGTCGTTCCTGGACCGGGCGCTCACTTCGGTCTTCGAGCGCTACCGGGTCGACCCGCGCCGAATTGCAGTCGGCGGCTTCTCCGACGGCGCCTCCTACGCCCTGTCCATAGGCCTCACCAACGGCGACCTCTTCGGCCACGTGCTGGCTTTCTCCCCCGGGTTCACCGCCCCGGGCGACCTCGTTGGCGAGCCGAAGATCTACATCTCTCACGGAACCGACGACCGGGTTCTTCCCATCAGCCGCACCAGCCGCCGCATCGTGCCCATGCTGGAGCGCGAAGGCTACGACGTCCTCTACGAGGAGTTTTCCGGGGGTCATGTCGTGCCGCCGGGTCTTGTCCGGCGGCACGACATGACCCCCGGCAAACTCCTCGTAGAGGACGTCGTAGCCTTCGCGCTCCAGCATGGGCACGATGCGGCGGCTGGTGCGGCTGATGGGAAGAACCCGGTCGTCGGTTCCGTGAGAGATGT
>DATAAN010000295.1:0-3937 GCA_036260105.1 Actinomycetota bacterium
GCCGTAGGAGTAAGGCCGGGCACCGAGGACCCGGAGGAGCGTGAGCCGAAGGTCTCCGCTCCGCTGTCCGCCTTCGTCTTCAAGACGATCTCGGACCCCTACGTCGGCCGGATCAGCATGTTCAAGGTGATCTCCGGCCGGATGAAGCCGGACAGCACGGTCTACAACGCCAGCACCGGCACCGACGAGCGGGTGGCCCAGCTGTTCACGCTTCGGGGCAAGCACCAGGAGCCGCTCACCGAGGTGGTTGCGGGCGACCTCGGCGCCGTGGCCAAGCTGGCTCACACCCACAGCGGCAACACGCTGTGCGACAAGAGCGCTCCCATCGTCTACGACGAGTTGGAGGCGCCGGACCGGGTCCTGGCAAAGGCCATCATCCCCCGCACCAAAGGCGACGAGGACAAGCTGATGACCGCCCTCAACCGCCTCCACGAGGAGGACCCGGCCCTGCTGGTCGAGCGCAACGCGGAGACCCACCAGACGCTCATCTGGGGAACGGGGGACGCACATCTCGACATCGCCATGGACCGCCTCAGCCGCAAGTACGGCGTCGAGGTGGAGGAGATCCCGCTGCGCATCCCGTACCGGGAAACGATCGCCGGTCCGGGCAAGGCGATCGGCCGGCACGTCAAGCAGAGCGGCGGCCACGGGCAGTACGCCGTGTGCCACCTGGAGATCGAGCCGCTGCAGCGCGGCGGCGGCTTCGAGTACGTCGACAAGATCTTCGGCGGAGCGATCCCCTCGCAGTTCATCCCCTCGGTCGAGAAGGGCATCCAGAAGACGCTGACCGAGGGAGCGGTGGCCGGCTACCCCGTCGTGGACGTGAAGGTGACCCTGGTGGACGGCAAGTACCACGCGGTGGACTCCTCCGATATGGCCTTCCAGATCGCCGGATCGATGGGGTTCCGGGAGGCGGTGGCGAACGCAGGGGTGCAGTTGCTGGAGCCGATCATGGATTTGGAGGTCATGGTGCCGGACTCCCACCTCGGCGACATCATGGGCGACTTGAACTCCAAGCGGGGCCGCATCCAGGGAACCGAGAGCGTCGGCGGAGGCCGGCAGCTGGTCAAGGCGCAGGCGCCCATGGCGGAGATCGCCCGCTACGCCATCGACCTGCGGTCGATGACCGGCGGGCAGGGCACGTTCCGGTCGACGTTCTCCCACTACGAGCCCGTGCCGCCGCATCTAGCCGAGAAGATCATCGCCGAGGCAAAGGCCGCCAAAGAGCCGAGCAAGGCGCATTGAAGCCCGCCGCGGTAACGCCGACCCGCATGATCCTGCGGGGCCTCAGCCGCCGATGCCCCTTCTGCGGGCACAACCAGATCTTCGAGGGCTGGTTCAAGCTGAAGGAGCGGTGCCCGGAGTGCAGCCACAGGTTCAACCAGGAGGAGGGCTTCTACATCGGCGCGTACGCCCTCAACTTCGCCATCACGGAGGGCCTGCTGCTCCTGTTCTTGATCCCCTACATCGTGATCTCGGCCAGCGACCCCGACTTCCGGCTCAACGTGGTGCCGTTTGCCCTAGCGGCGGTGGTGGCGGCCATCGTCGGCCCGATCCTGTTCTTCCCCTTCTCACGCAGCCTTTGGGTCGCCATCGACCTCACACTGCGCGGGGGGCGCAATTTGGAGAAGGGGGAGGATCCGGCGGAAGCCGGCTAGAAAACCGGATCCTCCGGCACGTCGGGGAAGTCGACGTCGTCGCCTTCGCTTTCCCCGGTTTCGACCCCCTCCTCGCCTTGCTGACCCTCGTCCCCCTCTTCGCCTCGCGTGCCCCCGGACCCGGTCTGCCCCTCGTTGCCCTCGATCTCGCCGTCGGCGTCGGGCTCGTTGATGTCGAGGTCCGGGATCTCCAGGTCGTCGTCGCTCCTGCCGGTCCGGCTGGTACCGCTGGCCGCCGAGCCGGTGCTCCGCCTGGTCGTCGAAGACCGTGATCTGGCGGTGGACGTACCGCCGGTAGGCACCGGGGTCATCGAGGCGGCCGAGATCTGATCCCCGTCGTTGAAGTAGAACGCTCCCTGCATGCCCTTGTCGGCGTGCAGCTTGCAGTAGAAGCGGAACGCTCCCGTCTGCGGCAGTTGGATCACCAGGTCAGCCGTCTCCTGCGGCTTCAACTGCCGGTGGATTGCGAACGCGTCCATGGTGAATGTGTGATCGGCCAGCGGCGCCCCGTTACTGACGGTCAGCCGGACGTTGGCTCCGGGAGCCACCTTGACGAAGGTCGGCACGAAGGCAAAATCGGTGAGTTGCATCTCCAGGGTGACCGAGGCGCCGGAGCCGGTAAGGTCCCGGACCTCTTTGTTGTTGACGGGTCCCTCCAGCTGCACCGGGTTAGCCGGCGGGGAGGGCGAGGCGCTCTCAGTCGGGGACGGGGCCGCCGTGGTAGGGGCGGCAACGGTTTCGTCTACCACTTGCCCCGCGTTGCGGGAGCACGCGGCACAGGCAAGGCATAACAGCACAGCTACCAGTCGCCGCCTGTTCACCCGGGGGCCTTTCGGTGAAGTGTCGCCGTGTACCCGGCGATTCTAGCCAAACCGGTTCGGGAACCGGGAATACCGGCGAGTCAGAACAGAGGCTGGAGGCGAGCGTAGGTCTGGTCGATCGTCTCCGGCAGTACCTTGCTTCCGGCCGTCACCGGCATGAAGTTGGTGTCACCGGCCCAGCGCGGCACGAGATGGATGTGCAGATGCCCCGGCACCCCGGCGCCGGCCGCGGCGCCCAGGTTCGCCCCCAGGTTGAACCCCTCGGGATCCATCGCCTGCCGAAGAGCCCCTATGGCCTTGACGGTCAGCTCCATAACCTCGGCCCGCTCACCGTCCGTCAGCTCCTCGAGCGATCCGACGAGCCGCAGCGGTGAGATGAGCAGGTGACCGGTGTTGTAGGGAAAGCGGTTCATCACCACCAGGCACAGGTCGCTCCGGACAAGGATGTAGTTGCCGGTCAGGTCGTCGGTGGTGACATCCTCGCAGAGGAAGCAGTCGGCGTGGCGGGCGGTCTGGACGTACTCCATCCGCTGACGGAACAGGCGGTCCACTCAGGCGGCCGGAATGCGGCGCTGCTCGATCTCTTCGACCAGATCGCTGGTGAAGTCGTCCAGCGGCACGCCGCGCTTCTCACTGCCCCCGCGGGGGCGAACCGACAGAGTACGGGCCTCGGCCTCCTTGTCGCCGACGACGACCATGTACGGGACCTTCGAGGTCTGCGCCTTGCGGACCCGGTTACCGAGCGACTGGTCGGACGCGTCGACCACCACCCGGACGCCACGCCTGCCGAGGTGGCCGGCCACCTCGTCGGCGTAACCGTGGTGGCGGTCGGAGATCGGGATGACGGTCACCTGGTCGGGCGCCAGCCATGTCGGAAATGCGCCGCCGTAATGCTCCAGCAAGATCGCGAAGAACCGCTCGACCGACCCGAAGAGCGCCCGGTGGATCATGTTGGGGCGGCGCCGTGTGCCATCCTCGGCGACGAACTCCAGGTCGAACAGGTTCGGGAACTGAAAGTCGACCTGCAGAGTGGACAGCTGCCATCGCCGGTTGAGGGCGTCCTTTATGTGGACGTCGATCTTGGGAGCGTAGAAGGCCCCCTCCCCCTCGGCCACCGAATACGGGATTCCGGCGGTTTCCAGCGCCTTGCGCAGGGCCTCCGTTGCCCTGTCCCACTCTGCCGGCTCACCGACGAACTTCTCCGGACGGGTCGACAGCTCGGCCTCGAATTCCGTGATGCCGAAGGTTCTGAGGACCTTGAGAACGAACTGGAGCAGGCTGGCCAGCTCCGCCTCTAGCTGCTCGGGCATGCAGAAGATGTGGGCGTCATCCTGGGTGAAGCCGCGCACCCGGGTGAGCCCGTGCAGGACCCCGGAGCGCTCGAAGCGATAGACGGTGCCGAACTCGAACAGGCGCAGCGGCAGCTCCCGGTAGCTCCGGGTGCGGGTGCCGTAGATC
>DATAAN010000296.1:0-2620 GCA_036260105.1 Actinomycetota bacterium
TCCAGGTGCCTCCGCCAACGACCTGTTCATCGCGGTTGACGCAGCTGACGACGAGGTCGCCGAGAAGGCGATTGCAGTCGGGGAGAAAAAGCTGTTTGCCGGCCAAACCGGCGAGGCAAGCACGCCCGGGGCGCCTCGAGAACCTCGTACTATCGATGAGGCCACAGAGCTTCAGCCGGGCACAAATTTGGCCATCGTCTCGGTGCCGGGCGACTATGCCGCAATGGAGGCACACAAGGCCCTGAACGCAGGCCTCCACGTCCTGCTGTTCAGCGACAACGTGCCGGTGGACGATGAGATCGAGCTCAAGGACAGGGGAGCACACCTCGGTCGGCTGGTGATGGGGCCCGGAGCCGGCACGGCGCTGCTGGGGGGGACCGGCCTTGGATTCGCCAACGTGGTGGAGCCGGGGCGGGTTGGGGTGGTTGCTGCCGCCGGGACGGGGGCACAGGAAGTGATGAGCCTCCTGGACCGCTGGGGAGCGGGCGTCTCGCACGTCATCGGGTTAGGGGGGCGGGACCTCACCGAGAAGGTCGGCGGACGCATGGCCAAGGTGGCGGTCGAAGCGCTGCGTGACGACCCGGGGAGCGAGGTGATCCTTTTGGTCTCAAAACCTCCCTCCGAGCGAGTGGCCCGTGAGATCGTCGGCCTCGCAGGGAAGACGCCGCTCGTGGCTTCCCTCGTGGGGTTGAAGGCTGAGCTCCAGCTGCCGGAAAACGTAACCGTCGTGACCACCCTGGAAGAGGGAGTACTCGAGACTTTGCGCCTCCTCGGCTTGGATCTACCCGACCTGAACGAGCAGCTTGCGGCAGACGTCGAAGCTGCATATGCCGACCTCGCCCAGGAGCGCACTTTGATCCGGGGTCTCTACTCCGGCGGCACCCTTTGCTACGAGTCGCTGGTCATCCTCTCGGACCTGGTCGGCCCGGTTTGGTCCAACGTCCCACTCGAGGCCAAGTACCGAGTTCCGGCCCCCCCGGGAAGTCACATATGTCTAGACCTTGGGGAGGAGGAGTACACCAAGGGACGGCCCCACCCGATGATCGATCCCGAGGCACGGATGGAGTTCATAAGGGAGGCGGGTGAGGATGAGAACGTGGCCGTGGTGCTCGTCGACGTGGTCCTGGGATACGGCGCGCATCCGGATCCGGCCGGTGAGCTCGCCCCGGTTTGCGCGGAGATCGCAAAGGGCGGCGGTCCTCGGGTGGTGGCATACGTGCTGGGGACCGACCACGATCCACAAGGCTACGAACGTCAGCAAGCCACGCTCACCGACGCCGGCTGCATCGTCACGCCGACCGCGGCCCGCGCCAGCTGCGCTGCCGCCGCCATCGCGCTGCGCAAACCGGATCTGGTGACCGTCAAGCCCTGATCGGCTCGCTTGAAGCCTTAGACTTGGCCGGCTCCATGGAGATCACCGCCTACTGGGAGAAGGGCTACCGATGCCGGGTACCGGTGCGGAGCTTTGAGATCATTGCCGACGAGCCGCCCGAGGCCGGGGGAGATGACACGGGACCGGCTCCCACGGAGATCTTCCTTGCCTCGCTCGCCTCCTGCTTCGCTATGGCGGTCGCCTGGGCATCCCGAAAAAGGGGGGTTGAGCTGCCTGATCTCGCGGTCCGGACCCGCGGCCGCTACCTGGGACTTGGGTTCGACGAGATCAGGGTAGAGATCATCTCTTCCCACCCTCGAGAGGAGCTGGAGGAGTTCGTAAAGCGGGCCATTCCTTTCTGCTACGTCTCCAACACACTCAAAAACCAGGTAAAGCTGGAGTATGTGGTCGCCGATGAGCAGGCCGACGTCCCGCCGCACGTACATGAGTAATCGCTCATAGTCGTATAACGGCTTAGGTGCTCGTTAGGCGTCCCACCGTCTCAGTTGCCAGGTGGATGAGCCTTTCCTCGCTGCTCCGGTAACCGGTCTGCCGGCGATCGGCTTCGTCGGTCATGCGCTCCGCGTCGGAACGGCATGCCGCGGCCATCTTCCTCACAAGGTCGGGAGCGGCGCCACCGGGGGACGTTCGCCCAAAGGCAATGGCGCGGGGGGCGAGCACCTCGTCGAGCGAGCGCTCCTTCAGGCCGAGGGGGTGGCCGAGCACCTTGCGAGCTGATTCGTCCAGCATGAGGCCGGTAATGTCGACGCCCCGAAGCCCTCTCCGAGCGGCGTCCCGGACTGTCTCGCCCACCACCAGGTAGGCAGTTCGGTAGTCGACCTCGCAAACCCGCATCACGAACTCCGCCAGGTCGGTCGCCTGGGAAAAACCCGCTTCCAGCGCCTCCCACATTCGCTCCGGGCGGACGTGAAGGGTCGACACCACCCGGCTCATGAGTCTGGTGACCCTAGCTGCAAGGTCGAGCGAGCTGGGAACCTCCCCGTAGGCGAATATCAAGTTGTCGGTCCGGGCGGAGGGCGTCTTGACCACGGCGAGGAACCCCGAGAGCCGGCCGATGAGCACCCCTGCGGCCCCACGGACGATCGAAAGCGCATATGGGTTGCGCTTTTGGGGCATGAGCACGCTCGCCCGGGTATAGGCATCGGCCAGCTCGACGAAGTCAAACTCCTGGCTGTCCCAGATCTCCAGATCCTCGGCCAGCTTGCTGAGGTGGGTCACAAGGCTGGC
>DATAAN010000297.1:0-3309 GCA_036260105.1 Actinomycetota bacterium
GCCGGACGGTGGACTCCCACGTCGGGGCGCTGCGCCGTAAGCTGGGATCCGACCTGCTGCGCACGGTCCACGGTGTCGGCTACGCAGTGGAAGCTGGAGGCTATTGAGACCGCTTGATCCGCTCTCGTCGATCAAGACCAAACTTGGAGTAGTCATCGTCGCCTCGGTGGCGGTCACCGTGGCGGTGCACACCCTCGGCCTGCGTGCCGGCATCCCCCTCGTCTTAGTCGGAGCGGCCTCCGGCGCGCTCTCACTGCTCATGATCCAGTTCCTGGCCCACGGTATGACGTCACCTCTGCGCGAGATGGCCTCGGCGGCCAAGACGATGGCCCGGGGCGACTATTCCCGCAGGGTCACCGCCACCTCCCGGGACGAGGTCGGAGAGCTGGCCCGGGCGTTCAACTCGATGGCGGCCGAGCTGGAGCAGGTGGACCGCATGCGCCGGGACCTGGTGGCGAACGTCTCGCACGAGCTGCGCACGCCAATCAGCGCGCTTCAGGCGGTGCTCGAGAACCTCATCGACGGCGTCGAGGAACCGGATCCGGTGACGTTCATGACGATGCACGAGCAGGTACAAAGGCTGGGCCGGCTGGTCTCCCAGCTGCTCGACCTGTCCCGGCTGGAGTCGGGCGCCGTCCCGCTGCAGAGGACCGACTTCCGCATCGAGGAGCTTCTGCAGCAGGCCGTCCGCGAGTCCAAGCTCCACAACCACAACGTCCACCTGTCGGTCCGGGTGACCCCCGAGGACCTCGTTGCCAACGGAGACCCGGAGAGGGTGCACCAGGTGGTGGCGAACCTACTGGAGAACGCGGTCCGCCACTCCCCGGACGACGGCGAAGTCCTTGTCTCGGCCGGAGGCGACCAACGCCGCGTCACCATACACGTGGAGGACCAGGGGCCGGGAATACCTGAGACGGAGGCCGACCGAGTGTTCGAGAGGTTCTACCGAGCCGACGCCGCCCGCTCCACCACACAGGGCGGCACCGGACTGGGACTGGCGATCGCCAAGTGGATAGTCGATCTCCACGGCGGTCAGATCCGCGTGGAGTCCCGCAATCCCACAGGATGCCGGATGGTGGTCGAGCTCCCTCGCAGCTGACTCCCATTGATTAGCCGGTATTCGAACGACACCCTCCCGGACTAAACTGCCCCTTTAAACTTCCGCCGTCTTAGAAGCAGCCGTGCGAGGGAATATTTCGTGGCGATGATCCGGATAGCTCTGGCGCAGGTGAACCCCACCATCGGGGACCTCCCCGGCAACGCAGGCCTGATCCTTCGCTACATCGACCAGGCGCGTGCGGCAGGCGCCGACGTGGTCGCCTTCCCGGAGCTGGTCATAACCGGCTACCCGCCGGACGACCTGCTGCTGAAGAAGTCGTTCCTAAGGGACAGCCGCAAGGCGCTCGACGACATCGCTGCGGCGACGCACGGCATCGCCGCAGTCGTCGGTTGCGCCGACGAGAAGGAGGGACGCCTCTACAACTCGGCCGCCCTGCTCGCCGGGGGCCAGATCAAAGGCATGTATCACAAGCACCACCTGCCCAACTACGGCGTCTTCGACGAGCGCCGCTTCTTCGTCTCCGGAGACGACGTCGTGCTTGCCGAGATCGGCGAGCTGACCCTCGGCATCACGGTATGCGAGGACCTGTGGCTGGAGAACGGCCCTCACACGAACTGCGCAGCGGCCGGGGCGTCCATGGTGGTCAACATCAACGCCTCGCCCTACCACGCCGGCAAGGGGCTGGAGAGGCTCAAGCTGCTGAAGCGGCGGAGCCGCCAGAACGCCATCCCGTTCGCGTACGTGAACTGCGTAGGCGGCGGCGACGAGGTGATCTTCGACGGCCAGTCGGTTTTCGTATCGGCCGTGGGCGGCCTGGTGGCTCGGGCGGCGCAGTTCACCGAGGAGCTGCTGGTGGTCGACTACGATCCCGACCTGCCCATCCCTCCAATCGAGTCGGAGCCGGCCGACGACGGCCTTCCAGACGGCCGCATGCTTGACGATTACGAGGACCCCGGCACGGTGGTGGTCGTCAACCTCAACTCCGAACCGGCCCCGCACGCCGAGCCGGCCGCCCCCCGCATCGCTCCGGAGCTCGAACCGGACGCCGAGGTGTACGGCGCACTCGTACTCGGTGTCCGGGATTACATGGGCAAGAACGGGTTTCGCGAAGCGCTCATCGGAATATCCGGCGGCATCGACTCAGCACTTACCGCCGCCATAGCCTGCGACGCCATCGGCCCCGAGAATGTGCTGGGCATCTCCAACCCGAGCGAGTTCACCTCGTCGCAGAGCACCCAGGACGCCAAGCAGCTCGCCGAGAACCTGGGGTTCGAGCTCGTGACCATGCCGATCGGCCTGGCTCTCGCCGCCATGCGTAGAACGCTGGAGCAGGAGTTTCCCGACAACGAGTATTCGATCGCCGACCAGAACCTCCAGGCCCGCATCCGGGGCAATCTGTGGATGTACGTCTCCAACCTCACGGGCCGGCTGGTGCTGTCCACCGGCAACAAATCGGAGATGGCGGTCGGCTACGCCACTCTGTACGGCGACATGGCGGGCGGCTTTGCGGTGCTTAAGGACGTGCCCAAGACGCTGGTGTACCGGCTCTCCAGGTGGCGAAACCGCGACAGGGAGGCCATCCCGGCCGCCATCCTCGATCGTCCGCCCAGCGCCGAGCTGGCGCCGGGGCAGCTGGACACCGACTCGCTGCCGCCATACGAGGTCCTGGACCCGATACTCAAGGGCTACGTGGAGGACAACCTCGGCATCGACGAGATCGCCGCGCAGGGCTTCGACCGGGATATCGTCAGGAAGGTGGCCCGAATGGTGGACCGGGCCGAGTACAAGCGTCGCCAGGCACCGCCGGGAATCAAGGTGACGTCCAGGGCGTTCGGGCGGGACCGCAGGCTGCCGATCACCAACCTCTACCGGCCGGACTGAACGTCAGGTGCCGGCCCGGTCCAGCCACTTGCCGACCCTCGGCGCCCGGTACTCGTAGAACCGGTCTAGCAGCTCACCCGGGTCCTCACCGACCAGCAGGGTCCCGCGGTGCTCCGGCCTCAGGAACCGCTCGTGGACGGCGTGGTCGAGGAACTGCAGAAGGGAGCTGAAGTAACCCTCGACGTTCAGGACGCCGCAGGGCTTGCCGTGCAGGCCGAGTTGCGCCCACGTGTAGATCTCGGTCAGCTCCTCCAGCGTGCCGATTCCGCCGGGGAGCGCAAGAAACCCGTCCGACAGGTCCGCCATCGTCTGCTTGCGCTCGTGCATGGAGGTGACGGTGCGGAGCTCGGTCAGCCCGGTGTGGGGGA
>DATAAN010000298.1:0-3854 GCA_036260105.1 Actinomycetota bacterium
ACCAGGTCATGGCCTGGCCGGTTATCTCGTCGTGCATTCCGGAGCGGGGAGGGTACAGGTCGGGCGCGCCCTTGGGCCCGGTGATCCTGGGAGTCATAAAGCCAGTCTACCGTTGGCCCTCGCCGCTCAGCGGCGGGCGCCGCTCGGGAGCGCCTACGGTCCGGTGGCGTTCAGAGTTGCAACGAGCACCGAGTGCGCCACGATCATGCCCATGACGTTGGGGTGCACCGGCGCCGCCCCCACCGCGGCCGCCACCGGCTCTACCCAGCGAGCACCCGGCAGCTGGCATGCGTCGTGGCCCAGCGTCGGCGCGTAGAGGTCGACATAGGTCGCCCCGTTGGCCGCTGCGCTCTGGCGGAGCATCTCGTTCAGCTGCTTCTCGATGTTGACGAGGTAAGGGACGTCGCCGGGCGCGTAGGGCATCACCGGCCAGCAGCCGGTCGAATTCTCCGGAAGGATCGAGGGATAACCGAGCAGGTAGATCGCAGCGTGGGGGGCCCGGGCTCTGATCGAAGCCATCACGGCGTCGATCTTTGGCCTGGTAGCTGCGATGCGGCTGGTCATTTGATCGACACCACCCGGCGCAAAGCGATCCCGGCAAGGCGTGCCGAGCGGCAGCAGGGCGACGCAGCTTACGAGCTCTCCGAATCCGATGTCGTTGCCCCCGATCTGCAGCGTGACCAGCTGGGTGCCGGCGTTGACCGCGTCCAGTTGAGGCGGGTTGGGCCCCGGCTGGACGTTTTGGTGGTTGAACATGTCGTCCGTCTTCGCCCCCGAGCAGCTCACGTCCCGGAAGTTGGTCATTCCGTAGTGCGACGCCACCAGATGCGGGTAGTTGAGCAGCGACTGCATACAGCCGCCGGGTGGCGCCGGGTCCGGCGGAGGGATGAGCGGCCCGGCGGTGAACGAGTCGCCGAGAGCGACGTAGGCGGTGGCCGGCGCCGGGGCGGCGGCTGCGCTCCCGGCAGGCGCGATCGTGGCGAGCACGAGCGTCGCCAGAACCAGTGTCCGGAAGCGCATCCGGACAGACCTAAGGGGCTCCGCCATGCCGCAACTCCGATCGCCCGCCTGCCAGGAGCCGATTATCTACCCGTCCCAGCGAGCTCTAGCCGTTCCCCACCCGGCTGGGAACACTCAGGATGCATCCCTACGCTGCGGCGCAAGCCCGACAATTGACCTGCGGGCGGGCGCATTGCCGTAACGCCCGTATGCAAAGATCGGCCCAAGATCCTTCGTCCGACGATCGGGTTGCCATGCGATTTCCTCGTTTCTCCGCGAGCGGCAGACGCCAGCTGAGGCGCCGGTTCCTCGAGCTGCTGACCCGCCAGCGGACGAACATGCGGCAAGGGATGGGTGCCTTGCTGGTCTCCTCAGTCGGAGACCTCGCCGCCGGACTGGCTCTGGGCTTCATGACGGGCACGCTGGACCGGCTTCCCGGCCTGATCGTGCTGGTGCCCGCCGCCATCGGCATGAGGGGGAACATCTTCGGCGCCCTCGGTTCGCGCCTCGGAACTGCAATCCACACCGGTGAGTTCGAGGGCCGGGTCGAAAGACGCAACCTGGCCGGGCAGAACGTCATGGCGTCGGCCGCGCTCACGCTCTACGTCTCACTCGCCCTCGCCTTGCTCGCCAAGGAGGTGGCGCGCCTGTTCGGCTCGGAGACGATCCCGTTCACCCACTACATAACGGTCTCGGTGGTCGGCGGCCTGCTCTCCAGCGTGGTCATCCTGCTCATCACGCTCGGAGTGGCCGCCATGTCGGTCAGGCGGGGCTGGGACATGGACAACGTCGCGGCCCCGGTCGTCACCGCCGCCGGGGACCTCATCACCCTCCCCGCGCTGTGGCTGACGACATTCCTGCTGCCCGTCGGGGCGCTGCCTGAGCTGGTCACCCTGCTGACGGTGCTGGCGATCGGATATTCGACCCTCTACCAGCTGCATCACAAGGAGCTGCGCATCTTCCGCCGGGTCGTAAGGGGGAGTCTGGCCATTCTCATCGTCGCCGGGCTGGTCGACGTGATCGCGGGCGTGACCATCGAGCAGCGTCTGGAGCACTTCCTGACCTATCCCGGGTTGCTGGTGCTCATCCCGCCTTTCCTGGAGGATGCCGGAGCGCTCGGCGGCATCCTTTCGGCCCGGTTGAGCTCAAAGCTGCACCTGGGCTCGATCCCGCCCCAGGCGATTCCGAGCGGGAGGAGTTGGGAAGACATCCTGATGACCTATATTCTCGGAGTTCCAGTGTTCTTTTTCGTCGGCTTGAGCGGCACCGTCGTCTCTCATGCGGTGGGTCTGGAGACGCCGGGATTGGGGTCGATGCTGGCCCTGACCCTGCTCGCCGGTGCCGTAGCCACGACGGGGGCGATCTTCGTCGCCTACTACACGGCAATGATCTCCTTCCGCTTCGGCCTTGACCCGGACAACTACGGCATCCCGGTGGTCACCAGCTCCATGGACCTGATCGGAGCCGTCGCCCTCATCCTGTCGATGATCTGGCTGGGCATCGCGTGAACGACCAGCCCCGCACCCTCAAGGCCATGCTGGCCGAGGCCAAAGACACCTCGGAGCTGATGCTGGACCTGGCGTACGCCGGCCTGTTCTACGCCGACCGCGACCTGTCGGGCGAGGTGCTGGAGCTGGAGGAGGAGCTCAGCCGGCTGGTGCACCGGATGCGGGAGGTCTGCCTGATCGCGTCCCGCAGCCCGCAGGACGCCGCCGGGCTGGCGTCGCTCCTTCAGGTCATCTCATCGATCGAGATGATCGGAAACCAGGCGGTGGACGTGGCCAAGATCGTGCTCGACAACCTCGGCATCCCGAAGGAGCTTCGGACCGACCTCTCCCAGGCCGACGAGGTCATCGACCGGCTGCAGGTGCAGGACGGCAGCGAGATGCACGGCCGCAGCGTCGACGAGCTGGAAAACGCAGTGGAGGAGTTCCGCCTGCTGGCGGTGCGGCGGGGCAACCGCTGGGTGTTCGACCCGTCGGACGAGGGGGTCCTGCAGGGAGGGGACATCCTGGTCGTCCGCGGCCACCCGGAGGCGCTGCCGCAGCTGCGGCGGGTGGTCGGCATGGCCGCCAAGCTGCTGCCCGATCCCGGTGAGCAGAGCTACTGGGAGCTCGACAAAGCGGTCGACGAGGTGGTCGACATGAAGGATCTGGCGGAAGCCGCGGTCGGGTTGGCGTACGCAGCGGTTCTGTTCGACGATCGCGGCCTGGCGGCCGAGGTCGTGCGACTCGAGGACCGGCTGGACGACATGCGGGAGAGCATCGAATCCTGGGTGCTGGACGCGGCGGCCGAGTCAAGGGACCGCCCCGCCCTGCGGGGACTGCTGCACCTGGCGGTGGCTTCCGAGGTCATCGGCGACGCAGCGCAGGCGATGGTCTGGCTGATCGAGCGTGACGAGGAGCTGCATCCGGTGATCGCCGAGGCGCTCGGCGCCGCCGAGGACGTGGTCATGCAGGTGACGCTCCACGACGGTTCGCCGGCGGAGGGGAGGTCCCTTGCCGAGCTGGACCTCCGGGGCATGACCCCCCTGGCCTTCAGCCGGCGGGGCCGGTGGATCTACCGGCCCGGAGGGCGAACGATGATGGAGTCCGGCGACCGCCTGATCCTCATAGGCCCGTCCGACACGGTTGAGCACCTGGAGTGGATGTTCGGCGACGAGGGCGAAGAAAGCTAGGGTTCGCCGCCGCAATGCCTCCCGTGCCGGCTAGAGCGCCGGGGTTTCCTTCCGCCTTGCACTACTGACCTACCCTCTTTCCCTTCCCGTCCGACCGCAGTAGGAAGTCGCCGGAAGAAGCCCCGGCCGTCAGCGTGGCAGTCCCATTGGCAGGCGCGACGGCACAGCGCCGTAATGG
>DATAAN010000299.1:0-2493 GCA_036260105.1 Actinomycetota bacterium
CGGCGCCGTCGATCGGCCGCGTACGCCGGCGGCGCCGAGTCCGACAGTGTGGCGCGGGACGCCAGAGAGGGTCTGCGCCGCCTGCATACCTGGTCGAAGTGCTCGTAGCATACGGCGCACCCGGGGCCTGTCAAGCCGACGGCGTGTTGGGCTGTCAAAGGCTTTTGAAACGGGTTCCGAGAACCGGCTTCATAAACACTCAAGCTTGAAATTGGGCGGATTTCTCCGGATCTCTGAGGAGTCTGCCCATGTCCTCTGTCCCCGCGAGTGACGTCCTCACGCAGCGCCAACTCGCCTTCATCGCTGAGCGCCTTCCAGAACCGCCGTATGCTCCGCGAGGTCGACGGCCGTATTCGAATCTGCAACTCCTGCCCGGTATCCTGCGGGTGCTGCGCTCCGGTTGCCGCTGGCGTGACCTCAACCAGCCCGGGTCCCCGTCCGGTGTCACCCATTGGCGTCGGTTGCGGTACTGGCATCGACGGCAGGGCTATCGCCAGGTCTGGCACGCGCTCCTGAACTTCCTTGTGCAGGGCAAACGTCTTGATCGCTCGCTGGTCAGCCTCGATGGTACGCTGATTCCGAGTCAGGAGTTCGCGGAGCAGACCGGCTATTCCGGCAAGCACCGGGCAGTCGGGACGAAGCTGTCGCTGCTGGTCGATCGGGCGGGGACGCCGCTTGCTGTTAGCGTAGCCCCGGGCAACTACCACGACACTCCGCTCGGGGTCCTCACCCTCGCCAACATCGTTAGACCGCTGCCGACCCTACGTGACATCCTCCCCGATGCGGCGAAGACCGCTGAGCCGACGCTGTTGGCCGACAAGGGCTACGACAGCCTGCGGTTCCGGCAGTTTGTCCATGATCACGGGTTCCGGCCGCTGATCCCGACCCGGGCCTGCATCCCAGTCGAGCAAGCGACGGGCGAACTGTATGCTGTGGATACCGCACTGCAGCGAAAGCGCTACGTCGTCGAGCGCACCCTCGGCTGGCTCAAGGGCTTCCGCCGGCTGCGCTACCGGGTGGACCGCACGGCTGCCTCGTTTCAGGCGTTCGTCTACCTGGCGATCCTGGTTCTTTGTGTACGACGCCTTGTGAGTCAGTCTCGCGCTAGCGGTCCTGCGCGACGACGGCGCTTCGGTCACCCTACGTCGTGAAGCAGACTCCGGGAACCGTTTCCCGTTCGGTGCCGGGGCTCTGGCTACTCCTTGGTCCCGACCCCGACGATCAGCTCGCAGGGCCCCACGAACCCTTCGGATCCCTCGAACTGGCGGAGTTCGCGGGTGATCTCGTCCCAGGCGGCCTCGCGTTCCGCCTCCGTCACGCCCGCTAGCATCTGGTGGAGGGCGCCGAACGACTCGCGCGCGAACCGCACGTACTCCTCGGCGGAGGCCATCCGCAACGGCGCGGCGACGGTCCGGATGGCGATCTCCCGGAACCCTGCTTGGCGGTACGCCGCCTCCAGCACCCCGGCCCCGCCAAGGCTGAACGGACCGGGTTGACCCGGCGCCGGCGGCGGAAGCTGGGCGCGCCGCCGAATGATGCCGATCGGGATCGAGAAGAACTGATTGTTCTCGGCCGTCGCGTAGACCATCGCCGCAATCCGCCCCCCCGACACCAGGACCCGCCGGATTTCGGCAAGGGCGCGCTGCCGATCGGGGAAGTAGATTAGGCCCAGGCGCGAGAGCACGGCGTCGAACGCGGCGTCCGGCACCTCCAGATGCTCGCCGTCCATGACCCGGGTCTGGAGGTTCGTCAACCCTTGGGCACTGGCGGCGCGTTGTGCGTAGGCGAGAATGTTGGACGAGATATCGGTGGCCAGGACTGAGCCCGTCGACCCGACGCGCTTGGCCGCGGTCATGGCCGGCTCCCCGGCCCCGGCCGCGATGTCGAGGATACGGTCGCCCGGGCCGACCCCAGCCAGGTCGAGCATCAGTTCGGTGGCCGGCCCTAGCCAGGACTGGAGCGTCGGCGTCCAGCGGTCCCAGGCCTCAGCGGCGCGTTGCCACTGCTCGCGCGTCGTCTCCTTGTACCGCAGCGGGTCGAAAGGAGGGGGCGCATCCTGCATGGGCATCCGGCGTCGCTCCTGGCCGTGAACGCGTCGACTTCGAGACCTATGAGACGGCGATCGTAGCAACGCTCGGTGCAGCCGGCAAGAACCAGCTACAGCCCTACAATCCACCACCCTCTTCCCGTGTGATGCCCTGCGCCGATGGCGCAGATGAATTTTGAAACGGGTTCCGATAACGCCGGTTACGTTACCGGCCCTACCACACGTCTCGATAGATTGCGTTCTGGAAATCAGGCACACTATGCGCATCATCGAGCTCCGGTTTGGCGAAAGGCGTGCCTGGTGGCCGCTACTGCACCATCCCAGCTTGGCTCAGTGCCCCTCCCCCGCACCCGGCTCATGGGCCGGGAAAGTCAGCGAGCCACCGCCCGCACCCTCCTGCTGGAGGAAGCCGTCCCGCTCTTGACCCTGACCGGCCCCGGCGGCGT
>DATAAN010000300.1:0-1896 GCA_036260105.1 Actinomycetota bacterium
CGCGGCGAACTGCGCCCGGTGGTCGAGCAGGTCTACCCGCTGAGTGCCGTCCAGGACGCCCACCGCGTCAAGGTGGCTGACATCCGATGTATTGCGAAGCTCCTCGCTGTCCTCTGCTGCTTCCGGGCGCAGTCGACATGCGGGAGGTTCGTTCCCATCACCCCAGAGTGGTCTGTCGAGTTGCCGGTGGAAGTCACACGAGTTGGTGCTGCAGCCCCTCTAGACATCCGATCTATACCGCGGCAAAGATGGCGTGCCCCTCGGAGGACTCGAAGAGGTTGCCCTTCCTTTCGTGTCGAACACCCATGGCTGGGAGATCTTGCCGTGACCCATGCATCCCACCCGCAGCGAAGAAGCGTCCTGAAACTGGGCGGCGCCCTCGCCCTCGCACCCTTGATCACTCAGCTGGCCGGCGGCACCCCTGCGGGGCCGGCCTTCGCCGCCACTTCCACCGCATCGGCGGCCGTCCGGTGGCCGACCCTGTCGCGCAAGGCGCTGAAGTACTCGGTCCCCGCCCTGGACTGGCAGTCGCAGGCTCTGCCGATCGGCAACGGCCGTCTCGGCGCCATGCTGTTCGCCGACCCCGACCAGGAGCGCATCCAGTTCAACGAGCAGAGTCTGTGGGGCGGGGTCAACAACTACGACAACGCGCTCGCGGGCAAGCCCGACAGCGCGTTCGACACCAGCATGACCGGCTTCGGCTCCTACCGGAACTTCGGCGACGTCGTCGTCACCTTCGCCGACCGTGCGAAGGTCACGGCCCCCGGGGGGCCGTACCGCACCTCCTCGTCGGAGGGCGTGGAGAAGTCGTACGACGGCAACGCGAGCACCAAGTGGTGCATCGACGGGCCCGGTTCGAGGGTGCAGTGGCAGGTCGAGCTCTCCGAGCCCGTGCCGGTCCCCTCCTACCGTCTGACGAGTGCCAACGACGTGCCCCAGCGCGACCCGCAGGAGTGGACGCTGTCCGGTTCCGCCGACGGCGCCACCTGGACCACCCTGGACAGCCGCACTTTTCCGGCGCCCTTCGAGAGCCGTTTCCAGACGAAGGAATTCACCTGCGCCACCAGCGGGTCGTACCGCTTCTACCGGTTCGACTTCATCCCCAAGGCAGGGGTCAGCCACTTCCAGGTGGCCGAGATCGGTCTGTCCGGCGTCGACCTCGGTGGCGCCGCGCTGTACCTGTCGTCGCCGAGCGGGCACTCCGAGGGATCGGGTGCCGGGGCCGGGGCCCAGGCCATGGACATCTCGTGTTCGGTGGACCGCGATCCCGCCACGGTCTGGCGGGTCGACGACGCCGCACCGGCAGTCGTCTGGCAGGCCGACCTGCCCCGCGCGGTCGCCGTCACCGCGTACACGCTGACGGCGGCCCCGGACCGTCCGCAGGACGATCCCCGGCGATGGACGCTGGAGGCGTCGCAGGACGGGCGAGCGTGGGTGACCCTCGACACGCAGAACCCCGGCGCGCCCTTCGCCAACCGCGGTGAGAGCCGGACCTTCCGGATCACCAACAGCACCGCCTACCGCACCTACCGGCTCACGTTCACCCCCGGCGGGTCGTCCACCGGCTTCCAGATCGCCGAAGTCGCCCTGGAAGGCAGGGGGTTCGACACGCGCACACTGCGCACGTTCGTCGACTACCAGCGCGCCCTGGACTTCTTCGACGGTATCCATGTCACCCGGTTCGGCGCGCCGGGGCGGCGCGTCCTCAGGGAGGCGTTCGCCAGCCGGTCCGCGGACGTCATGGTCTTCCGATACACCTCGGACAGCGACCGGGGATTGTCCGGAGCGATCTCCTTGATGTCCGGACAGCAAGGGGCTCCGACGGCCGTCGACGCCGCTGCCCGGCGGATGACCTTCAGCGGTGTCATGGGCAACGGCCTCAAGCACGCGTGCACC
>DATAAN010000301.1:0-4388 GCA_036260105.1 Actinomycetota bacterium
GCCGTAGCCCTTAGTCAGGTGGTCGACCTCGACGACGAGGTCCCCCAGGCGGGGGCCCGGCGGGATGGTGATCTCGAGCTTGTCCGCCCGCTCCGGCGCGGCCTCGGCTTCAGCGGCCAGCTGCTCGTAGCTGTTCAGGCGGGCCTTACCTTTGGCCTGCCGGGCCCGGGGAGACATTCGTATCCACTCCAGCTCCCGCTCCAGGGTGCGCCGCCGGCGGGCGTCGCTCTTTTCCTCCATGGCAAGCCGGTTCTGCTTCTGCTCCAGCCATGAGCTGTAGTTGCCCTCCCATGGGATGCCGTGCCCCCGGTCGAGCTCCAGGATCCAGCCGGCAACGTTGTCCAGGAAGTAGCGATCGTGGGTGACGGCCACCACGGTGCCGGAGTAGTCCTGCAGAGTGCGCTCCAGCCAGGCCACCGACTCGGCGTCCAGGTGGTTCGTCGGCTCGTCGAGCAGCAGAAGGTCGGGCTTCTGGAGCAGCAGACGGCACAGGGCGACACGCCTGACCTCGCCGCCGGAGAGCTTGGTCACATCGGCGTCGCCGGGAGGAAGCCGCAGGGCGTCCATGGCAATCTCCACGGTGCGGTCCACCGACCAGGCGTCGATGGCGTCGATCCTCTCCTGAAGCTCCGCCTGCACGGTGATCAACTTGTCGAAGTCGGCGTCCGGGTTGCCCATCGCCTCGCACACCGCATTGTAGCGGTCGAGCAGCGACTTCGCCTCGCCGACGCCCTCGGCGACGTTGCCCATAACGTCCTTGGAGGAGTCCAGCCGCGGTTCCTGGGGCAGAAACCCGACGCTGAACCCGGGAGTAAGCCGGGCTTCTCCGGTGTAGCCGTCGTCCTCGCCGGCCATGATCCGCAACAGCGACGATTTCCCCGAGCCGTTGGCTCCGAGGACGCCGATTTTGGCGCCCGGGTACATCGAGATATTGATCCCGCGCAGGACCTCCCGGTCCGGCGGATGGGTCCGCCGGAGGTTGCGCATGGTGAAGATGAACTGCGCCGGCATGCCGTCAGGTTAACAGCAGGTCGAAAATCGCCGGATGAACTTCCCTAGGCATGAGGAACATCGATATCCTTCGGCACCGGTACTTACACCGGAATGGCTCGTTTTCCCCTGCGACTTAACGCTTTCTCGAAGCTGCCGATAATTCGTTGCTGCCAACTTCAGGTCCAACGGGGGACGGGCTGATTAAAGGAGACTGCCGTGTCCCCCTTAGCCCCAGGGATTTCGGTCAGGCTTGTCCGGCGTCGTCCCCTTGCCGTAAAGGGCGTCCGCAGACTGGCCAGACTTGCCGTCCTTACCGTCGTAGCGCTCGGACTGCTGCCGGTTAGCCCCGCGGCTGCCAGCTCCTACTTCGGGCTGGTTCCCGACTTTGCGACGATCCTCCGGATCGGCCAGGGCTACACCACGCCGAGCCTGTGGATCGTTAACCACTCCTCGGGTCCCCTCACGGTCACGGACCTGCAGTTCATCCCGTCGTGCTCGAACTGGGACCTCAACTGCGCCGGCGGCATCGCCGACCCGGGCGCCCTCAGCGTCAGCCCGACCGGCACCGGCATGAAGGGCACCGGCTGTGCCGATCAAATCTTCAACTTCGCCGTTGTGGATCCCGCGACGGGCAGGATAAAGGTCTCCCGGGCGGACAGCCGAGCGTTCACCCTGTCCCAGGCGGACATCGCAAGCGACCTGGACATCTGCCGGATCTCGTTCACCATGAGCGCCAACCGTGCTCCGAACCACGATGCATCCCCGCAGATGGACGGCATCCAGACCAACCAGAACATGATGGTGGCCGGCTCGGTCAACGGATCGTTCCTCTCCTTCAGCAACAACGACACGACCACTGTCGAGGCACCTGTGCGTCCGGCGTTCCGAGCCCCCGCCGACTTCAACGGCGACGGACGCACCGACATCGCGGTCTACCGGCCCTCCGTCGGCGGGTGGTATCAGAAGGACAGCGGAGCGCCGACGTTCTGGGGCCTGCGGGACGACATCCCGGTCGCGGCCGACTACAACAGCGACGGCAAGGCCGACGTGACCGTCTGGAGGCCGAGCTCCGGGCAGTGGTTCGTGAAAGACGGGCTTACCAGCTACTGGGGTATTCCCTCCGACATCCCGGTTCCCGGCGACTACGACGGCAACGGCCAGGCGAACGTTGCGATCTGGCGGCCTTCGACTGGACAGTGGTTCCTGAAGGACGGCCCGACCTACTCATGGGGCATCTCCTCCGACATCCCGGTCCCGGGCGACTACGACGGCGACGGCGACACGGACGCCGCGGTGTGGCGGCCCTCCTCTGGAGGCTGGTACATCAAGGACGGGCCGACCTTCTTCTGGGGCGTCGCAGGGGACATCCCGGTTCCCGGCGACTACAACGGAGACGGCGACACCGACATCGCCGTTTACCGGCCGTCGACGGGAACCTGGTGGATCAAGGATCAGGCCCCGGTGACCTTCGGCGGCGACCCCACGGACGTGCCGGTCATCGGCGACTACGACGGTGACAAGGACATCGACATCGCGATCTACCGCAGGTCCATCGGGATCTGGTGGATCAAAGACCAGGGATACCTCTCCTGGGGTGGAGACCCCTCCGACATCCCGACGCCGGCGTCGCCCTCGGTCCTGGCCGCGCTGCGGCGATGACGCCGGCCGCCAGAGTCTGATAACTCCGCTTCATCCAGTTTCCCGCACTGCGTATAGTGCGGGAAACGGCGAAGCGGAGGGTTCATGACTGCAGTGATGTGGGGGGCCGCAGTCCTTGCGGCCATCCTGCACGTCGTGTTCTTCTGCGCCGAGAGCCTTTGGTGGGAGAAGCCTGCGGTCACCCACGGCTTCCAGATGACGGCCGAGGACGCCCGGACCACCCGCCTCATCGCATTCAACCAGGGCTTCTACAACCTCATGCTCGCTCTTGGCGTGTTCGCCGGCCTGTTCGCTTGGATTCAGGGGCAGGAGAACGTCGGCTTGGGCATCGCCGCCTGGAGCTGCCTGAGCATGGTCGTGGCCGGCCTGGTCCTGATCGCCTCCGCCCCGAACTTGAAGAGCGGGGCGTTCGTGCAGATCGCGCCTCCGCTCGTTTTCCTGGTTTTCCTCGGACTCAGGCTGGCAGCCTGAGGAGACGCCGATTTCACGGCGTAAAACGGAGTGCGTCAGCTCTCCGGCATGCCCTAGATTCCTCGATTGAGCAACCGAGAGGAGCCTGAGATGCCATCTGATGTGGAAAACCGACGCTGGCAAGCCGTGGCCGACCGCGACCCGGCAGGCGCCGGCTACTTCCTCTACGCCGTGCGCACGACCGGCGTCTTCTGCCGTCCCGGATGCGGGTCCAGGCTGCCAGGCCGCGGGAACGTGGAGTTCTTCGACGACGCCGCGGCCGCCCAGGCCGCGGGCTACCGACCCTGCCGCCGCTGCCGTCCGGAGGCGACGTCCCTACCGGAGGAGTGGACCCAACTGGCGGCGAAGGCCTGCCGCATGCTGGAGGAGTCTGCGGTGCCGCTTTCCAACGAGCAGCTCGCGGGAGCGGCAGGCCTCAGCAGCTCCCACTTCCAGCGCATCTTCAAGCGGGTCACCGGGATGACACCCAAGGCCTACGCAGCCTCAGCCCGGGTCAGCCGGGTGGGGGAGCGGCTGGCAGGAGGCGAGACGGTGACCGACGCTCTGTACGGGGCCGGCTTCGGATCGAGCGGCCGCTTCTACGACGGGTCCACCCAGCTGCTCGGCATGACCCCCGCACAGTACCGAAGGGGTGCCGGCGGTGTGCGCATCGGCTACGGCGTGACTCGCTGCTCGCTGGGCTTCGTACTGGCTGCGGCGACGGACCGGGGCGTGTGCGCCGTGTCTCTCGGCGATGTCCCGGAGGACCTTCTGGAGCAGCTGCGTCTGCGCTTTCCCGGGGCGGATCTAAGCCCGGCCGGTCCCGGATTCGCCGAGACCCTCCAAGCGGTCGTGAAACTGGTGGAGAGCCCGGCCTCAGGCTTCGAGCTTCCACTCGACGTGCGCGGCACGGTATTCCAGCGCCAGGTCTGGGACGCGCTTCGGCGTATACCGGCCGGATCGACGGCCACCTATGCCGAGATTGCCCAAGCCGTCGGCAGACCGGCCGCCGCACGGGCGGTGGCTGCCGCGTGCGCCGCCAATCCGGTCGCGGTGGCCATCCCATGCCACCGGGTGCTGCGGGGCGATAGGACGCTGTCGGGATACCGCTGGGGAGTGGAGCGAAAGGCGGAGCTGCTTCGGAGAGAGGCACAGGGGTAGCGGGCACTTCGGCGGTACCCTCGGAGGGTGAGCAACGTCGAGGAGCTGGTCGAGGCAGCGCAGCCCAACGAGCTGCTGCTGCGGGTCGACGCCCTCTGCGACGCCCGGTGCTGGGACGACCTGGT
>DATAAN010000302.1:0-8162 GCA_036260105.1 Actinomycetota bacterium
CTCCGTTGGGGCCCAGTTCGTACTTGACGGTCACCGGCGGAGGCGTGTTGATCGCCCGGTTTCCCTGGCGGACGCTCCGGGGGGTGAGCGTCATCGTGAGCACCGAGTTCCCGTCCTTGCCCTTTGCCACCTGCTCATGGACGTCGACCACCATGTTCACCGTGGTGACGCTCTCCTCGCTGGTAGAGCTCACCGAGGTCCGGCTGTCGATGGTCCAGCGGTAGTAGGTCCCCTCACCCTCCTCGAACCGGTACTCCAGAGGTATCTTGCCGTTGGAGCACGCGCCGAGAAGCAGCAGGATGCAGAGGGCGGCGGCGCGAAGCGACGGCTTTCTCATTTCCGGGGAAGTCTACCGATACGGCCGGGCCGAGTGCTCGCCGGGAACGGGGCCTCAATGGAACGACTGGAGCTGGCGGAACAGATCCAGACGCTGCGACGCGAGCGCGAGCACACCGGGATCTTCCTCGACTTCGACGGAACTCTGGCGCCGATCGTCGAGGACCGTGAAGCCGCGGCGATCGTGCCCGAGGCCCCCGAGATCCTCAGTTCTCTCTCCCGCCTGTACAAGCTCGTGGCATTCATCTCCGGCCGGGGGGCCGCCGACCTGTATCCACGGGTGGGGGCAGACGGGCCGCGGTACCTCGGGCTCTACGGCGCCGAGGAGATGACGCCGGAGGGTCTGGTGCAGTCGCCGATGGCCGGCCGGTGGAGGCAGACGGCGAAGACCCTGGCCGGTCAGGCGGCCGAGGTCATTCGGGCAAACGACCTGGCGGGTTGTGACGTGGAGAACAAGGACCTCGCCGTCTCCCTGCACTACCGGAACTCCGGCCTGCCGGAACCGCCGCCGCCGCTTGCGGCTTGGGCACGCGATGCCGCGTCCAGGACCGGCTTCACCCTCGGCGTGGGACGAATGGTTCTGGAGCTCAAGCCGCCGTCGGTTTCGAAGGCTTCGGCGTTCCAGCGCCTGGCCGTCCAGGCGCAGGTGCAGAATGCGCTTGTGGCCGGCGACGATGCCGCCGACGTCGAGATGATGCGCCGGGCGGCTCACCTCATCCCCGGCCTGCTGCTTCGGGTGGGCGTGGTCTCGACGGAGGCCCCGGCCGGGATGCTGGAGGTGACCGACTTGCAGGTCAAGTCGCCGGCCGAGGTGGTCGAGCTGCTAGAGCGTCTCCTCTAGCGCGCCTATATATGGAGGCTAGGTTCCGGCCTCGTGGAGCCGGGTGATGTCCTTGAGCTGCCGCCAGACCCACTTGCTCGGTGTGTTGTGGTCGAGAATCTCCCGGTTCAGCTGGGCCATCCGCCGCTTCTCCTCCGCATCCATCGTGAGGCCACGGAACAGCGCCTCGGCCATCTCCTCTATGTCGTAGGGATTGATCCCGAGCACCCCGTACTCCAGCTCGTAGAACGCTCCGGCGTTCTTCGACAGAACGACGACCCCGTCGACCTCGTTGACCGTAGGTCCCTCCTTGGCGACCAGGTTCATGCCGTCGAGGATCGGGTTCACCATGAGGACGTCGTATCTGCGGCTGCAGGCCAGGGCACGTACGTAGTTGTCCTCGTTGATCAGCACGATGGGCTGCCAGTCGTCGGTCCCCAGCTCCTTGTTCACCTCGTCGTGGAAGGCGAGCACCTCAGCCTCGTAGTTGCGGTACTCGGGGATCGCGCGCCGGGAGGGGTAAAGGAGGGCGACGTGGACCACCTGCCCCTTCATCTCGGGGTGGTTGTTCAGCATCGTCTCGTAGGCCTTGAACCCGCGCACCACGTTCTTGGACAGCTCCAGTCGATCCACCCGGAGAATCAGCTGTCTGCCCTCCAGGACCCGGTCCAGCCAGCGCATGTGCCGGGCCGCCTCGGGCGAGTGGGCCAGCCGGCGGACCGCCTCGGCGTCGATGGAGATGGGGTAGTCGCGCACGACGGTCTCGATGTCCTTGTGGTGCACGAGGCCACGGTCCATGTCGACCTCGGCCCCCAGGATGTCCTGGCAGCAGAGCATGAAGTTCTTCGACCACCGCCGGGCCTGGAATCCCACCAGGTCGTTGGTCAGCATGCCTTCGAGGATCTCCGCCGCCATCTCGCCCGGCAGCACCCGCATCATGTCGGGCTGCGCCCATGGGGTGTGCGTGAAGTGGTAGGCGAATGCGGAGGGGACCAGCTCCCTCAGGTACTTCGCCACCAGGGTCAGATGGTAGTCGTGGAGCATCACCGGTGTGATGGCCTCCGAGCCCGAGATCTCCTTTGCCAGGGCCTCGGCGAAGATCCGGTTGACCTCCTTGAACGCCTCCCAGTCGCGGCGCCAGCGGGCGGTGAACCGTGGGTGCATCGGCAGGTTCCACATGCCGTGATTGAGGAACCAGAAGACCGAGTTGGAGATCCGGTTGTAGTAGCGGTCGAAGGTGTCCCGGTCGAAGGTCAGGTAGCGAAGACGAAGTGTCTCCTCGTCCAGCTCGGCCGTCAGGTGGCCGTCCGGGTTCGAGCGAACCATCTTGCGGTCTCCCGCGGTCAAGGCGGCGGCAACCCAGAGTCCGTCGGCGTGCTTCATGACCTCGGTGAGGGCGGTGACGAGCCCGCCGGCGCCTCGCGTCGCCACCAGCTCGCCGTTCTCGTTCTCCTCGTACTTCACCGGGCCGCGGTTGGAGGCGATGACCAGCGAACGGCCACTAAGGATCTCTGCCAGGGAGGATGCGGCTTCGGTCACGGGCCCGCTCCGGCTTTCAGGGACGGCACAGGCAAAGGTTACCCGACGCCGCCCGGGTCGGCCCCAGTTCTCCGGAGAGCTGCACGGGCGACCCTATACTTGGATGGTGGCTGTTCCCAATCGTCGCCAAGGTCCCCAAGTAAGCGACGGCTTTCGGCGGGCCGGAATAGTCTCGTGGTCTCTCATCGGCTGCCTGTTGCTGGCCGGCATCTCCCTCTACGTCCTGTGGTTTCTTCGCGAGGTCATTCCGCCGATCGCACTGGCGATGATTTTGATCTTCCTGCTGAACCCGATGGTGACGCGCCTCGAGCGCCGGGGGATACGGCGGGGAATCGGTACGGCGATCATCTACCTGCTCTTCCTGAGCGTGGTGGCGATCGGCCTGTCGCTGCTGGTTCCACCGCTGGGCAGGCAGATCAACGACCTGGTGCAGCGCGGACCCGAGATCCAGGAGAACGCCATAACCAGGATCGAGAGCCTCGCCGAGCGCATGAACATCTCTCTCGACGCCATTGGCATGGGCAACCTCTCGTCGGAAGGATCCGCCACCCCATCGGAAGGCGGCCGGGCGGAGACCCCCTCGTTCCTGGAGGACGTCGGCACCAGGCTGTTTGCCGGCGCGGGGCGGTTCGCCACCGGTGCGATCCACGTGATCGTCAACTTCATCCTGGCGCCGGTCTTCGCCGCCTACCTGTTGATCGACCTGCCCAAGATCCAGAAGGCGGGCCTTCACTACATGCCGCCCCGCCGGCGGGAGGAGTGGATGCCGGTTCTGGAGCGCATCGGCAACACGGTCGGCAGTTTCTTTCGCGGCCAGCTGCTGGTGGCGGCGATCGTCGGCGTGATGTCCTGCCTTGTGTTCCTGCTGATCGGCTTGCCGTTCTGGCTGCCCATCGGTCTTCTGGCCGGCTTCTTCAACATCATTCCGCTGGTGGGCCCCTTCGTCGGCGGCGCCGCGGCGGTGCTGGTGGGGACCTTCGAAGGGGGGCTGCCGCTGGCGATCAAGGCCGCGCTGGCCATGCTGGCCGTGCAACAGATCGACAACCACTTCATCAGCCCCAAGGTGATGGGGTGGGCGGTGCGGCTGCATCCGGTGGCGGTCATGATCGCCCTTCTGCTGGGGGCATCGCTGGGCGGTGTCTTCGGCATGCTCCTGGCAGTGCCCATGATGGGAGTGGCCAAGATCCTGTTCGTCCACTTCTACGAGACCCGTGTCCTGGGCAACTGGGACTACTACGAGGTCCCGGAGGATGGGGGCCTGGTGAAGGAGCCGGGCGAGGAGTCGGAGATACCGGAGGAGCCGGTCGCGGTGGACAGGTCCGGCGACGCGGAGGGTCCCTCGGGACGGGCCGCCAAGGGCGCCCGCACGCCGCAGCTCAAGGAAGCGAAGAAGGGGGCCTGAGGAATTCATAACGCACCCCATCTCGTGCGTTTGACATGCTCGTATCGCGGTGCAATGGTTACATCCTCATCAAGAGAGGCTTAGGGACGGGCCCTGTGACGCCTCGGCAGCCGTCAGTCGGCTAGAAAATCGACTGAAAGGTGCTAATTCCCGCCCGGGAGATCCGGGGAAGATGAGCAGGACAGCAATCGAATCGCCTGCCATCGGCAGGCGTTTTTTATTGGAAGGATTCAGGTGGCCAGAGTAGAGAAGCTGGAGTGCCGGGAGTGCGGGCGCACCTACGAGGCCGCACCCATCTATGCGTGCGACTTCTGCTTCGCCCCGCTCGAGCCGGTGTACGACTACGGATCGATAGCTGCCGAGATCTCGCGGGATTCGATCAACGCCGGGCCGGCGACCATCTGGCGGTACAGCGACCTGCTTCCGGTGGATCCCTCCGCTCCCCGCATCGACATCGGCGCCGGCATGACTCCGCTGCTGAAGGCCCCCCGCCTGGGCGCCGAGCTCGGCATCGACAACCTCTACATAAAGAACGACACCGCCAACCCGACGCACTCCTTCAAGGACCGCGTGGTCAGCGTCGCCCTTACGGTGGCGAGGGAGATGGGCTTCGACACCGTGGCCTGCGCCTCGACCGGAAACCTGGCCAACGCGGTGGCCGCCCACTCCGCACGTGCCGGGCTGCGATCGTTCGTGTTCATCCCCGCGAACCTGGAGCAGAACAAGGTGATCACAACCGCCATATACGGCGGGAACATGATCGCGGTGGAGGGCAACTACGATCACGTGAACAAGCTCTGCTCCGAGATCGCCCAGAAGGGCGAGTGGGGTTTCGTAAACGTAAACCTGCGGCCCTACTACTCCGAAGGATCCAAGACCCTCGCTTTCGAGGTTTCCGAGCAGCTGGGCTGGAAAGCCCCGGACCACGTGGTGGTCCCCGTTGCCAGCGGCTCTCTGCTCACGAAGTTCCGCAAAGGGCTGGAGGAGTTCCACAAGGTCGGGATTCTCGACGAGGCGCCGCAGACTCGGATGCACGCCGCCCAGGCGCAGGGCTGCAACCCGGTGGTAGCCGCTATCAAAGCCGGCGTGGAGGTCATCCGCCCGGTGCGGCCGGACACCATCGCCAAGAGCCTGGCCATCGGCAATCCGGCCGACGGCTACTATGCGGTCAAGGCCGTAAACGAGACGGGCGGGACGGGCGACGAGGTGACCGACGAGGAGATCGTTGCGGCCATCCGCCTCCTCGCCTCCACCGAGGGCGTGTTCGCCGAGACCGCCGGCGGAGTGACCATCGGCGCCTTGAAGAAGATGGCGGAGCGGGGGACTTTCCAGCCGGGGGAGACGGTCGTGGCGCTCATCACCGGCATGGGACTCAAGACGGCGGAGGCCCTCACGGGGCGGGTTGGACCGAACGTGCACATTTCCGGAGACCTGGAGAAGTTCGACGAGGAGATGAGGCTGCTATCAGCGTACGAGTGAAGATCCCCACACAGCTCCGCACCCTGACCGGGGGAGAGGCCGAGCTGAACGTCGCCGAGGCGTCTGACGTCCGCGACCTGCTGGGCAAGATCGGGGCAAAGCACCCGGATCTGACCGAACGCCTGCTGGACGACAACGGGGAGATCCGCCGGTTCGTGAACATCTACGTCGGGGACGAGGACGTCCGCTTCCTGGACGGGCTCAACACTGCCCTGGAGAGCGGGTCGCAGGTGTCGATCCTCCCGGCAGTCGCCGGAGGCTGAAAGAGCTAGCGGCTTCCCGCTGAGGCGAGGGCCCGGGTGAGGTCCTCGTGCGACGGCGTGGCGTCCAGCCAGCCGGAGGTTACCTTTCCCTTGCCGTCCACCACCAGGATCGTCGGCGTCGTCCGGATGGCGTACTTCTGCGTCAGGTCCGGCCGGTCCCTGGCATCGATCACCGCCAGCGGAGCGTCGTGTTCCGCCGACGCCGCCTGCAGCAGCGGGTACCCGACCTGGCACTCGTAGCAGAAGGGGCTGGTGAACTGCACGAGCATCGGCCCCTGGGAGGACAGGGCGACGTCCTTCCGGTCGAACCTCTGGGGAAGCTCGGCTTTTCCGAAGTATCGGCGCAGGGCGAAGCTGGTCAAGGTGGCGGCGCTGCTCAGAGCCAGCAGGATTCCAAGGCGGAGAGCGAGGTCCATCAGACGGTCGCACCCCGGCTGAACCGCTTGAACAGCAGGTACATCTGGCAGCCGACGCAGATTCCGGCGGCGGCGTTGAGGAGGGCAAGCACGGCAACCATGAGCGCCAGCACCTGGCCGGCCAGCGTCGCTCCCGCGAAGTAGAGGATTGCTGCCGCCAGCAGGCAGACAGCGCCCAGGGCCTCAGCGAACCGGTGCGGGGCGACGGCGTCCTTACGGCCGGGACCGATGCCGAGCGAGGGTCGAACCGCTTTGAACAGGTGCCCGAAGAGGCTGTACCGGGGCCCTCCGATCACGCTCAGCCCCATGATGAGACCGGTGACCAGAAGGATCCACTGAGCGGCCGGCGGCCCTACGAGAAAGGCGACCGCCGGGAGCACGAAGTGAAAGACGGCCTTCGCGCGGGGAACTGCTGAGTCGACCTGGGCGGTGCTTGCCATCGCTGCCTCCCGGCTATTTGCACTGGTTGCACACAATAATAAGTAACTAATAGGGCTAAATCAATCCGCCATAACTCACCGCCCGCGGAGCAACCGCAAACTCCATTTGTCAGAAGCCGATTAGCACTCTAGACTCAAGAGTGCTAACGCTTTAGTTGTAGGAGTGCCAAAGGCCCGCGTGCCGGCCGACCCTTTCAGGAGGTTTTTTATGGCAAAGCAGATTGCGTTTGGCGAGGAAGCGAAGCGTGCGATGGAGAAGGGGATGGACCAGCTCGCCAGTGCGGTGAGGGTCACCCTCGGCCCCAAGGGACGCAACGTTGTACTCGAGAAGAAGTGGGGCGCACCGACCATCACCAACGACGGTGTGTCGATCGCCAAGGAGATCGAGCTGGAAGACCCGTTCGAAAGGATCGGGGCGGAGCTCGTAAAGGAAGTAGCCAAGAAGACCGACGACGTAGCCGGTGACGGCACCACGACCGCGACGGTCCTGGCGCACGCGATCACCAAGGAAGGCCTGCGCGTAGTTGCAGCCGGCGCCAACCCGATCGCCCTCAAGAGGGGCATCGAGCGGGGCGTCGAGACGGTGGTCGACTACATCGGCAGCATCGCCAAGGAAGTAGAAGGCAAGGACGAGATCGCCCACGTCGGCGCCATCTCCGCCAACAACGACCGTGAGATCGGCGAGATCATCGCCGAGGCAATGGACAAGGTCGGCAAGGACGGCGTCATCACCGTCGAGGAGTCCCAGACCTTCGGCCTCGAGCTCGAGCTGGTCGAGGGTATGCGTTTCGACAAGGGCTACATCTCGCCGTACTTCGTCACCGATCCGGAGCGCATGGAGGCGGTCCTCGAGGACGCCTGGGTGCTCGTTTGCTCGCAGAAGATCTCTGCCGTCAAGGACATCCTGCCGGTGCTGGAGAAGGTCATGCAGTCCGGCAAGCCCCTGCTGATCATCGCCGAGGACCTGGAGGGTGAGGCCCTGGCCACCCTGGTCGTCAACAAGATCCGCGGCACCTTCCGCAGCGTGTCCGTCAAGGCACCGGGCTTCGGCGACCGCCGCAAGGCAATGCTGAGTGACATCGCCATCCTGACCGGCGGCCAGGTCATCTCCGAGGAGGTCGGCCTCAAGCTGGAGAACACCAGCCTCGACATGCTGGGCCAGGCCCGCAAGGTCGTGGTTACCAAGGACGAGACGACCATCGTCGAGGGCCAGGGTTCCGCCGAGGAGATCCGCGGCCGGGTGAACCAGATCCGGGCCGAGATCGACAAGAGCGACTCGGACTACGACCGGGAGAAGCTGCAGGAGCGCCTGGCCAAGCTGGCCGGCGGTGTTGCAGTGATCAAGGTCGGCGCCGCCACCGAGGTGGAGTTGAAGGAGAAGAAGCACCGCATCGAGGACGCGGTGTCGACCACCAAGGCGGCCATCGAGGAGGGCGTGGTGCCCGGCGGCGGCGTCGCCCTGCTGCG
>DATAAN010000303.1:0-1851 GCA_036260105.1 Actinomycetota bacterium
GGGCAAGTCCTTGACGGTTCGGGACTGGGAGGGCCTCAAGCGGGCGGGCGAGTTCGACCCGACCTATCTGCACCTGCAGAACCGGGAAGCGGCATGATCCTCTCCCTGCGGCCGGTGCGCCTTGCAACCGGCAACAGTGACGAGACCGGCTGCCGCGTGTTTGCCGACGACCGCCTCGTCGCCGTGCTGGTGCAGCTTTCCGAGGCGCATGACAGCATGGCCGGGCACTGGTTCCTCGAAGCCGGGTTCAATCGCCGGCTGGAGGAGCCGGTCGAGCCGACCTTCGCCGACCTCGACGCCGCGCAAGGCTGGATCGCCCGGCGCCTCGGTCCGGGCTGAACCGCCCGCCGCCCAAAGTGATGCGTTCCGGCGGATCACTTGCTTGGTCGAGCCGACTATCTCTCCTCGTCGACGAGTTCGCCCCTCTTCTCCCTCCTCCTTGTGGGGGAGCTCGGGCGGAGCCCGAGCCGAGAGGGCCGGGGTGGGGGTGTGTACGGCGACGCCGCACGGCGCAGCTCCCGCCTCGTGAACCCCACCCCTAACCCCTCCCCACAAGGGGGAGGGGAAAGATGGCGCTGCGTCCGGGCAATCGAGGCGGGAACTAATCAGCCGGAACTCGGCTCACTTCGAGAGCTGCTCGCCGATCCAAGCCTCCGCATCCTCGATCGTGGGAAAGACGCCCGGCGCCGGCACGGCGCAGCAGCCGAACCCGGCCTCGAGGAACCACCCGCCGCGGAGCTCCTTGTGCTCCTCCCCGGCGAGGTGGACCAGCACGGCCACGAGCCGGCCGTCCGCCAGCACGAGCCGGCCGTCCTCGTCGTCGCTGCCGGTGGCCACCCGAACGGGCCGGTAGGTCAGGGGCGGAGGCATGGGCGTGAAGGCTCGACCCGGAGCATACCGGCGAATCCAGGCGGAGGCGTGCGGTTCCATCCGGAACGGACCTCAGCCGAGCAGCTTGTCGAACTCGGCCCTGACGATGCCGTAGCACTCGCAGGAGGCCCGCTCCAGCCCGGCCCGGTCCAGGACCGTGATGCAGCCGCGGCTCGCGTCGATGACGCCGGTGGCCTCCAGGGCGCCGAGCGCGGTGGTCACGCCCGCCCGCCGCACCCCCAGCATCTGCGAGATCAGCTCATGGGTGAGCGGAATCCGGTCGTCGGCCTCGCGGTCATGGGCCTGCAGCAGCCAGCGCGCCAGCCGGCCGTTGATGGCATGGCGCCCGTTACAGGCGACCCCCTGCGCGGCCTGGACCATCAGCGCCTGGCCATAGCGAAGCAGCAGCGTGCGCAGCGCCCCGATCTCGCCGATGGCCTGCCGGAGATCGTCCGCGCTCATGCGCAGCGCGCGCCCGGCAACCTGGACCATGGCCCGATGCGGCGAGGTCTCGGCTTCGAGGACCACGGGCAGGCCGACCATGCCCTCGCAGCCGATCGGCGCCACCTCCACTAGGCCGTGGCCGTTCGTCCCGGCAACGACGGAGACGAGGCCGGACTCGACGAAATAAACGTGCCCGATCGGCCAGTTCGGCTCGAACAGGGCCTGCCGCACCTCGAGCCGGACCGGCTCCAGTTGCGGCAGGAGACGGCCGAGATCGTCCGGCGGCAGCCCGGCCAGCAGCCGGTTGAATGTCGGTCGCCGCGGTGTCGCGAGTCCCGGCACGCAAGACACGGGTGCATGGTGCTCGACATGGGTCATGAAAGCATGGAGCAGCGAAGCCGGGCGAACCGCATTAAACTATGTTAGGGATCGAGAAATTCAGCGCCGGCGCAACGTCGCTAGGAACGAGCGATTCCGTACCCTTGCGCAGGCAATCCGTTGAGGAATAAGCTGCGTGACCGGGCGACCGTGACCCCC
>DATAAN010000304.1:0-3817 GCA_036260105.1 Actinomycetota bacterium
CGCCGATCGACTGCGCTGCGGCAGCAACGTTGCCTTTGAACCGATCGCCCTCGACATCGATTCCGGCGGTCCACGAACCCGGCATCCGGCCCGGCGGCCCGGACGGCGTTATCAGCGCAGTGAGATCCAGCTCCGGGAGAAGGTCTCGGGCCAGTTCGAGAATCCTCCAGTCGAAGGAGGACAGCATCACGCGATGGGTAATGCTCGAGCCCTGGATCGTCTCGATGAGACGCTCGACAAAGCAGCGAGGAGCCGCCGTCTCGGCCGGACGGCCGGGATGTACCTTCGCTTCAACGTTGAAGCGGACCGCCTCGTCTCCCATCAGCCGGCAAAGGTGGAAGACCTCGGCAAGGGTCGGAATCCTGCTCGGAAGCGCTGGATCCAGACGGCCAATCGCCAACGGAACCCGCCGGCCTCCCAGCTGAGCCACCGGTGTAAGCGTCCGGAGCTGCGCCAGCGTGAGGTCCACGATGCGCCGCCCGACATAAGAGTGCTGGTGATCGCCGGCGCTAAGGGGTCCGTTGCCGCGGTACATCCCTGCGGCGATGTGGCGGTCGTGATTTACAACGACGTGCCCGTCTTTCGACAAGCCGACGTCGAGCTCAATCGTGGTGACGCCCATCTCCATGGCCGCGGCAAATGAATGGAGGGTGTTTATCGGCACGAGCCCCCACGCGCCCCGATGCCCCTGCAGATCGAATCCATTTGCGTCTGCCCGCAGTCGTCGCTCCTGCATGCGCGCAGTGTCGCAAGGCGCGATAACGGGCCAATTAACTCAGTGCGGCCCCGAGGTGAACATCTTTTCGATCCCTCGATCGCTTCCCATCAACCGGTGAACGAAAGGGACGCGGATCGCCGGGCCGGCATGGCGGTGATCAAGCGGCGACCCCGGAGAGATGAAGGCGGCGAACCGGGTTGCCAGGAGGGTGCCAGCCTCAAGCCTGAGGGATGCCCCCGCAGCACTCCGGCAAACTTCAACGGCGAGTGAGCCAGAATCCGGAGTCCGCGCGCTGTTTGCGGCTGTCACCGTGCCCGGGACTGCCCTTAACCAACTGTCCTAAGTCGGACACTCTTTTTGTCGGCTGGCCGACACTGCATCTCCGGCGGCTGAACCAGACTCCCGTGGGAAGTTGAAAACAGCTAACGGAGGAAGGACGAGATGGACGCAACGGACCGCAAGCGCCAAGGAAACCTGAGTGAGGTCGGGACGCCCCCAACAAACGGAATCCCTTGTGGAGGCGGGTCGATAAACCACGCTGAAAATGGAATCCGGGTTCGCACCGCGGTGAAGGGCGGTCCCGGTGGCTACGGGAGCGGCGGAGTTCTAATGAACCATGCTGAAAATGGACTCAAGGTTCGTACTGGGGTGAAGGGCGGCCCTGGTGCTGGTGGATACAGCAGCGGCGGAGTTCTAATCAACCATGCCGAGATTGGACTGCGGGTTCGCACCGGGGTGAAGGGTGGCCCGACTGGCTACGGCAGCGGAGGAATCCTTGTCAACCATGCCGAGAATCGCCTGCGGGTTCCCACCGGCATGGAGTGAGTCGAGAGATCGAGCATGCGCTAGTGAGCCATCGCAAGCCCCCAAACCGTGCGGCCGTGGCGGCTGGACCGGGCGAGGGCCGCTCGGTTGGCTAGGCGTTCAGCTCCGCCAGGACCTCGTCGGAGATCTCGAAGTTCGAGTAGACCTCCTGGACATCCTCCTCGTCGTCGAGGGCGTCCATGAGTTTCAGCACCTTGTCGGCGGCGTCTTTGTCCAGCGGGATGGTGGCATTCGGCTCCATCGAGAAGCGGGCCGATTCCGGCTCGATGCCGGCCTCCGCCAGCGCATTCTTCAACTGCTGGAGCTCCGTGGGAGCGCAGACCACCTGCCAGTAGTCGCCGTCCTGCGTGATGTCGTCGGCGCCGGCATCCATGGCGGCCAGCATCAACTCGTCCTCGCCGACCGAGTCCTTCGGGATGAGGACCACGCCCTTGCGGGTGAACATCCATGCAACCGAGCCGGGGTCGCCCAGGGTTCCGCCGTTTTTCGTGAAGACCCGGCGCACATCGGCTGCCGCGCGGTTGCGGTTGTCGGTCAGCACCTCGAGGAGCAGGGCGACGCCCCCGGGCCCGTAGCCTTCGTAAGTGAGCGTCTCGTACTTGACGCCCTCGAGCTCACCGGTGCCGCGCTTGACCGCCCGGTCGATGGTGTCGTTGGGCATGCTGATGGCGCGCGCGCGCTGGATGGCGTCGGCGAGAGTCGGGTTAGCCTCGGGGTTGCCTCCGCCCTCCCGGGCTGCCACCTCGATGATGCGGATGGTCTTGGCGAACAGCTTCCCGCGGCGAGCGTCTTTGACCGCCTTCTGGTGTTTGGTGGTTGCCCACTTCGAATGGCCCGACACGCTCTACCCCTCCCCTGCTACGAGATGCTCGACGAACCAGCGGTGGACCCGGAGCTCCCCGGCAAGCTCGGGATGAAAGGTGGCCGCAAGCATCTTTTCCTTGCGGACCAGGACCGGCTGGTCTTTCCATGTTGCCATTACTTCGGAGGTCCCCGCATCCTTCACGACCGGAGCCCGGATGAAAACGCCCCGGACGGGCTCGTCCCAGCCTGCCACCTCGAGGTCGGCCTCGAAGGACTCAGCCTGCCGGCCGTAGGCGTTGCGCTGAACGTCAAGGTCCCACACCCCGAGCGTCCTCTCTCCGTCCGACACCCGGTCCGCAAGGACGATCGCCCCGGCGCAGGTGCCGAACACCGGCATGCCAGAGGAGATGCGCTTGACCAGCGCGTCGCGCATCTCGAAGCGGTCGACAAGCTTCAGCATCGTCGTCGACTCGCCCCCCGGGATGACCAGGGCGTCGGCCTGGTCAAGGTCAAGCGAAGACTTCACGAGAAGGTGCCGGTAGCCGAGCGAGTCCAGGACTGCGAGGTGCTCGGCGAAGTCTCCCTGCAGCGCGAGGACCCCTATGCGGGGGTCTACCATCCGCGGGGAGCGAGCAGCTTCTCGGACGGTATGTCCCTCAGGTCGACTCCCCGCATGGGCTCGCCGAGGCCTCGCGAGACCTTGGCCAGCACGTCGGGGTCGTTGTAGTAGGTGGTCGCCTCGACGATCGCCCGCGCCATACGGGCCGGGTCCTCGCTCTTGAAGATGCCCGAGCCGACGAAGACGCCCTCAGCGCCCAGCTGGACGACGAGTGAAGCATCGGCCGGCGTGGAAACTCCTCCGGCACAGAACAGCACCACGGGCAGACGGCCCGTTTCGGCTACCTCCTTGACGAGCTCGTAGGGAGCTCCCAGGTTTTTCGCCTGCGTCATGAGCTGCTCCCCCGGGGAAACGCTCAGGCGCCGGATCTCGTCCGTGATCGAGCGCAGGTGGCGAACCGCCTCGACGACGTTGCCGGTTCCTGCCTCCCCTTTTGACCGGATCATCGCGGCCCCCTCGCCGATGCGCCGGAGCGCCTCGCCCAAGTTGGTGGCTCCGCACACGAACGGCACGGTGAATTCCCATTTGTCGATGTGGAACGCCTCGTCGGCCGGGGTCAGCACCTCGGACTCGTCGATGAAGTCGACACCCAGCGACTGCAAGATCTGGGCCTCGGCAAAGTGGCCGATACGGGCCTTGGCCATGACCGGAATGGTGACCGCGGCCATGATCTCGGAGACCTTGTTCGGGTCTGCCATGCGGGCAACCCCGCCCTCACGCCGGATGTCCGCCGGCACCCGCTCCAGCGCCATCACGGCGCAGGCGCCGGCCTCCTCGGCAATCCTGGCCTCATCTGCGGTCGTGACGTCCATGATGACGCCGCCCTTAAGCATCTCCGCCAGGCCCCGCTT
>DATAAN010000305.1:0-8192 GCA_036260105.1 Actinomycetota bacterium
TCGCCGGGTCCCCAAATGCATGGCTGAGTTTCTAAACTTTCACTTTAAGGTTGAGTGTTGTCACGACCCTCAAGTATTAGTTGAGGCTACTACAAGGCGACTGGCCGACATGGCGATATGACGCCTGGGCGCTATGTCGACAAGTCGCCGAGCCGACATGATGCCACAAGGTGGGCGTGTGGAGCCCTCTACGCTCCGACGATCAGGAAGATCAGGCGGGACGTGGCATCGATGAGCGGCCCCGCCAGCCGCGGAAACAGGACGAAGCCGACAAGCAGAAGAATGACGAACCCCCACTTGTCGAGGAAGAAGACGATGTGCTGCTTGCTCGGCGGCAGGAGGGCGCTGAGGATCCTGGAGCCGTCGAGGGGAGGGATCGGCAGGAGGTTGAAGAGGGCCAGGGTGACGTTCAGGGTTACGCCGATCAGGAGAAAGCGGGCAAGCAGCTGGTTGCCGCCGTCAAGATCGGAGGCCCGCCGGAAGAACGCCAGGAAAGCAGCCGCGCTGACCAGCGCGAGAAGCACATTGACGAGCGGACCTGCCGCTCCGACCATCGCCGCGCCGAAGCGCTTGCTCCGGAGCTTGTTCGGGGCGAAGGGAACGGGTTTGCCCCAGCCGAACCCGACGAGCACGAGCATGAACGTGCCGACGGGGTCCAGGTGCGACTTAGGATTTACCGTCAGCCGGCCGGCGAGCTTGGCGGTGGGGTCACCCTGCAGGTGGGCCGCCAGTGCGTGCCCGTACTCGTGAAGCGACAGGGCGATGATGAAGACCAGCGACACGATGACCAGCCCGGCGATGTCGGGCGGGTTACTGAAGAGATAGCGAAGCACTTAACCTAAGCATAAGGGCATCACTGGAGAAGGAATCCGGCCATGGCAAGAGTGTTCTCGGGCGTGCAACCGACCGCCGACGTGCCACATCTCGGCAACTACATCGGTGCCTTCCGCCAGTGGGTCGCGCTCCAGGAGAAGCACGAGTGCTTCTTCTGCGTGGTCGATCTCCACGCCATGACCGTCCCCTGGGACCCGAAGCAGTTCGCCCAACGCGCCCGCCGGGCTGCGGCCAGCCTCATCGCCTCCGGCATAGACCCCGAGCGCTCGGTCCTCTTCCTCCAGTCGGAGGTTCAGGAGCACACCGAGCTGGCGTGGGTCCTGACATGCGTCTCCCGGATGGGGGAGCTGAGCCGGATGACCCAGTTCAAGGACAAGAGCCGCAACCAGCACACCGATTCCATCGGCACCGGCCTCTACATGTACCCCGTTCTCATGGCGGCGGACGTGCTGGCCTACCGGGGTGAGCTCGTGCCGGTCGGCGACGACCAGCGCCAGCATCTGGAGCTCATGCGCAACATCGCCGAGCGCTTCAACCGGGACTTCGGGAACACCTTCCCGGTGCCGGAGCCCCACATACCCACGGAGGGGGCGCGCATCATGGCCCTGGACGACCCGGCCCAGAAGATGGCCAAGAGCTCCGACCGGCCCAACAACCTGATCTGGATGAACGACCCGCCCGAGGTCGTGCGCAAGAAGATCGCCCGTGCCGTCACGGACTCCGGCCGTGAGGTGACCGCAGGGGCGGACAAGCCGGCCATCACCAACCTGCTGACGATCTACTCGGCGGTGAGCGGCCGGCCGATCGCTGACATCGAGAAGGAGTACGAAGGCAGGGGGTATGGCGACTTCAAGAAGGGACTGTCCCAGGTCCTGACCGATTTCCTGGAGCCCTTCCAGCGCCGATACCTCGAGATCCTGGAGGACCCGGCCCAGCTCGACAAGATCCTCGATGCCGGCGCCGCCCATGCGCGCGAGGCCGCCGCTGAGACCATGCGGTTGGTCCGGGAGCGAATCGGGCTCCGCCGGACCTGACCGGCGCCGGATAGCCGCCCTTTCGCCCGGCCGGCTGACTATTGTTTAGCCGTGACCTACGCGGTGAAGCTCGACGTCTTCGAAGGACCGCTGGACCTGCTCCTGCACCTGGTCTCGAAAGAGCGCCTGAACGTGGCGGACATCTCCATATCCGAGGTGACGGACGAGTACCTGAGGGCGTCGGCGGCCATGGGGGAGGTCGACCTCGAGACCGCTTCGGGGTTCCTGGTCCTCGCGGCGACCCTCCTCGAGCTGAAGTCGCTGAAGCTGCTGCCGAGCCGGACGACGGTAGACCCGGAGCTGAAGCTCCTGCTGGAGGAGCGCGACCGCCTGCTCCACCGCCTGGTGGTCTACGCAACCTTCAAGACCGCAGCCTCGCGTCTCGGCTCGTCCCTCTCGGAGAACTCGGGCTTCCACTCGCGCTCGGCCGAGCTGCCCGAGGAGCTCGCCCCGGCCGCGCCGGATGTCCTTCGCAACCTCACGCCGGAACAGCTTGCGCGGGCGGCGGCCCGCGCCTTGACTCCACCCGAGCCGCCAAAGGTGGACATCTCGCACGTCACCCGGGTTACGGTCAGCCTGGATGAGATGGTCCAGCGGCTGAAAGCCCGGTTGGAGAGGGAGCAGCTCAGCTCCTTCCGGCAGTTGTGCAGCACCGCCCGGGCGCGCATCGAGGTCGTGACGGCGTTGCTCGCCATTCTCGAGCTCTTCAAGAGTCAGTCGGTCGAGCTGGAGCAGGACCAGCCGTTCGGAGAGATCTCGGTGGCCTGGCGGCAGACCGCGCCGGAGGCATCCTGATGACCGATCGCCCGGCGATCCTTCGCCATCTGGAGGCGGTCCTGTTCGTCGCCGACGAGCCGGTCCCTACTGCCGACCTGGCGGTGCTCTTCGAGTTGCCGGCGCACCGGATCACCGAACACCTCCACGGCCTGCAGGAGGAGCTTGCCCGGGAGGGCAGGGGCATCGTGCTGCGAAATGTGGCCGGCGGCTGGCGGCTCGCGACCTCACCCGACTCCGCTCCCTACCTGGAGCGCTTTGTCGGGGAGCAGCGGCACGGCCGGCTCAGCCAGGCCGCGCTGGAGACCCTTGCGATCGTGGCGTACCGGCAGCCCGTCTCGAGGGGCCAGATCGCCGAGATCAGAGGCGTTTCCAGTGACGGTGTGCTGAGGACGCTGCTCTCTCGGGGAGTCGTCGAGGAGGTGGGAAGGGACCCCGGCCCTGGTCAGGCGATCCTCTACGGCACGTCCCAGCTGTTCCTGGAGCGCATGGGACTCGACTCCCTCTCGGAGCTGCCGTCACTGGCCGACCTGATGCCCGACACCCGGGCGGTCGAGAGGATGGAGTCGGGTCTCGGTCCCGGTCTGTAACCTGGGGGGATGACCCCCCCGAGCAGCACAAGAGGTTCTGGTTCCGGCAAACCTAAGAAGGCCGGCCGGGCCCAGGCGGGCCGTACCCCCAAGCCGGCTGCACAAAGGTCGCGGCCTGCTACACCCGGTGCCTTCGGTGGGGTGCGTGCATCGTCACGGCAGCGCCCATCGGCAGCGACCGACAGCGGGACGGCCGGATCGGCGGCGCGGCGAGCCGCCACCGGTTCCGATCCGCAGCCGTCGCCGGCCCCGGAACGGCTCGGGTCCTCCGGCCGCTCCACCGGCAAGACAGGGCATGACCGGGGGAGGGTGGGGCCTTCCGGCCGCTCCGGTCAGACGGCGCCCGCCTCCGAGAAGCGGCCATCTTCCAGGGGCGCCGCCGGGCGAGCCCGTGGCTCCGCTCAGCGCCGGCCCTCCGGCGGATCCGGCGTCCAGGCGGCGCCTGATCCGGGAAGGCGCCAAACTTCTGCTCCGGCTGCCCAGCGAGCCGCCGGTTCCGGACGGCGCCAACCTCCCCGGTCCGCTGCCGCCGGAAGCCCCGCAACAAGGCCTACGTCCCGTTCAGAGGCCGCACCGGAGGGCATCCGGATCCAGAAGCTGCTTTCGGAGGCCGGGATCGCTTCCCGTCGGGCCGCCGAGGAGATGATGCGCCAGGGCCGGGTGATGGTGAACGGGCGGCCGGCGGAGGTCGGACAGCGGATCGACCCGGCAGGGGACCGCGTGGAGGTGGACGGCCAGCGGGTCCAGCTCGACCCGGAGAAGCGATATCTCGTTCTGAACAAACCCGAGGGTGTCGTCACGACATCCAAGGACCCTGAGGGCCGGACCACGGTCGTGGACCTGGTCGGAGTGGAGGAGAGGGTCTTCCCGGTGGGGCGGCTCGACATCGCAACCGAAGGGCTGTTGCTTCTGACCAACGACGGCGAGTTGACGCACCGGCTCACCCACCCCTCCTACGAGGTGACGAAGACCTACGTTGCCGAGGTCGCCGGCACCGTCGGGAAAGGGCTTGTGCGCAAGCTCACCGAGACCGGCGTGGATCTGGGCGATCCGGAGCCCTTCGTCGCCGACGCGGTCCGGGTCCTCGGTTCCCGGAAGGGGCCGGCCGGCAACCGCAGCGTCATCGAGCTCGAGGTACACGAGGGTCCCAAGCACCTGGTCCGGCGGCTTCTGGAGGCAGTTGACCGTCCGGTGGTGCGCCTGGTCCGCACCGGCATGGGTCCCCTCAAGCTGGGCCGCATGGCGACGGGCACCTACCGGAACCTGACTCAGGACGAGGTTGATGCCCTGTATCGTGAAGTGGGCCTCTGACCGGAGGCAGTCCGGAGGATCGAGCTCATGTCACGTGTAAGGGGCCTGCGCGGGGCCACGACGGTGAACAGCGACACGGTGGAGCAGGTGATGGAGGCTACCGCGGAGCTGCTGCGGACGATGATTGAGCGCAACGGCATCGGCCACGACGACCTCATCACGATCATCTTCACCGCCACACCGGACCTTACGTCGGAGTTCCCGGCCGCCGCCGCCCGCTCGATCGGGATCTCGGACGTGCCGCTGCTCTGCGCCACCGAGATCAACGTCAAAGGAGCGATTCCCCGGGTGATCCGCATCCTGATGCATATATATACGGAGAAGGCCCTCTCCGAGCTGCGGCACGTGTACCTCAGGGATGCACAGCCGCTGCGCACCGATCTCCCTCAGTAGGTTTCGTCATGGTCGAACGCAATCCGCAGATCCAAACCGTCGCCATCGCCGGGCTAGGCCTCATGGGCGGTTCGCTTGGACTGGCGACGCTCGAGCGCGGGCTCGCCGAGCGGGTGGTCGGCTTCGACCGGGACCCCGAGTCGGTAAAGAGGGCTCTGGAGCGCAAGGCGGTCACCCACGGCGCCGAGTCGCTGGCCGATGCCGTTACCGACGCCGACCTGGTCGTGCTCGCCACGCCTGTCGGCACCATCCCGTCCGTCTTCTGGGAGGCGGTGCCCTTCCTTTCCTCGGGCTGCGTGGTGACCGACGTCGGGAGCACCAAGTCGGGCCTCGTCGAGGCGATCACCCCCCTCGTCCCGGAGGGGGTTTCGTTCATCGGCGGCCACCCGATGGCCGGTTCGGAGAAGGACGGGATCGACGCCGCGGTCGCCGACCTGTACGAGGGCTGCCTATGGATTCTGACGCCCACCCACGCCACCTCCTCGGAGGCCTACGGCACGCTGATGCGCTTCCTCACCGGGCTTGGCGCCCGAGTGCTGTCGCTGGACCCGGGCAGGCACGACGAAGCTCTGGCTCTTACCAGCCACCTCCCGCAGCTTCTGTCCAGCACGCTGATGGGGTTTGCCGCCGACGTGGCGGCCTCGGGCGAAGGACTGCCGCTCCTGACGGCCGGAGGCTTTCGCGACATGACCCGCATCGCCGGCAGCTCGCCCGATCTGTGGGTGGACATCGTCAGGGAGAACCAGCCGGCGCTGGCCGCCTTGGTGCGCCGGTTCCAGGAGACGCTGGGGGAGGCGGCGGACGCCCTGGAGCACGGCGACTGGCACCGGCTCCGGGCGATGCTCGCCGAAGCCCGCAAAGCGCGGCACGACCTACCCGGCAAACCCGGCCTGGCGCCCTCCGAGCTGGTGGAGGTGCTGGTGCCGGTTCCCGACCGGCCCGGCGTGCTGGCCGAGGTGACCACCACGGTGGGGGAGGCCGGCGTGAACATCGAGGACCTGGAGATCGTCCACTCCGCCGAGGGAGGACGCGGCGTTATCCACCTCACCGTCACGGGGACCAACAACGCACGATCCGCCGCCGAGGCGCTCCAGAAAAAAGGCTACGAGGCGGAGCTGGAGTAGGCATGGACCAGACCTTCTCGCCGATGGGCCGGATCTCCGGCCGGCTCACCGTGCCCGCCGACAAGTCGATAGCCCACCGGGCGTTCCTGCTTGCCGCGATGGCCGGGGGCTCCAGCAGGATCGCCGGCCGCATTGCCGGCGAGGACGTTTCCTCGACCATGCGGTGTGTCGAAGTGCTGGGTGCCGGCATCGAACGGCGGGGGCCGGGGCAGTATTCGGTGGCGGGTACCGGCTGGAGCATCCCGGACGAGGCATCGCTGGACTGCGGCAACTCCGGGACGACGATGCGCCTGCTCGCCGGGGCGCTGGCGGGCCGGCCGGGGAGCTTCCTGCTGACCGGCGACGCCTCTCTGTCCCGCCGCCCCATGGAGCGGGTGGCCGAGCCGCTGCGCCGGATGGGGGCGGCCGTCGACACGTCGGCGGCCGGCCGTCCGCCGATCCGGGTCACGGGAGCACGGCTGCACCCCATCTCCTACGCCGGCCCCGTCGCCAGCGCCCAGGTCAAGTCGGCCATCCTGCTGGCCGGGCTGCAGGCTGAGGGCACGACCACCGTGGAGGAGCCGGAGCCGTCCCGCGACCACACCGAACGCATGCTGGCCTGGCTCGGCTGCCAGGTTGGCGTCGAGGGCCGCAGCGTGGCGGTTACCGGCGGCGAGGAGCTGTTCCGGCATCCCGGCTTCGTGATGAAGGTGCCAGGCGACCTCTCGTCCGCCGCCTTCTGGATCGTGGCGGCCGTCCTTGCGCCGAAGGGTCGAGTGACGGTCGAGGGGGCGGGGCTGAATCCCGGCCGAACAGGCGTCCTCGAGATTCTTGCGGCGATGGGCGCCGACTTGCAGGTCGATCGGTTCGCGGACCAGCCGGAGCCGTTCGGGTCGGTGACCGCCGCCGCTGGGTCTCTGCAGGCGACCGAGATCGGCGGGCCGCTGATTCCCCGAACCGTCGATGAGCTGCCCTTGATCGCGCTGGCGGCGACTCAGGCCGAGGGCGTGACGGTGATCCGGGATGCCGCCGAGCTGCGGGTCAAGGAGACCGACCGTATCGCGGTGCTGGCCGCCGGACTGCGCACCATGGGGGCCAAGGTCGAGGACCGGCCCGACGGTCTGGTCATCGAAGGCCCGACGCCCCTGCACGGCGGGGTGGTCGACGCTGCTGGGGATCACCGCATGGCGCTCACCTTTGCGGTCGCCGGGCTGATCGGCCGGGACAGCGTGACGGTGAGAGGTTGGGAAGCGGCCAATGTCTCGTACCCGCAGTTTCTGGACGACCTGGCGGAGGTGGCCGGTTGATACTGGCGGTGGACGGCCCCGCCGGGTCCGGTAAGAGCACCATCGCTGCCGCGGTGGCAAGCCGGCTGGGGGTGACGCATGTGGACACCGGCGCGATGTACCGGGCGCTTGCGCTCAAGGTGCTGCGCAGAGGGATCGCGCCGGAGGACGAGGACGGGGTGACGGGGTTGATGGGCGAAACGGACATCACGGTCGGCGACGGGCGGGTGCTCCTGGACGGCGAGGAGGTCCAGGGCCTGATCCGGTCCCCGGAGGTGACGGCTGCCTCCTCGAAGGTGGCGGAGTACCAGCCGGTCCGCCGGTGGATGGTGGACCGGCAGCGCCGGGTGGCCGGCGCTGCACCGGGCGGAGCCGTCGTGGAGGGCCGGGACATCGGGACGGTGGTGCTCCCCGACGCCGACCTCAAGGTCTACCTGACCGCCTCCGAGGAGCAGAGGGCCCGGCGGCGGTCTCTGCAGCGCGGCGCCACCGCCGAGGAGGCGCTTCAGGAGGTGTCCAGCCGCGACAACCGCGACATGGTCCGCCGTTACTCGCCGTTGCGCCCGGCCGATGACGCTTACGTACTCGACACGACCGAGCTGTCGGTCGAGCAGGTGGTGGAGGCGGTTCTCGAGGCGCTCCGGGGCCGGCTGGCCCCGTGACCGAGCGCAATCTGCCCCAAGTGGCCGTCGTCGGCAGACCCAACGTCGGCAAGTCGACGCTCGTGAACCGGCTGGCGCAGCGGCCGGAGTCGATCACCGGTCCGATGGCCGGCCTGACCCGTGACCGGCTCAGCGTCGAGGCGGAGTGGCGGGGCCGCCGGTTCATGCTGAACGACACCGGCGGCCTGATCGAGGAGGCGCTGGG
>DATAAN010000306.1:0-3182 GCA_036260105.1 Actinomycetota bacterium
GCGCGGAGCGGCCCGACCAGGAGTATCGGGAACCCGAGCAGTCCTCCCATCCACAGCGAGGCCGCCGTCAGATGAAGCCAGTCGGCAGCGAGTGGGAGGAAGCCTCCTTCCGCAGCAGCGTGGCTCTGCCGGGTGAGGGTCGTCAGCAGCAGGGCGCTTGCGACGAGGGCCGCAACCCACCGGTAGGCGGGGCGCTGTGGCCGGGCCGCGTATGTCGCCGCAGCGGCGGTCAGGATACCGAACGCGAGCCTCTCGATCCAGAGCTGGCCCACCCGCGTGTCGAACAGCGCTTCTCCCAACAGCCCGAGGCTCAGGGTGTCGCCGGAGGCCCGCACCGCGTACAGAGGGAGCTCGATCAGCCCGGCGACGACGATCACGCCCACCAGCACCCACATCCAGCGACAGAGCAGCCCGACCGCCTTCTCCTGGTCGGCATCCTCTCCCCGGCTGGCGGGGAGCCACACCAGGGTCGCAAACGCTACCAGACCGGCGAGGAACACGGTCGCCCCCAGGGTCATGGCGTGGGCTATGCCGACCGCAGACTCTTGCGTGAAGAGCGCCGTGGGTGCCGCGTGCGATCCGTGATCCGGTGCTTGCGCATGGGCGGTGCCCGAGAACCATGCGACTGTCGGCCCCCAGATAGTCACCAACCCCAGGATAGCTGCCAGCCGCACGGGTAGTTTCATGGCTATCCGATCTTACCAGGGTTCAACGCCGACGCAGCACCACGAACCCCGCCACAACCAGGGCTCCTACCAGCAGGAGCCCCAAGACTAGCGTACGGATGATGCCCCGCGCCGAACCCGTCTGTTGTTGCTCTGCGGGCTGCTCTATCGGGTCCACCTGCACTATCGGATTACCAACGCCTTCGGTGCCAGCCGCGGAGGCATCCACGGCGAACCCGTATGTCCCACTAACAGGGTGACCGTCGGCCGAGGTGACCCGCCAATCCACCGTGTAGGAGCCTTCGGGTAACTCCTCCAGGTCCACCACCACGACCCTGGCATCGTCGGGATATACGCGCGCGTTGCCCCGATCCACCCGGTTGCCCTGCCGGTCGTAGACCTCGATAGGGTCGAACTCCGCCTCTACGGGCTCGTCGAACCGGAGCTGTACCTGCTCGGGGGACTCGGCCAGGGTGTTCCCGTTGGCAGGGTACGTTTCTATGAGCGTTGCGTGTGCCATGACGGGGACACACACCAGAACCAGCCAGACAGCCGACAGCCCGAGAAGGGCTGCCAGCCGCCACTTGTCTATTCCCATATTTCCATCATCACGCCCTAGGTCTTGCGCAGCAGTGCCACCAACGCCACGATCAAAGCCACGATACCAATGCCGAGACCACCGTAGGCCGCGATCTGAGCTAGCCCGCCTGAGCTAACGGGTTCCTCGGAGCTCGACCCTTGCTCTGCGGCACCACGCTCGGCGCTCCGTCCGCCGTCCGCGACAACCTCGACCACGGATGCCGGCTCCTCGGCGTCCTCGGGGCCGGTCCATTCCACCACGCTGCCGTCCGCGTACGTCTGGAACGCTTCCCAGGCGAACTCGCCCGGCTCTTCCGGGGTACGAGCCTGGAGGGCGAACTCCTGGAACTCCTGTGGGGCGATCTCCCCACCGGACCAGGTGATGGCCCTGATGACGCCGCCTTCCTCCTCGAACTCGTACTCCCAGCCGGGCACCGGTTGCACGCCGACGACCGTGAATCCTTCCGGCACCTCCACCCTGACCCCGGTCGTGGGGATGTCCTTCTCCGTCGGCACCGACACGACGAGCTTCTCGAACTCATCTGCGGGGACCTCTTCTGGGGAAACCACGACGTGTGCCCAGGCCACACCTGCCATCGCAAGCGTCAGGCAGGTGATCGATAGCAGCGCCCACAGCCAGCGAATCCGCATCCAAGACCTCCTCGCTCAATGCCTCTATCGACTGCTCTAAGAGAGTAGAAGGCCCATGGGAGGAGTTATATAGCCCTTTAGGGCTATTTTCGTCTGCTCTCCGGCTTTGGTCTCGCCCCGACTGCTACCGTCCCGGAGGCTCACGGCGTCGTGAAGCAAGCTGTTTGGCATGGAGCGTCAGCTCTACACGGTTTCTCGCGTGCAGTTTCTGCATTATGCTCTTTATGTGGTTCTTGACCGTCTGCTCGGAGATGTAAAGCGCGGCCGCTACCTGCTTGTTTGTCATGGCGTTAGCTACCAGGTGGAGCACTTCGTGTTCGCGCTCCGTCAGCGCCAGGTCCGGTTCCGTCGGCGCTACCGATAAGGTGAACTCGGCCAGGATACGTTGGGCCAGGGCGCGTGGCATCGCTGTGCCCTGCGTCAGGTCTCGCAAGTATTCCAGCCAGTCCTCCGGTTCGAGGCTCTTCAGGAGATACCCTTGCGCCCCGCTTCTGATCGCCTCGAAGAGGTCGCTGGCGTCGTCTGACACGGTCAGGATAACTACCATTACGTAGGGTAGCTCTCGTTTGATCAGGCGCGTCGCCAGAAGGCCGTCGCACCGCGGCATGTTGATGTCCATCAGTACCAGATCCGGCCTCAGCTCCCTTGCGAGGGCCAGGGCTTGAGAGCCATCCTCTGCCTCACCGACTACCTCGAATCTCGGATCTCTCTTGAGAAGGGTGCGGATCGCTCTGCGGGCCAGGGGACTGTCGTCGGCCAGCAGCACGCGCTCCGCGTTCACGATGCTGCGCCCGGCAGGCGCACTGTTACGAGGGTGCCGCGGTCGGGGGACGAGTCCAGGCCCAGATGGCCACCCGCCATCTGCGCCCGCTCTTGCATGATGATGAGCCCGTAGCGCCCTTCTCGCGGCACTGCGCCCGGGTCAAACCCGGCGCCTTCATCGGATACCTCGACCGCCGCGTCTTTCCTATTAGTCGTCAACCGGACCGTCGCGCGCCGCGTGTGACCGTGACGGTGCGCGTTGACAAGAGCTTCCTGTATGATCGCCAGAACGTGCTGTCGGGACGAGACGGGGAGGGTGGTGCGCCCTGCTACCTCGCAGGTTACCTGCATTCCTAACCGTTCGGCAAGCTCCGTTGCGGTGCGCCGCACCGCTTCGCCGAAGTCCTCAAGCTCGGCTTGCTGCCTGAGGTCCGCGACAACGGTTCTGACCTGGTGGTAGGCAGCTTTTGTCTCTTCTCGCGCCGTCCGCAGCTCGCTGCGCGCTTCTTCGCTTTTGCCGGCCGC
>DATAAN010000307.1:0-2333 GCA_036260105.1 Actinomycetota bacterium
GGGGCCGGCCGGCACGGCGGCTCCTCGGCCGGACAAGCCGGCATCGAGCCGGAGGCCCCACATGCCGGGCTACGGGATCAAGGGCCCGGATGAGGCCGGCGGCCTGCTGCCCTGGGCGTGGGCTGAGGGTCGGCTGCTCCGAAGCCACGACTACTGGCTGGCGAGCGTGAGGCCCGACGGCCGCCCCCACGTCATGCCGGTGTGGGGCGCCTGGAACCAGGGTGCCTTCTGGTTCAGCGCGGCCGGCCGGTCGCGCAAGATCCTGAACCTCAAGCAGAACCCCGCCTGCACGGTCACCACCGACAACCCCCTGGAACCCGTGGTGGTCGAGGGGACGGCCGAGATCGTCGACAACCGCGCGCTACTGGCCATCTTCCTCAACCGCCTGAACACCAAGTACCGGACCGCCCACTCCCTGGACTTCCTGGATCCCGAGGTCAACGCCTGCGTGAAGGTGAAGCCGCAGCGGGTGTTCGGCCTCGAGCACGACAACTTCACCGGCTCGCCGACCCGCTGGGACTTCTAGGCCTCAGGGGACGTACTGCTCCTCGATTCCGGCTATTCGGCCCCCGGAGACGGTTACCCAGAAGGGGGCGTTCGAGCCGGGCGTCGAACCGACGTATGTCCGAAGCTCTTCGACCGTCGCCGGGTCCAGGTCAGCGTTGCGGTCCTCCTGCAGCTTGACGAGTCTTATGGCGGCACCCTCGGCCAGGGTGCCTGCTCGAACCCGGGGATTGGAGTTGACGATGTAGTAGTCGTTGGGCGGCCCCTCCGGGTCATCCGGGTTGTCCCTGCGGTACGCCTCGGCGGCAGCCGGGCCGGTCAGGAACTGGATCACGTCGATCTCCACCCTGCGCTGCCGCACATCGACTCCCATGATGTAGGCGGGATGCCGGCCGTCTGCCAGGTCGATGGCGCCGGCATCTGCCGACTCCCGGGTGACCGGAGTCGTCGGGGCTTCGTCGGGCCCTCCCGGCGCCGCCGGGGAGACCGCCGTCGCGCCGGCAGAAGGGGGTGGGTCGCCCGTTCCGGGCTCGCCCCCGCAGGCGGCCGCGGCGACCATCGCTGCGGCAATCACGGCAATCCGCCACCTGAGGCCGCGTTCCATAACGGATGGACATTAGCGGAGCGGCGCCGGGGACGACAACGGACCGCTTAGGCGTCTGCCGAAGGGGGGAGAACGTTGTTGCACATCTCCAAGGAGACTCTTTTGGCAGAGACCATCAGATGCGAAGGCTGCAACGGCCCGATCGAGAACCCCTCCTCGCCCGACGTTCTTAGGGCCGTGAAGTCGGTCAAGCCGGCGACGCTCACCGGCAAGCTCAAGGCCGCCGGGGACGACGTCGCGTACTTCCACAACGGCTGCTTTCACAGCCAGCGGGGTTACGAGCGGGCCTGACGGCGGAACGGCAGGACCTCAGCGACGGCTTCGGTTCGCGATAGCATCGGTGTGCGCCGGCACTCGGGACGCCGGCAGAACAGGATCTAGCCCTGCCAGTGGGTAACCGGCCGAACGCATGACCGCCTCAACCTCCCGGCTGGAGGCAGGCCGGCCGGGCGATGCCGAACCTTCCGAGCCGCCTGAGGCCTCGATCGAACCGCCGGAGGCACGGGGGCGGCTGGCCCGGCTGACCGCGTCACCGGGGTTCGCCTACGGCTCCATCCTTGCCCTGCAGCTCAGAGTGTTGTGGGAGTTCTGGTCGGGGCGCGACCTGACCGCCGGAGACACGTCCGGGTACTTCACGGTCGCCAGGGCGTGGGCAGAGTCGCTCCACAATGTGTTCTTCTGGTCGCCGCTTTACACCGCCTACTACGGGACCATTCTCAAGGTCACCGGCGACCCGGTAAGCGCCACGCTTGTCCACCGCCTGATCCTGGCTTTCGGGCTGACCGCGTTGGTGCTCGCCCTCGCCCGCCGGCTACTGCCGGCAGCTGCCGCCTGGCTGGTCGCAGCATGGTGGGCAGTCCTGCCGGTCAACTTCGACACCCTCTACGAGGTGCACCTGTTCGGGGCGATCCCGGCCCTAGTGGCGGCTCTCGCCGTTTGCCGGTGGCCGGGCCACGCCGGCCGGGCTGCCGCGCTGGCGGTGCTCGGCACCTCGGCCGTGCTGGTACGCAACGAGTACGGCTTCGCCGCCTTACTCTTCGCCCTGGTCTGCCTCTGGAGCCTCGTGCGGGAGGTTCGGCGGTTGAGGAGCCTTCGAGCCGGCGTGCCCCTCCTCCGCCCCTACGTGGCGGCCGGCCTGGCGGCGACCCTCGCCATCGGGTTCTTCTACAGCCGGTCGACGGTGAAGTTTCCAATCCTGGCCGACATCTTCAACCAGCTGCGGACG
>DATAAN010000308.1:0-10836 GCA_036260105.1 Actinomycetota bacterium
CCACGGAGCGCCGAATTTGCATTGTGTGCGACTATCTTGTTTCCTCGAGACAGGGAGCACATCGTGGCCATAGCCCTTGAGAAGAAGACCTCCCAGGCCCCCGGTCCCCCCGGCCTTCCCGTGGTCGGCTCCGCACTGGATCTCCTACGGGACATTCTGGGCACTACCCTGAACGGCCAGCGTCGTTACGGAGACGTGGTTCGCTACGTCGCCGGACCCCCCGGCCCTCTCCGGGTCATCGCCTACGGCATCACCCACCCGGACGGGGTGCAGCAGGTTCTTGCCGGCACCGGCAACCGCTACTCGAAGCAGGACGCGGCGTACAACGAGCTGAGGAACCTGGTCGGCAATGGGCTGCTGACCAGTGAGGGCGAGGTCTGGCAGCGCCAGAAGCGCATGGTTCAGCCGTTGTTCACCCACAAGAGGGTGGCCGGCTACGTCGACATGATGTCCCAGGAAAGCGCCGAGCTGGTGGAGCGCTGGAAACGGCTACGCGGCAAGGACGGCACCGTCGACTTGCACAGCGAGTTGACCCGGTTCAGCTTGAGGGTGGTCTGCCGGGCCCTCTTCGGCACGGATGTCGACCAGATCGTCCCGGTGCTCAAGGACAACGTTCCGTACCTCAGCCGCAAGGCGTTCACCCGCAGCATCTCTCCGGTACACATCCCGCCCCACTGGCCCACCCCCGGCAACCGCCACACCGACCGGTCGCTGAGGGAGGTCTACGCGGTGGTCGACGACCTGATCGCCTCCCGCAGGGCGAATCCGACCGATGGAGACGATCTGCTCAGCCTGCTGCTGGGGTCGCAGGACCCGGAGGGCGGCAAAGGCCTGACCGACACAGAGGTCCGGGATCAGGTTCTGATCTTCCTGCTCGCCGGCCACGAGACGACCGCAACATCGCTGACCTTCACGATGCACCTGCTCGGGCTTCATCCAACAGAACAGCAGAAGGTCCGTGACGAGGCCACTCGGGTCCTCGACGGCCGGCTTCCAAAGGTCGAGGACACCAGGGAACTGGCCTACACGAACATGGCGGTCAAGGAAGCGATGCGGATCTACCCGGCGGTCTACGTCATTCCGCGGCTGGTGGAGAAGACGGACGAGATCGGCGGGTACCTCATCCCTTCCGGAGCGGTCGCCACGGTGAGCCCCTGGGTGACCCACCGCCATCCGGACTTCTGGGAGGACCCGGAGCGCTTCGACCCGGAGCGGTTCACGCCGGACAAGGAGAGGGCTCGCCACCGTTACGCCTACTTCCCCTTCGGAGGCGGCCCGAGGGCCTGCATCGGTCAGTACTTCTCCATGCTGGAGAGCATCATCGCCACCGCCGTGCTGGTCCGCGCCTTCGACTTCACCTCACCCCCCGGACCGGTGAAGTTGTTCACCGGCATAACTCTCCGGCCGCACCAGCCGATGCACTGCCGCATCGAGCCGCTGGACTAACGTTGGACGCACTGACCGCGGCGAAGAAGCTCGACGAGATGCTGGTCGTCGACGTGCGCGAGTTCTACGAGGTCGACGAAGGCCACATTCCGGGCATCGTCCACATCCCGCTCGGCGCCCTGGGCCATCAGCACTTCGGTCTCGACCGCTCACGGCCGGTACTGCTGGTATGCGAGACCGGCCAGCGAAGCGGCGAAGCGGCCGAGTTCCTGGCCGCGCAGGGATTCGACGCCCACAATCTGGACGGCGGGATGTGGGGGTGGCGGCTCCGGCGACTGCCGGTGGTCGTCCCGGGGGAGGACTAGCCCCCCGCCGGGAAGCGGCTGCGTTCGGCCAGCACCTCGAAGGACGACTCGAACTCCTCCAACCCACCGGCAGTGAACGGCGTGCCTTCGCTGGGCGAGCACGTACCCTCCTCCTGCGCCTCGGCGGCCAGCAGGTGCACCCGGCCGTCGCTTAGCGCCCAGTACTTGACGTACCGCTCCACCGTGTCGCCGTCGGCGTTCACCACCGAGTACTCGGATCTGAGCCCTTCCTCGCCTGCCACCTGTGCGGTCTCGGGCTCGACGGTCTCGACTTCGAAACCTTCGCTGCACCCCTCCCGGTCGGAGCGGAAGGTGTTGTAGTCCTCGTCGACGTGGTTGCGAAGCGTGTCCTCGCCACCTCCGGCCGGCTCCTCGAAGCTGAAGTACTCGATCTGCCCGACGACCGTGCCGTCGCGCTCGACGCACAGGAACGGAGCGTCGCCGGGGCACGCTTTGACCCCGAACCCTCCGTCGAGGGCCACGGTGCTCTGCGGCCGGTTCTCCCAGTCGATGGTCGCCTGCGGCGGTGAGGATGTCGGGTCGGGCGCAGGGGCATCCGCCCCTCCGCTGGTGCACCCGCTCAGCAGCATCGCTGCCAAAGCAACGGCCGAGATCGTGCCTCGAATGGGAACCCGCAGTTTCAAGTGGACCTCCTTCCGGACCTGTGACGGGCGACACCTTACCGTTTTTGCCCCGGTGCAGGCGGCGGCGGCAACCGGTTCTGGCACACACTGGGAGCGTGGAAGCCGTCCTGGTTGCCGCCGTGCTGATCGCCTACAACAACGCCTTGAACAGGTGGCCGCCGTTTCGGGGTCCGCTGTACGTCCCGGCGAACCTGGCGCTCTCGACAGGGGTGCTCCTGCTGGCCGGCGGGCCGCTGGGCCTCGATGCAGAATCGATCGGCGTGGGCGGGGGCCAAGCCGGCGACCTCCTGCTCGGCGCCGGCCTGGGTGCCGCAGCGTCGGCTCCCCTGTTCCTCGCTTTGCGCAGCAAGACGGGAGCGGAGGCCATCGCCGACCGGCGCATGCAGGGCATGGCGGGGCGAGAGCTGGTGTGGCGCTGCCTCGTGCGGGTTCCGCTCGGCACCGCATTGCCGGAGGAGCTGGTGTTCAGAGGGGTCCTCTACGCGCTGATGGAGCCGGCGGGAGCAGTTTCGGCGGCGGTCTGGTCCAGCATCGCCTTCGGCTTTTGGCACATCGCCCCGACCTACAACCTGCTGGAGGAGAACGGGCAGGCCGCTTCCGGTCGACCCACCGTCGTTGCGGCCAAGGTTGCCACCGGGGTGCTGCTGACCGGGGTCGCCGGCCTCGTGCTGGTATGGCTGCGGACATTGACCGGCGGCCTGGCGGCGCCGTTCGGCTTTCACGCGGCGCTCAACTCGTTGGGCACGGTGGCCGCCGCCCTTGCGGGCCGGCGAACCCGAGGGTCTACCCCTGGGAGCAGTTCTCCCTGAGGAACCTCTCGACGTTGGCCACCGCGTTCTTGACCTCCTCGGTGTTCATGACCGACAGCGACTGCTGCATCCGCTGCAACTGATCCGGCGGCGCGGCCGCCAGCGCCGCAGGGTCGTTGAGGTTGAGACCCTGAGTACCCGCCGCAAGCTCTCGAAAGGCCCTCGCCACCACCTGGAAGTCGCCGGCGGCGTCGGCCGGCACCTTCCCGGCGACGTCCTCCATCGCCGCCGCCACCTGTGCGAAGTTGGCGGAGCTGGCCGCTTGGGCCGGGTCCGCTGAGAGGCCGGCGAACGAGCTTGCGTAGTCCTGGCACTCGGCGGCCGACAGAGCGGTCCCGCCCGAGGGGGTGGCCGCCGCCGTGGACGCCGGGGTAGGGCTTGCCTTTTGTGGTTGGTTGTTCTCCTCTCCGCCGCCACAGGCGCCGGACGCAAGCATGACGGCGACTAATACGAGCAGCCTTCCCAGCGGTATGCCTCTCATTCAGCTCCCCTCTCAACTCCTCACTGAATTGTCCTCGATTCCCGGCTGGTCGACGCCGGTGGGCTAGAGGCTAAGAAGATGCTTAAGCCCCAAGAGGCCTGCTTAACTGTCGAGCCGCTGCTGCCGATACCTCTCGGGTGAAGTCGCACGACACAGACGCAATGCGTCCCCCAGCCCCAGTTTCGACCTCCAGGCTCCGACGCCGCCGGCGCTTATCAGCCGCCGTTCTGCTGATGCTGGCCGCTCTCGCTGCCTTGCCGGCCGCTCCCTCCCTGGCGGCGGGCAAGGTGGCGCGGGAGCTGCCTGCCGCAGCCGAGCAGCACATCGAGGACCTCTGCCGTGCCCACGGGCTGAGGGTGCTCGAAGGCACGGCGGCTCAGTGCACCCACGGCGAGGACCCGGCGCCCCCCGGCAAGGACATAAAGCGGGACGTCAAGCCGGTGACCGCCGTCTCCTCCGCCGAGTCGGACGCGGCCGGACAGGAAGTCACTCCCGGCGCTCCCACCTTCGCGTGCGACGGCGACGGCACGTCCGGGTACCGGACGCAGGTGATGTACGTGCACGCTGCCGGAACCGCCGACCGGTTCGCCACCTACCGAGCGTCCTTCCTGCAGTGGGCGTCGGACGCCGACCAGATCTACCGCGGCTCGGCGGCGGACACCGGAGGGATCAGGCGCATCCGCTTCGTGCACGACTCCTCCTGCACCCCCACCATCCTCAACGTGACCCTCTCCGCCGCGGGGGACGACAACCTGACGAACACGATCAACGAGCTGCAGGACCTCGGCTACGAGCGAAGCGACCGCAAGTACCTGATCTTCATGGACGCCAACGTGCTCTGCGGCGTGGGAACCATGGTCGTCGATGACCGCCCCGGACAGGACAACTGGAACAACCAGGGCCCGGACTACGGCCGGATCGACTCCGGCTGCTGGAGCGGCGACATCGCGGCGCACGAGCACATGCACACCATGGGCGGCGTCCAGAACTCCGCTCCGCACGCCAGCGGCGGCAACCACTGCACCGACGAGTACGACGTGATGTGCTACTCCGACGCCCCCAACTACCCCTCCCTGCAGGTGTTGTGCCCGACCTCGAGCCGCGACTGGACGCGCTTCGACTGCGGCTACGACGACTACTTCAACGCCAACCCGCCTGCCGGAAGCTACCTGGCGACCAGGTGGAACACCGCCAACAACCGGTTCCTGGCGAACGACGCCGGAGGGTCCACTCCCATAACGACGTGCCCGGACCAGGCCCTCGAGCCGGACGAGGCGTTCACGTCTGCCTCCGCCCTCAGCCTGGGAACGGCGAGGGACCGAGCCCTTTGCGCGGTGGGCGACCAGGACTGGATGTCATTCCCGGCACTGGCCAACCAGAGGTACCGGGTGGAGGTGCTCAACAAGGCAAGCGGCATCACCCCGTCCCTCGAGGTCTTCGCCGGCAACGGGACGAAGCTGCTGGCGTCGAACGTCCCGGCAACCGGCCTGGCGGTTCTGCAGTTCCGTACCCGTACCGGTGGAACGCACTACGTCCGGGTGAAGAACGCCACCGCCTCGTACACCGCAGGCACGGCGAACACCTACCAGGTGCGGGTCTCCGCCATGGCGCCCTCGGGCACCGCACTCGGCGGCTTCGGCTTCAACGCCTACAACGAGGTGGGTGGTCCTCCCTCGTCGGCAAACCTCGTCCCGGCCATAACGTTCAACGTCAGCGCGGTGCAGACCTCCGCCGGCTACCTGCACAGCGCCGCGGTCATGAGCGACGGAACCGTGCGGGCGTGGGGCTGGAACGGGTACGGCCAGCTCGGGAACGGCACCAGAACCGACAGCGCGGCCCAGGTGAACCCCGGCCTCACCGGCGTGGTGAGCGTCTCTGCCGGCTACGGCCACACCGTGGCCCTGAAGAGCGACGGAACCGTGTGGGCCTGGGGCTGGAACGCGGTCGGTCATCTCGGCGACGGCACCTACCTGGACCGCACCACCCCTGTGCGGGTGGCCGGGCTGACCGACGTGGTCGAGATCTCCGCCGGCTGGCTCCACAACCTCGCCCTCAAGCGGGACGGCACCGTGTGGGCGTGGGGCTACAACCAGTTCGGGACATTCGGCGACGGCACGACGACCAGCCGGCCGACTCCGGCAAAGACAGCGATACCCAAGGCGACCGCGGTCTCGGCAGGAGCCCATCACAGCCTAGCCGTGACGCATGACGGGAGGGTAATGGCATGGGGGTACAACGCCCAGGGCCAGATCGGCGACGGTACCCGGACGCTTCGGACCCTCCCCGTGTTCGTTCCCGGCATGAGCTCGGCCTACCGGGTCGCCGCCGGCTACACGCACTCGGTCGGGCTGAGCAACGACGGAACAGTCCGGGCGTGGGGCGAGAACCAGTACGGCCAGGCCGGTGCCATCCCAAGCCCCGACCGCATCCTCCCCGGAGCGGTGAGCTGCTCGGCCGACGCTTCCTGCCCCAAGGCAGGCGCCGGACAGGCCATCGGCAAGATCGCCTGGATCTCTTCCGGCGGAGGCCTGCACAACGCGGCTCTAGCCGACAACGGCACGGTCTGGACGTGGGGCTGGAACGGTGTCGGGCAGCTCGGCAACGGAGCGGTGACGGACTCCGGTGTCGCCGTGAAGGCCGCCGGAGTGGTCGCCAGTGACGCCGCAGCCGGCCTGTGCCACACGCTCTACCTCGCCTGAGGCCGGCATCTCCTGAGCTAGAGTCGCATTTTCGGCCACTTCAGGAGGAAGCATGGAACACACCAGAGCGCAGGACATTGCGTGGGATCCCGCTCCCGCGGAGCACTTCACCGGGAAGGTTTGGTTCGGGCCTCTAAGCCACGCGACCGAGGACGGCTTGAACGCCCTGGCGGTCGCATTCGAACCAGGCGCCCGAACCGACTGGCACACCCATCCCGACGGCCAGGTCCTCTACGTCGTCAACGGCGCCGGATTGGTGCAGTCGGCCGATGGACAGACGGCGGAGATCTCGGCCGGCGACGTCGTCTACGCGACCCCCGGGGAGCGTCACTGGCACGGAGCCCGGCCCAACAGCCCGATGACGCACCTGTCGCTCACGACGGGGGGCGCCACGCAGTGGGAGCAACAGAAGGTCTCCGACGAGCAGTACCGCAGCCGCGGCTAGGCCGGCTTCACCGCAGCTATGCGCTGCACCACCGCCCGCTTGGGGTCGCTGACCTCCATGTCCTCGTAGGCGACTACCTCCATCTCAGGCCGCACCGCATCCAGCAGCTCGCCGCGGCGGAGAAGGAAGTCGGGGTTTCGCGGGTTCCCGAAGCGCTCGTTCCCCCGGGCGAACGTTTCGTATAGCAGGGCCCCGCCGGGAGCGACGGCGTGGACCAGAGTCGGGAGCAGCGGCCGGTACAGGTAGTTGGCCACCACCACCCCGCCGAAAGTCCGGCCTTCCAGCGGAAAGGGGGAGCCGTCCTCCAGGTCCGCCGCGATCGCCTCCAGCCGGGGGTGCTCTGCCAGGTCGGCGACGCCGGAGATGTCCCGGTCCACTGCCACCACCGGGTGACCACGCTCGAGAAACAGGCGGGTGTGCCGTCCAGCGCCGCACGCGACGTCGAGGACGGGGAGCCCGGCGGAAACGAGGTTTGCGAACCTCACGACCCAGGCGGACGGCGGCGAACCGGGGTGCCAACCCCTCGGTACGAAGGAACGGTCGTCAGGTGCGCTGGACACCCGAGCACTCTAGCGCGGGCGCTTCAGCAGATTCCCAGCAGGCCACCCAGCCCGAGCAGGTCGAGAAGCGAACCCAACCCGGTGCAGCTGTCCTCTTCGGGAAGCGGTGCTCCGCCTGATTCGGGCCCAGCCCCGGACGGAGTCAGGTTGTCGCTACCCGGACCGGTGGGAGTGGGCGCCGGCGGCGGATGGGTCGGGGCCGAAGGCTCGATGTCCTGGAGCTCCGGCGGTATGGGCTGGATCAGCGGAGGCGTCGCCTCCCCCGCAGCTCCCGGGGTGCCCTGCGTACCTGGAGAGCCGGAGGTCCCCGGTGCTCCCGGCTGTCCTGCCGCACCCGACTCCGACGTGCCCGTACCGGGAAGCCCGGCGGACCCGGTGCTGTTGCCTCCGGATGATCCGTTGCAGGACCCGGTGCACCCCGACGACGAGCCGTTGGCGCCCGGCCTGCCCGCTCCTGCGCTCCCGGGAGTCCCGGCCGATCCGCTCCCTCCTCCGGCGCCGCCGGCGGATCCGCCGACCGAGCCACCGACCCCACCGTCGGCTCCTGAGGCTCCCGACGAAGGCTCAGCCGCGCCGAAGGCCGCCCCCAGCAGGTGGGAAGCCCGGCACAGCTCTCCGCAGCCGGAGCTCGTAACGGCCGGCCGGGGGGCGAGCAGCAGTAGCAATAGGATTCCGGCTAGCAACAGCGCGGCGACTATCAGGTTGTTGCGTATGCACCGGGTGACGACCATGCCGACCTCGCGAAAAGGGAAGGCAATTGTAGGCAACGACGGTCCGGTTGAATAGAGCCAAAATCAGCGGGGGGACCTATGGAAGAGCGCACTGGCGAAGCTTTTGAGTTCGACGAGAAGCTGACGGTGATGGGGAGCAGGCTGGAGCCGGGCGATGCGGCCCCGGACTTCAGTCTCGACCACTTCGACGGGGAAGCGGTGAAGACGGTCTCGCTCGAGGACTCCGCAGGGAGGGTACGAGTCCTCAGCGTGGTCAACTCACTCGACACGCCGGTCTGCGACGTGGAGACCCGCCGTTGGGACCAGCTTGCGAGCGACCTGCCGGACGGGGCCGTCCTCTACACGATCAGCATGGATCTGCCCTTCGCTCAGTCCAGGTGGAGCACGGGGGCCGGCGTCGGCCACCAGTCGCTGTCGTCACACCGCAGCGAGGACTTCGGGACGGCCTACGGCGTTTTGATCAAGGAGTGGCGGATGCTGCAGAGGGCCGTGTTCGTCATCGGCAAGGACGGCCGGATAGTGCACGCCGAGTACGTGCCCGACCAGATGGCCGAGCCGGACTACGACGCCGCGGTGAGAGCCGCAAACGCCGCCGCCTGAGCTAGTCGACCACCCGCACGAACAGACGCCCGTCCGGCGTCCGGCACTGCTCGGGATAGGACTCTGCTATGGGATAACCCGCGGCTGCGCAGTCCTCAAAGGTGCGGATGCCGCCGAACGCCGACGGCGGGTCGGAGACGATGACCGGCGCCGGAGGAGGAGAGTCGGCGGAGCTGACCGGCGTGTCCGGCCCGGAAGGCGGCGAAACCGGCCTGGCAGCCGGCGGTTGCACCGGGGTTCCGGACGATCCGCCCGACCTCCCGGCCGGCATCGGGTCTACAACGACGGCCGGCTGGTCCGCCGCTTGGGCCGGCTCCGCCGAGGGGGACGTCGCCGAAGCCGCCGGCTCCTGGGCTTTCAGCTCCAGCTGCTCCTCGTCGCCGTCCTGGGCGGCGGCGAACGCCACCGCCAGAGTGGCGAGCACGAATACTGCTATCAATCCCGCCACGATTTGCGTCCGGCTCAACTTGCGCATGGGACCTCCGTGTCCACCAGTCCGATACCAGGTTAGACGGCCGGCGGGAGGCACCGGTTCCTTTCAGGGATCTACTTTGTTCATCGGCGTTGCTCAACCGGAAGTGCGCGCAGCGTTCAGTCCCAGAGGGCGGCGACCATGCGGTCGACCGCAGCAATCCCCTCTCCCGGGTCGCCCCCGAAGATGTCAGGAGCCTCGAGCGACGCGTTCCTCGGCGTGCCTTCGGCATCCAGAAGGGCCAGCACCGCCGGCGTGAAGAAGCGGGTCAGCTGTCCGTAGCCGTGGGAGTCGTCCCTTCCGGTAGGACGGTGGTGGTAACGAAGCGGCGCATAGGCGTAGAGGCTGTTGCGCGCCCGGGTCATTGCGACGTACAGCAACCGCCGCTCCTCCTCGATCGCCTCCGCATCGCCGGTGGCAAGGTCAGACGGAATGTGGCCGTCGGTCACGTGAAGAAGGTGCACGACGTCCCACTCGCAGCCCTTCGCGGAGTGGATTGTGCTTATCGTCACGAAATCGTCATCCAGGTGGGGAGGCCCCGCCAGGTCGCTGGTGGAGGCCGGTGGATCGAGCGTCAGGTCGGCGAGGAAGCCCTGAAGCGTTCCGGAGCCGGCGGCGATCCGGCTTAGCTGGTCCAGGTCGGAGAGGCGGGGACCGGGTGCCGGGTACCGGGCGGCCACCGCAGGGTCGAGCCACAGCCGGGCACGTTCCACAGCCGGCCCTGGAAGGGCGGCTCCGAGGCGCCGGCAGTCGGCAAGCGTCACGTCCAGCGCCTTGAGCGCCGTACGGGAGTCTGGTGGCAGCTTTCCGGCGGCGGGGCTCTCCGCAACACCGGACCCGGGGCCCATCGCGTCGGCGGTGAGCCGCCGAGCAAGACCCGGTCCGACTCCTTCGACCAGCTGCAGCACGCGGAACCAGGCCAGCTCGTCGCCCGGGTTCTGGATCAGCCGCGCCAGGCACACCAGGTCCTTTACGTGCGCGGCCTCGAGGAACTTGAGGCCGCCGTACTTCACGAATGGGATCTTGCGGGAGGTCAGCTCCATCTCCAGCAGCGCCGAGTGGTGCGCAGCCCGGACGAGGATGGCCTGCGCCTGGAGGCGCATGCCCTGTTCGTGGTGGTGGAGGATGCGCTCACAGACCCGCCGGGACTGGTCCGCCTCATCGTCACAGCGGCAGAGGACCGGCCGCCCCAGATCGCCCCGAGAGCTCCACAACTCCTTGGGGTGGCGCACGGCGGCCTCGGCGATCAGCGCGTTGGTGGCTGCGACCAGCGCCGGCGTCGACCTGTGGTTGCGCTGGAGCAAAACCATCTCGGCCCCGAAGCGGGTGGGAAACTCCAGGATGTTTCGATGCGATGCCGCCCTGAACGAGTAGATGGCCTGCGCATCGTCGCCCACCGCGGTCACCCGTGCGCCGCCTTCCGCCATCCCGGCGAGCAGGTCCGCCTGCAGGGGGTTCGTGTCCTGGTACTCGTCGACCAGGATGTGGTCGAACTGGCGGCGAAGCAGCCGGCCGACCTCCGGAACCCGAAGAAGCGCTGCCCAGCAGAGCAGCAGGTCGTCGAAGTCGAGCACCTGCCGCTGTCTCTTGCGGGCCGTGTAGGCCTCGAAAGTCGCCCGAATCTCCGCTCGCTCGTCGGCGCAC
>DATAAN010000309.1:0-5471 GCA_036260105.1 Actinomycetota bacterium
CGAGTCATAGCCACCGCTCTGGCGCTGCGCCTTGCGGGCCCGGCGACAATCCGCGCAACGGCCCGGCTCGTTGATCAGGCCGCGGCTCTGATAGAACTCCTGCTCACCAGCGGTGAACACGAAGTCCCGGCCGCAGTCGCGGCAGGTGAGGGTCTTGTCGTTGAACATGGAACGTGTCTCCTGATGAACTGCTGTTGGGAAGGGGACGACGGAAACGACTCGCAGGAGACACGTGGGGAGCGGTGGCTCAGGGAGGGGATTCCGGCGGTTCTGGACTCCACCAATGCTTCCATTATTATAGTACATCTCGCCTTCGCCGGGCCACCCATCCGCCCCTTCGGGGTAAGTGAGTAGTGCCGAGAAGGGGCATTCCCGACGATCATCGGTCGGCGGAGAACCGGCCTTCTCGGTACGCGCTGTTGGCCGACGGCTCACCGTGGTCGAGTCATCCTCTCGTAGCTCCTCGCCGCTGATCTCCAACCTTGACAGATGGCCGACCTCGCCTAAGATGCTGCCACCTGACAGCCGCCTGCAGGGCAAGCGCTTGCCCGGTGACCAGTCGGGAAGGAAGGTCGCCATGGATATCTCCTGTGCGTTTCCCCCGGTCCCACAGACGCCCGATCACATCGCGCTGGCGGAGCAACTCGGGTACCGTCGCGCCTGGGTCTACGACACCCCGGCACTCCAGGTTGACGTCTGGGTCACCCTGGCCCGGGCGGCGGAGCGGACGAGCCGCATCGAGTTGGGCCCTGGGGTCCTCATCCCGAGCCTGCGGCATGTCGTCACGACCGCCGCAGCGATTGCGACGTTGGTCGATCTGGCCCCGGGCCGCGTCAATGTGGGCATCGGCTCCGGCTTCACCGGTCGTCTGGCCTTAGGTCAACCGCCCAACCGCTGGGACTTCGTCGCCGAGTACCTCCGGCAGCTGAAGGCGCTGCTCGCTGGCGAGGTGGTGGAAGTCGACGGTGCTCTCACCAAGATGCTGCATGGTCCGGGGCAGGCCCCGCCCCGCCCGATTCAGGTCCCGTTCATCGTCGCCGCGCAAGGCCCTAAGGGGGAGGCGGTCGCCCGCGAGTTGGGCGACGGCCTGTTCAGCGCGGCGCCGCGCGGCGGCTTCGACTGGGAGGTGCTGCTCAGTTTCGGGACTGTCCTCGACCCCGGTGAAACCACCGACTCGCCCCGGGTCCGGGCAGCCGTCGGGCCCAACGCCGCAGTGGTCCTCCACCTCGCCTACTATTGGCACGTCCCGGGACTGGATCTGGACGCTCTGCCAGGTGGACCGCAGTGGAAAGCGGCCGTCGAGGCCATTCCGGCCCGGGAACGGCACTTGCGCATCCATGAGGGGCACCTGACGTACATCAACGAGATCGACGACCAGCTCCTCAGCCGGGAACTCATCGAAGCGGTCACTCTGACCGGTGAGGCGCCTGCCCTGCGGGCGCGTCTCGACCAAATCGCGAGCTTGGGTGTCACTGAGCTTGCCTACCAACCAGCCGGTCCGGACATCCCACGCGAGCTGACCATGTTCGCCAAGATGGCGGGGCTCAGTTAGCGCGAAGTCTGGTCATCTCCAGCGGTGTCCGTCCCCTCCGCGACGAGCCGGTGCAGATTACCCGCGAGAAAGCCCCTCCGCGAATGCGGAGGGGCTTTCTGAGCAGGCATCTTCCGCGGAGCTCTCCCTGCCGAGAAGCGGCTTTCCCGGACGTAGCGATCACCTGAGAAACCGATGTCATCATCGCCCGCGCGTCAACTCGATCGCTCGCTTGAGGCCCTTTCCACGGTCCAGGTCTATTGCGCCGTGAAACCGCCGTCGATGACCAGCTCGGAGCCGGTCACGTAGGACGCCTCGTCGGAAGCCAGAAAGAGCACACCGTAGGCCACCTCCTCCGGCTGAGCCATGCGCTTCAGGGGCGTGAGACCGAGGACCCGCTCCCGCCGGGCGGCATCCATCCCCTTGGTCATGTCTGTATCGATGTAGCCGGGATGAACCGAGTTGACCCGAATCTTCTCCGCCGCGTATTGCACAGCGGCGGTTTTGGTCATCAGCCGCACGGCGCCCTTGGTCGCCTGATAGGCGATCGAACTGCCCAAGCCGACCAGGCCAGCGATGGAGGAGATGTTGACGATCGAGCCGCCACCCGCCCGCCGCAGCGCGGGCACGACTGCCTTCATCCCCAGCCAGACGCCCTTCTGGTTGATATCGATGACGTGCTGCCAGTCCTCCTCGCTGGCCTCCTCGAGGCTCACGCGCTGGCCCGCGATGCCGGCGTTGTTCACCAGGATGTGGAGAGCGCCGAAGGTGGCCTCGGTGGTGGCGGTCGCCTGCTCCCATTCTTCCAGCTTGGTCACGTCGAGGTGGACGTAGGCAGCCCGTCGCGTCTCCGCCCCACGGTTCAGTTCCTCGACTGTCCGCTGCCCGAGATCGTCCAGGATGTCGCCGATGACGACCCGCGCCCCTTCGTTGACGAAGAGACGTGCCTCGCAGGCCCCTTGCCCCCGGGCTCCGCCCGAGATGAGCGCGACTTTGCCCGCCAAGCGGTCTGTCATGTGCCCTCCTTCCAGGCTCCCTGGCCGTGATCGATGATGGGGCGGCCGTCAAGCCACTCGGACGTGTGACTGCCGAGAAGTCGCCTTGCTGGCATTCCTTCGTTCCCAGAAGTTTTCTTCCAGACCCTTCTACTTCTCATAACCCCGATTCTCGGGTGTGGTTTTCCTCTCCCCGGTCTCCCACAGGCTGCTTCCAGAGCTTCAATTACCCGCGTCCCGCCGGTTGTCCCGACCATGACAGGACAGGCGTTAGGACAAGGGCCTCATCCCAAGGGGACGGATAGCAGCGTACTCTCGTCGCAGACCTCACACGTGAAGTCGGCTCCGCTCTAGCGAGCAAGAAGAGGAATGTGAAAGGAGCTCACCGATGACCACTCGCTATCCGATCTACCGCGCGAGTCAACGCGCAGTCCTGCTTGAGCCGAAGCTGCGCGGATGTCCTCTGTTCGACGGGCAGAGGCGGCGTATCGGCCACGTCGTCGATGTCTTGTATGAGGAGCGGCCCATCGAGGAGACGGGCATCCTCAAGTCCGGCATCATCCCTCTCTTGATAGAAGTGAGTTCCCATCGTTGGTTCTGGTCCAGGAAGGCTCTCCTCCCGCTGGACAGCATCGCGGTTCAGTCCGACGGCGTGCACGTCAATGGGAGCCACTTCGACGTTTTCGGCCCGAGCAACTTCGCACCAGCCCCCGATCGACCGAGGGCGTTTCAGAGAGTCTAAGGGAATGATCGCGTCATTGGGGGCGTAGCTTGACGAGGACAGATCGCCTATCCTGGCGCTCGTTCGTTGCGGGTTCGTCGGAGGAGGGAAACCATGAGCCTATCACTCACGGTCGGCCGGTCTGAGCTGAGTACGCGGAGGCGCCTTCTCCTCTTCGGAGTGGCTATCACCCTGGGCTTCTTCGTTGGCGTAACCTGGAGCCTCGAGATCTCCAACTGGGCCTACGAGGGATTCCTCAGGATATTCGCCAGAACCGACGTCCAGATCACGAGCTTGGCCATGGGGGTGGGACTGGCCTACCTGCTCGGCTTAGTCCATGTCACGACTGTTTGATATCTCCCAGCAGCGTTCGCTGCGATGCCCCTGGTTCAGGCGGCACGGACGAGTCGAGATTGGTTAAAAACGGCCGCGGTTCTCACGCTCTGCATGGTGGCAGTGGCGGCGCTGTTCGGTGTCATCATCAGCGCGCCGGCGAGCCTGCTGGCCGGCATCATCGGCAGTCGCCGGTTGATGTCGCAGATCATGCAGCCGACCCTCTTGATTACCGGCATCCTCATGATTGCTGTTGCCCTCGGGGAGATCGGCCTCATCCGCCGGCTGCTGCCCAGGGTGCATTTTGCCCCCGACCCGGTGGGCGCTCCGACGGCGACCGGCGCCCGCGCGCGGTACCGGCGGGCGGCCATCATGGGCCTTTGGATGGCGGCCACCTACGGCGTTATCTGCCCGAAGCCGCTCTACCTGGCGTTGCTGGTGTATGTCGCCGTGGTCGGCAGCGCCGCTTACGGCGCCCTGGCGCTCGGCGCCTACGGCCTTGGCCTGGCCACATCGGTCGCGCTCGGCGGCTTCATCCTCCTGCCGGTCAGCCGCCTCGGCCGCTTCAATGCCTGGCTGGCGGCTCGCGAGGAGACGTTCCATCTGGTCCAGGGTCTGGTCTTCGCGGTGTTTGGGGCGGTCGCCGTCGCGTTCTTCTGGCTGCGTTACACCATCCCTCCGAGCTGAGCGCCGCGTGTGCGTGGGGGTCACTTGGCAGGGGCGCAGCCAGTAGGGGGCTCTGAGCTATACTCGACTGCTGCCGTGTCAGTGTCGATCGCGGGTCCCGACGTCAACCCGCAAGGATGTCAGCGAGCAGACCTGCCGATGGAGCGCACCCGCGCCGAAGCGCTCAACGCCCCGTCGACGCGGCGGGGTCGGCTCTTCAAGAAGTACGTCCTCATCTTCGTGGCCCTGGTCAGCGGGGCGCTCTTGACCAGCGGCCTGGTCGGGGCGTACTTCCTGTCTCAGGAGAACGAGGCGGCGGTCATCCGGCTGCAGCGCGAGCGGGCGCTGGCCGCCACCTCGACGATCACCCAGCATCTCCGGGAGACCGAGCAGCTGCTCGGCTGGCTCGCCCTGTCGCCTGCGACGGCCGAATCGGCGCCGGGGCAACGGCGGGATGACTTTCACCGGCTCCTGCAACTGGCGCCAGCCGTGCAGAGCATCAGCTATCTGGATGCACGCGGCACGGAGCGGCTCCGGGTCTCCCGCCGGGATCCGGACAGACCCGCCAGCCGGGGTGATCACGGTCAGGCTGCCTGGTTCCTCGAGGCGAAGGCACGCGGGAGCTCTTCCGGTCAAGTTGGCTTCGGGGATGGCGCGGAGTCCTTCATGGTCCTCGCCGTGGCCGAGCGGGGGGCGGACGCGGGGGTGATCGTGGCCGAGGTGAGCCTCGAACCCGTCCGGGACGCGATCGTCCGAGCGAGCAGCGGCGAGAGCGAGCAGGCCTACCTGGTGGATTCCCAGGGGCGGCTGATCGCCCACCGGGACGCCGATCTTGTGCTGAAGGGAACCGACCTCTCGTCGTCGACCCTGATGCAGGCGGTGCGCGCAGGCCCGTTCCAGGGACGGCGGCAGTTTGGCGACGCGGAGGTCGTCGACGCGCTCGCGCCATCGGTCTTGGTGGTCTCTCAGTTCGACCCCGCCGGCGAGCGGGGGTCCGTCAACCCGCTCGTCGGCTATGAGAGCTCCCGAGACCGGCTGGTCGCCTACGGAGTCATCGAGCCGATGGGCTGGATCGTCTTCGTCGACCAGCCCATCGATGTGGCCTTCGCGCCCGTGCGCGCGTCCATTCTCCGGACGGCCCTGCTGCTGCTTCTCGGCCTGGTGACGGCAGTCCTCGCCAGTCTGTTTTTGGTGCGCCGAATGCTGATCCCGATCCGGGCCCTGC
>DATAAN010000310.1:0-7277 GCA_036260105.1 Actinomycetota bacterium
AGCGCGGCGGATCCGGGATCAGGTTGGGGAGAAACCCCTCGGTGAAGACCATGACTTTCTTGAGAACCTTGCAGCCAACCTCGTAGTCGGATTAATCGTCGGAACTGTGCTCGTAGTCATTTCTGTTGACTGAGTAGAGCAAGAAGGCAAGGTGTGCGAGGGATGATCCAAGAACGGGGCTCAAGAAGGACATTGGGTCCTCATCGACCGTTTGATTGCAGCTCAGTTGACCGCTACTCATCAGCGGAGTGCCAAAGCTCGAGACACGACGACCTTGGCCGATGAGAGGCCATTACTTCATGCGGTCGACTAACTTATCCTCCGATGTTGATCGACGACAACAAGACGGGTTCAATGCTTCAACACCGCTTGAAGGAAGCTGCGCGTTCGCTCCTCGGTCGGGCGGCTGAAGATGTCTTCCGGCTTTCCCTCCTCGACGATCCGGCCTTTGTCGAACATCAGGACCCGGTCGGCGATCTCTCGGGCGAAGCCCATCTCGTGGGTGACCAGCAGCATCGTCATCTCGCCTGAGGCGGCGAGCTCCCGCAGCACGTTAAGCACCTCGCCGACCAGCTCCGGGTCCAGGGCCGAGGTCACCTCGTCGAACAGCATGACCTTCGGCTCCATCGCAAGAGCGCGTGCGATCGCCACACGCTGTTTCTGACCACCCGAGAGCTGATCCGGCGAGTGGTTGGCGTGCCGGCCCAGGCCGACCTTCTCCAGTAGCTGCGTTGCCCGCTGCCGCGCCTCCGCCTTGGGAACTCCGAGGACCCTGTTCGGCCCGATAGCGACGTTCTCAAGTGCGGTGAGGTGCGGAAAGAGGTTGAAGTGCTGGAACACCATGCCGACCTGTCCCCGGACCTTGCGGACGTGGGCCTCGGAGGCCTTCACCATCTCGGTCCCACGCTTCTCGTGGTAGAGGCTCTGGCCGCCCACCCAGACGAAGCCGCTGTCCGGACGATCGAGCGTCATGATCACCCTCAGGATCGTCGTCTTGCCCGAGCCGCTCGGGCCCACGATGACGATCTTCTCCCCGGGGGCTACCTCGAGGTCCAGCTCGTCCAGGACGCGGTTGTCGCCGAAAGACTTCGTGACCCGCTCCAGCCGGACCATTGGATCGGCCCCGGTCTGCGCCTCAGGCTCGGGCATACTGGTACCGCCTTTCGAGATATCGCACGAGTACCGCTGCCGGAACGCTCACCGCAAGAAACAGCAATCCGGCCAGGGTGAAGGGCTCCAGGCCGCGGAACGTAAAGCCTTGAATGCTGCGAGCCACCGCCAGCAGCTCGACCACGGTGATCGTCGACAGCAGGGGAGCCTCCTTGAACATCGCCACCAGATAGTTCCCCAAAGCCGGGATTACCGTCGGAATTGCCTGGGGCAGCACGATGTGGCGCCATGTACCGGCACGCGACATGTTGAGGGCCACCGCGGCCTCCCACTGGCCGCGAGGAACGCTCTCGATACCGGCTCGGTAGCTCTCCGAGGTGTAGCAGCCGTAGTGGATCCCCAGACCGAGAACTCCGATCAACATCGGCGCAAGCACTATCCCGAACTCCGGCAGAACGAAGTACAGAAAGAAGAGCTGCGCCAGGAGAGGTGTGGAACGGATGAACTCGACCAGCCCGCCGACCGGCCAAGAGATCAGCTTCCGGCGCGACCTCCGCGCCAGAGCCAGGAATAGGCCAAGCACCATGGCGACCAGGATGCCGAGCAGAGTGGCGAGCACGGTGACCCGCAGGCCCGCTACAAGCTCGGGGATTATCTCTCGAGCAAACGCCCAATCCCAGTTGCCCTGCGACTGTCCCTGAGCGAGGAGTGCCCCGCTCATTTCACTACCCTCGCCAGGCGCCCGACGTCCAGGCCTTTACCGAAGCGCCGCTCCGCCAGCCGTACTGCCAGGGTGATCACGCCCGCCAGCAGCCCGTAGAGAAGGAACACGCCGAGGAAGATCTCTGGAGAGGAAGCCGTTCCGTTCACCCGTAGGGTCTGCGCCTGGCGCATCAGGTCGTTCAGCGCAATGAGCGACACCAGCGAAGAGGCCTTGAGCACCTCGATCACCAGGCTGCCGTACGGCGGCAGCATGGTGACCAGGGCCTGCGGAAAGACCACATGTCTCAGGCGCTGCCAGTAGGTCATGTTCAAAGCCGTCGCTGCTTCGCTCTGGCCTCGCGGAACTGCCTGTATCCCACCCCGAACCAGCTCCGTGCCGTAGGCGCCCATGTTGGTGCCCAGAGCCAGCACGCCGGCGTGGAGGGGGCTCAGGAAGATATTGAGCATGATGGGCAGGGCGAAGAACACCCAGAAGAGCAAGATGATCGCCGACACGCCGCGAAACAGCTCGACGTAGATCCGGACCACCCAGCGGACCCACGGCCGGCTCGAGAGGCCGGCCAGCCCGCCGGCAAGCGCCAGGACGGTGCCGAGAAGCACCGCCAGGGCAGTTACCTGGACCGTGATGCCGGCGCCCTCGAGCAGCCGTCCGAGGACCTGACTGCCGGGCACTGCTCTTTAGCTGTCCATCCCGAAGTCGTACGGCCGGCCGATGAGGTCTTGGACCGTCACGTCCCTGGCCGCCTCGGTCTCCTCCTCGGTAAAGCCGAACTCCTGGATCAGCGGGAGGATCTCATTGGCCTGACGCATCTCGAGCAGCTCTTCGTTGAAGGCGTCCCGGAACTCTTTGTCCTCGAAGCGGAAGACGAACCCGCCGCATCCGAGCTGCTCCTCACCGTTGACCACCGGGATGAATCCTTCGGTCGCCTCGAAGCCGGGGAGGTTCCTCACCTGCTCACGGACCGTGATTCCGGTGAGTGCCAGGGCGTCGATCCGTCCGGCCCTCAGGGCGTCCACCACGTCGGCTGTCGAGTCGAAACGCCGGAGCCGGTCTGCCGGGATGCCGGCGGCCTCCGCATAGCCGACCTCCACGGCGCCGGTCACCACTCCGAGCGTGACGTCGTCGTTTGCGGCGATGCTTGCGAAGTCGGTGATCCGTTCCGGGTTTCCGGCCGGCACGGCGAAGGCGCTGGTGGCGCAGTAGTCGGGGTCGGTGAACAGCGCCTGCGACGCTCGCTCCTCGGTGATGAACATGCCGGCGGCTACCATGTCGTAACGTCGGGCTCGAAGACCGTTGATGAGAGCTCCGAACTCAACGACCACGCTGTCGATTTCGGTGATGCCCATGCGGTCGAGCACGGCCCGGGCCACTGCCGGCGCCTCCCCGTCGGGCTCCCCCTGCTCGTTCTCGAACCCGTATGGACGCTCGTTCGCAAAGCCGATACGAATGCCTTCCGCGCGCGCCCGTTCGAGAAGGCTGGCGTCCTCTCCGGCGCCGCCCGCTTCGTTCTCCGATCCGCCCCCGCATGCCCCTGCGAGCAAGACGAGGGTGAGAAGCAGTGCCAGTCTGGGGATCAGGCCCCGGTTGCGGCCTAGGTTATGAGCCCGGTTCATAGAGTCCTCCATCTCAATCTCGACGAGCGGCTTTTTGCGACGGGGCCGGTAGCACTCGGAGCCTTTCACCTATGGAGGGCGGATCGCAACAAGACGGCAGTTGAGCGCAGCAGGCGGGGAATTGGCAGTCGGAGCGAGCCGTGGCGCTCCACAGGGCGACGGCTATTCCTGAGATTGCCGTCATCAGCGACGCATGTTTGGAGCCCGCCGGCTGCTCTCTCCCCACCGCCGGCACAACGATGAGCCTGCCTGCGGGAGCTGGTGCAGCTCACGGACAGGTTCGGTAGTCGAGGACCAGCTGCACCACGCTTCGCTCCCGCTTAGCGAGCGCCATCAGGACCTCGGGTGCTTCGTCGGCCTTTACAACGTCCGTGATGAGCCACCGGCGTACCGCCTCGCCGTGCGCCCGAAGCAAGTCGCCTGTCTCGTCGGCCAACCGGTGGCGGTTCCACGACCCCGCCACGCGGCGGGGGACCCTTGCGATCTGGGCACAGCGTACGGTCAGACCATTGTGGTGGAACTCCTCGCCCAGTCGCACCTCCGGTGCGCCCCCCTGGTAGAACGCGAGGTCGATGACCGTGCCCTGGGGTCTCAGGCTGCGCAAGGCCCCGGCAAGAGCAACGTCGCGCCCTCGGCACTGAAAGACCAGGTCGGCACCTCGGTCGCCAGGGCCGTGATGCCACCTCTGCTTGCACCACTCCCAAGGATGCGTGACGGTTTCGTCGATGACCTGTGCTCCCAAAGCTTCAGCCACCGCGAGTCTTCGCGGGTCCGGTTCGGCGACGGCGACCTCATGGGCGCCGTGGTGCACGGCCATCAGAGCGGTCAGCAGGCCGACCACCCCTGCGCCGGTGACGAGGATGTCGAGGTCTCGAACCCCGTCGGCAAGCTCCAGCGTCTCGCCGGTGGACATCTCGGCGGCTGCGTGAAGCAGGCCGTTCGCGCAGATGGGTCCCATCTGAGCCAGGTAGATGCCCAGAATGGGGTCGAACTCGGCTGGGACCGGGAGGGCTACCTCTGCGGGCGTCAGCACGTGGTGGGAGCGGTGGCCGTAGGCACCCGCGACGACGCTGCCCTCGGGCAGATCTTCCCGCCGGCTCTCCACCACCTCGGCGACCTCCATGTACCCCATCGACATGACGGGGTAACTTCGAGACTGACCCCCAGGGACGAAAATCCCCAGGTCCAGGTCTCGCCGGGAGGTGAACCCGGGATCGGTCCCCTTCAGATATGTGAGTTCCGTCCCGGCCGACACACCGCTGTAGAGCGTGCGGACGAGCGCGCAACCGTTCGAGACCGGAGGCAGCTCCAGATCGAAGAAGGCCGGCTGCCAGGGCGAGCGGACGCCGAGCGAGGTCGCGCTAGTCACGCGCAGCCTCCTCCTCCACCAGTACCGATACACCTTCCCGGGCCGACCGGTCGACCGCCCATGCAAGAGCATGGCTGGCCAACGCCTCGTGGTAGGGCACCCGCACGCCGGCGACCTGCCCACGCACCGCCGCCACGAACTCTCGGTCCTCCCGGGCGATGGGATCCTCCCGCGAGGCGAAGGTCTGGTCACCCGACGGCGTGACTACACGTAGCTCGTGGTCACAGATGCCATGCTCACTCAGCTCGACGACACTGCTATCACCGACGAGCTGGAGGGCGACTCCATGGCGCCACTGCAGCAGGCAGGTGGAGCTGATGGTCCCGATGGCTCCGGATCGGAAGTGCAGGATCGTCGTCGAAACGGTGGGGGCATCGGCATCCGGGAGCTCCTCACGGACGGTGTGCGCTTCGACGGCATGAACCTGGTCCACCTGGCCTACCAGCAGCCGGGCCAGGTCGAACAGGTGCGTGGTCTGCTCCAGGACCTGCCCCCCCGAGCCCTGCCGCCTGGACCACCAAGGCGCGGCAGGGGTTCTGTCCAGCCAGTACCCGGTCACCAGTCGAGCAGGGGCCCGTTGCAAGAGTCTGGCCGCGTGTTCTACCAGGTCCAGGTGGCGCCAGTGGTACCCCACCCCGGTGAGGAGTCCCTTCTGACGAACTGCTGCGCTTATGGAAGCTGCCGTGGACAGATCCAGCGCCAGAGGTTTTTCGACGAAGAAAGGCAACGAGCGATCAACAGCGGCGTGCTCGAGTGGCCCGTGGGCGAAGGGAGGAACGCACAGCCACACCGCGTCGAGGTCCTCGGAGTCCAACAACGCCAACCCATCGCCGTACGCGCGGGTGCCATAGCGCTCAGCCGCTTGCTCCGCGCGCTCCTTCACAGGATCGGCGACGGCGACGATATCGACGTCGGGCATCTCGGAGAGCGCAGCGAGGTGCTTGCCGGCTATGAAACCGGTGCCTACGCAGCCGACCCTGAGCACCTTCAAGACCCGAAGTCCATCGATGGCACGGATCCCAGAAGCCGCGCGTACACCCGTGCGGTCTCATCTGCCATCCTCGACGCGGTGAATCGTTCCAGGTACCAACGGCGGCCGGCGGCGCCCACGAGCCGTCGCCGGCCGGTATCGGAGAGCAGCTCCTCGATCGCCGCGGCGAGCGCCTTAGGGTTGCGGGGCGGCACGAGTATTCCCGTCTCACCGTCCACCACAACCTCCGACGTGCCGATGACGTTAGTTGCGACGACCGGGATACCGGCGTCCATCGCTTCCAGCACCGCCAGGGGCATGCCCTCCTGCTGCGAGGGGAGGACGAAGACGTCGGCGGCGTCGAGGAGGAGCCGTGCGTCCGGGCGGTAGCCGGCGAGACGAACGGTTCCGGAGACCGCCAGCGCAGCGGCCTGGCGCAGCAGGTGCTCCCTCGAAGGACCCCGCCCGAGCAGCACCACGGCTAGGTTGGGGAACCGGCGCACGAGGCTGGGCACGGCCTGAACCAGATAGGTCTGACCCTTGGCGTCGGTAAGGCGCCCTATTACCAGCACCACGAGCTGGTCGGGTTCTAGGCCCAAGGCTTGGCGAGCCGCCAGCCGCCCGAGCGCGTCCCGTCGGGGACGAATCCCGTTGGGGATGGTGGTGAAGCGGTCCTGGGGCAGCCCGACCCTCTCGTAGGTCTTCCGCTGGGCCTCCGAAACCGCTATCACGTGATCTACTGGCTCCAGCGCCTGCACGAGGCGGTTGCGCTTGCGGGGATCCCTCATCAGCCACGGCAGGTGCTGGGTCTGAATCACGACCGGAACTCCAGCCCGCCGAGCAGCTCGCGCCCCGTCGAAGTTCTCCCTCCCGGTGCCGACGTGAATGTGAAAGACGTCGACCGGGTTGGCGCTTAGGAAGAGGGTGATCACTTCGCCGAATGCAGGGTCGCGGGGACGGGGCAGGGCCAGCGTCCGAACCCCCATCGCCTCGGCCCGCTCCAGCAAGTGGGACCCGCCGACCGTCGGCCATGCCATCAGTGACACATTGGCGTGGGCGACGAACTCCGATGCTAGATCGAGCATGTGCTCGCCCATGCCCGACGGGTCTACCGAGGGGGTGTACAGGCAGATGGAGCGCCCGGGAATCGCTTCGTTAAGAGGTCTAGGCGCCATCGCACCCTCGACACGTGCCGCCCTGCGTGTTCTTCAACAAACTACTCAGTAACCGTTCGCCGGGAGTTACGAACGGCGGCGCCGCATGAGAGCCTGTCCTCCATGTCAGGGTAGTGCCGGATTCGACCCCCTGAGCCACCCAGGAGGAGTCCATCAACACGTCGCTCGGTGCGGAGTCACCGGTCGGGGGGATCGCACGTACCGCTGGCGCTTGGATCCTGCTGCTCCTGTCCGGTTACCTCGATACGTTTATAAAAGCGACGCTCGAGACGCTAACCTGAGAACGCAACATGAAAGGCACATCGCAACGTTGGTT
>DATAAN010000311.1:0-15253 GCA_036260105.1 Actinomycetota bacterium
CTGGTCCCGATAGACTGGAAAGCGTCTTGAAATCCCGACCTGCGGCCCTCCGCACCCTCTGCCTCCTCGCCGTCCTGGCCGTTGTCTTCCTGCCGTCGCCGGACCTGGTCCAGGCCAGGACGGTGTCGGCCGGCGGCAGCATGACGGGCGTGCCGGCGCTCGCGGCGGCCATCGACGAAGCGGACCTTGGATTCGCCGTCTCCTTCACCCAGGCTTCAGTCCGCCGGGCAGGCGCTGGACCCGCCCTGGCTCCCGCGACCGCCCTCCTTACCATCATGCTGGTCACCGTTGCGGCCCTCCGCCCCGCCCGCACCCTCCGGGCGGCCCGGACACCGGCGTCGCCGACGCTGCGAGGCCCCCCTTCCAGCTGAAGCGGTTGCTGCAGCCCGACGTCCTCCGGATGGGGTCCGGGCATAGGATCTTCCTCCACCTAGCACTCGAAGGGACCGACTCATGAACCGCCAGCTCTTCTGGCGAGGCCTGCTTGCATTTCTGGTCGTCGCCGGCTCGGTAGCACTAGCGCTGACCCGTCCCCCACGTTTGGGGCTGGACCTCAAGGGCGGCAGCCAGATCGTTCTCGAGGCTTCCGGCACCGACGGCGACGAGGTGGACGACGACGCCATGAGCCGGGCCGTCGAGGTGCTTCGCCGGCGGGTCGACCAGCTCGGAGTCTCCGAGTCCAGCCTCCAGCGCAGCGGCGACCGCCGGATCATCGTCGAGCTTCCCGGGGTGGAGGACCCGGAGGAGGCGGTCGACGTCATTGGCCGGACCGCACAGCTGGAGTTCCATCCCGTCACTGCGGCAGCAGCCGCCGAGCCGAGCCCCAACCCCTCGCCGTCGCCCAATCCGGACGGGTCCATAACCCTCAACGACGAGCTCGGCCGGGCGTTGACGCTCGGACCTTCAACCGTCGGCGGCGACGCCGTCCGGCGTGCCGATGCGGTCCTGGACCCCAACGGCGCCTGGCAGGTCAACATCGACTTCGAGCGATCCGGAGGCCAGCGCTGGGAGGAGCTGACGGGAGCCGCCGCCTGCGCCCCCGAGGGCGACGCCAGACGGCTGGTCGCCATCGTCCTGGACAACGAGATCATCTCGGCTCCGCAGGTGAACGTCGACGTCGCCTGCAACGAGGGGATCACCGGCGGCACGACGGTCATAACCGGCAACTTCGGCGAGACGGAAGCGAAGAACCTGGCTCTGCTGATCCGGGCCGGTGCCCTTCCGGTGCCGGTGGAGGTAGTGGAGCAGCGGACCGTCGGGCCGACGCTCGGCCAGCAGGCCATCGAGGCCAGCACCAGGGCGGCGATCATCGGAGCCACCCTCACGATTCTTTACATGATCCTCTACTACCGCCTTATCGGAGGCGCGGCCGCCATCGCGCTGCTCCTCTACGGAGTGATCTCATTCGCGGTCCTCCTCGCCATCAACGCAACGCTGACGCTTCCCGGCATCGCCGGCTTCGTGCTTGCGATCGGTATGGCGGTCGACTCCAACGTGCTCGTGTTCGAGCGAATACGGGAGGAGTACGAGGGCAAGAAGCGCGTCTCCGCAGCCGTGCACCTCGGCTTCCGCAGGGCTCTCAGCGCCATCGGCGACTCCAACGCCACCACGCTGCTGGCCGCCGTGCTGCTTTTCTTCCTCGCGTCGGGGGCGGTCCAGGGATTCGGCGTGACCTTGTCGGTCGGTGTCGTCGTTTCGGTCTTCACCGCCCTTGTCGTGACTCGCGTTCTGGTGGAGCTGCTGGTGAAGATACCGGCGTTCCGCAACCGGCCGAAGCTGCTCGGCATCGAGTCGAAGCGGCGCCTCGTCCGGTGGCTCGAGCGAAAGGACCCCAACCTCATCGGCCACAGCAAGGTCTTCCTGGTGCTTTCCCTGGTCGCAGTCGGGCTGGGCGTTGCCGGCCTGTTCGTCAAGAACCTCAACTACGGCCTGGAGTTCACGGGGGGCCGGCTGCTGGAGTACTCGACCGAGCGTCAGGTGCACCCCGAGGAGCTGAGGAATGCGCTGGCCGGCGTCGACCTGCCCAGGGCGGTGGTCCAGGAGTCCGGCGAGGGCAACGTCAGCATCCGCACCGGCCAGCTCACTCGCGAGGAGGAGGACCGGGTCGAAGCCGCGGTGGCGCAGCTCGGCGGCGAGGCCGACAAGGAGCGAGACGAGTTCATCGGGCCGAGCATCGGAGGCGAGCTACGGAGAAAGGCCCTGCTGGCCCTCGGCCTCGCGTTGGTCGCCCAGCTGGTTTACCTAGCCTTCCGCTTCCGTTGGAACTTCGGGCTGGCTGCGGTTCTGGCCATGTTCCACGACGTGCTCATCCTCATGGGCGTGTTCGCATGGCTCGGCAAGGAGATCGACGGGGTCTTCCTGGCGGCTCTCCTCACGGTCATCGGTTACTCGATCAACGACTCGGTCGTGGTGTTCGACCGGATCCGGGAGCGCCGGCGGGAGCGGACGACCGAGCCCCTGGAGAAGGTGGTCAACGACGCCTGCCTGGAGACCTTCCCGCGTACGATCAACACCGGGCTCGGCGCCTTCTTCATCCTCATCGCTTTGTACGTGCTGGGCGGCGAGAGCCTGACCGACTTCGCGCTGGCGCTGATCATCGGTATCGCCGTCGGTACCTACAGCTCGGTGCTGGTGGCGGCGCCGCTGTGCGTGATGCTCGACCGGTGGAAGCCGGCCCCCCAGCCGGTCCGCAAGTCCTCCGCGGCAAGGCGGCGGCCGGCCACCAGCTCGAGCCGCCGATCCACCTCCGGCCGGCGGCCGGCCTCCTCCGGCAGAGGCAGGCGATGAGGGCCGCCGACGTCCGGGACTTCAGGTGACATAGGGATGACGCCGGAGTTGCGGGAGGACGACCTGCCGGGCATCGGGCGCCGGTACACCGTGCCCTGCTCCGACGGCCGCAGCCTGACGATCGTCGTCCACAACAGCGGCCGCCGGGACGTCTATCTGTTCCCTCCCCGGGGCAACGAGGCGGTATCGGTTGCGATGGACGAACCGGAGGCTCGCCTCGCCGGTGCTGTGCTCAGCGGTTCGCACTCGCCCCCCGAGGCGGTCGACGAAGTCGACCGGGTGGTCAGGGACCTGGCGATCGAGTGGGTGGCGCTCAGTCCGGGATCTCCCGGCGCCGGCCGGAGCATCGAGGACCTGCACATAAGGAGCTCCACTGGCGTCAGCGTGATGGCGATCCTGAGGGACCATCACGTGATCCACGGACCCCGGGACTCGGAGATGCTGCAGGCGGGAGATCGCCTGGTCGTAGCAGGCCGGAGGTCCAGCATGCCGGCCTTCCGCCGGCTCGTCGTCGGCTCATGAAGGCGGTGCCCTAGATAGGCGACGAGCTCATAGCGCTCGGCGGGGCCTTCCTCGCCGCTGGACTCCTGGCCCGGGTCGGCCGGCGGATCGGCCTTCCGACGATCCCGTTCTTTATCGCAGCCGGCATCCTCACCGGCCCGCAGACGCCCGGGCTGGTCCTCATGGAGGATCCTCGCTCGCTGGAGCTGTTCGCGGCGGTCGGGCTGGTGCTGCTGCTTTTCCACCTCGGTTTGGAGTTCTCGCTGGCGGACCTGCTCGCCGGAGGACGGTCCCTGGCACTCGCCGGCGCGGCGTACCTGACGCTCAACGTCGGCAGCGGCTTCCTGTTCGGCCTGGCGCTGGGCTGGGGCCTGCCGGAGGCGCTCGTCATTGCCGGAGCGATCGGCATCTCGTCGTCCGCAATTGCGACCAAGCTGCTGGTGGAGCTTCGCCGCCTGGCCAACCCGGAGACCGGTCTCATCCTGGGCATCATCGTGGTGGAGGACGTGTTCCTCGCTCTCTACCTGGCGATCCTGCAGCCGGTGCTCGCCGGCAGCGAGGGGGCGGGCGACGCCCTGTTGTCGTTCGCGCGGGCCTTTGCCTTCCTGCTGGTCCTGGTTGCCGTCGCCCGTTACGGGGCGAAGTGGGTGGGCCGCCTGGTTCACTCGAGCGACGACGAGCTGCTCACCGTGCTCTTCATCGGGGTGGCGATCTTCGGGGCCGGAGTAGCCGAGGAGCTGGGGGTCTCGGAGGCCATCGGCGCCTTCATGATGGGAACGATCCTGGCGGCGACCGCCCTCAAGCACAGGATAGAGAAGCTGGTCCTGCCGCTCAGAGACGCCTTCGCAGCCGTCTTTTTCTTCTCCTTCGGATTGACTATCGACCCCGGAGCGGTGCGGACTGTCGGTGCAGCGGTAATGGGGGCGGTGGCTCTGTCGGTGGTCATGAACGTGCTGGCCGGAGGCATCGCCGCTCGCCTTTACCGGTACAACCGTCAGGCCGCCGCCAACATCGGCCTCAGCGTGCTCGGAAGGGGGGAGTTCTCGCTCATCCTGGCGACCTACGCCGCCGCCGCCGGACTCGACCCGCGCATCGGCCCCTTCGTCGCCATCTACGTGCTGGTCCTGGCGATCCTCGGGCCCGTGCTCGCCTCCCGGTCGGATGTGCTGGCGGCATGGATGCCGACGAACCTGTTCAACTCCGGCGCTCCTCCCAAGGCGCCGCCGTCCGACGAGGACTCGGTCCTGGCCCGGCGCCTTGCAGCCGCCCGCCCCGAGGACGACTTCGAAGGGCTGGGCGCCAGCCTGCTCCGCCGGGCGCAGGGTCTGCGCTCGGGACTTCGCAGCCGGCGGCTCGCCGGTGGTCAGGCCGGCCTGGGACGGCTCCTGCTTCCAGCTGCATTCTTCGCCGGCGTTGTCGCACTCGGGGTGGCCGGTTATGTTCTCAGCGGGTTCTCGATCGGGGAGGCGCTCTCACTGGCGTGGGCGGACGTCAGTCCCGCCGACCCGTTCACGAGCCTGGAGGGCGGCCCCCGCTATCTCGCGATCACGGTGACTGCGCTCGGTTCGATAGCTCTCCTGGGGATCCTGATCACCGCATTCAGCATCGCTTCGGAGGGCGGCCTTGGGATGTCGTCGAGGAGACGCCGCATGGAAGAGAGACTCGAAAGGCTGACCGACCACTACATCGTCTGCGCCTACGGCCGGGTGGGCCGGGCGGCTGCCCGGGAGCTCGAGGCTGAGGGCGTCCCGTTCGTCGCCATCGACAACAAAGAGGACCTGGAGCCGCAGATGCGGCGGGACGGCATCCTCTACCTCATAGGCGACCCGACGTCGGAGCCGGTGCTGCGAACCGCCGGCATCGAGCGCGCCCGCGGGATCGTCTGCGCGGTCGACGACGACGCGACGAACGTCTACGTGACGCTCACCGCTCGCTCACTCAACCCGGACATCTACATCGTCGCCCGGGCGAGCTCCCCGGAGACTCCGGAGCGCCTGAAGCGGGCGGGGGCCAACCGCGTCATCTCGCCCTACTGGTCCAGTGGCCGGCAGATGGCGATGCTGGTGCTGCGCCCGCGGGTGGTCGACTCGCTGGAGGTGCTCGGGCGGCGCCTGGAGGAGGTGGCGGTCGACTCGGACTCGCATCTCGTCGGTAGGACCGTGGTCGACGCCTGCGGCGGTGCGGTGCCTCTGCTGATCCACCGGGCGGGAGGGGAGACGATCACCCATCCCGGACCCGACGTGATCGTCGAAGCCGGCGACCGCATCCTCGCCTGGGGAGAGGATGCCGACCTGCGTCCCATGGAGAGCGCCAAATAGCGCATTGGGCCGAGCCGGCCGGGGGTAGGCTGGCGGGGTGAGCCCGGTCCGGACGGGCCGGAAAGGGCTTTAGTTGAGCATCCTGGAAGCGCTCGTCCTCGGTATCGTCCAAGGACTGACCGAGTTCCTGCCGGTGTCATCGTCGGCGCATCTGGTGCTAGTTCCCGAGCTGGCCGGCTGGGACCAACCGAGCCTGGCCTACGTGGTGCTGCTGCATGCCGGCACGCTTCTGGCGCTTCTAGGCTACTTTCGCCACGAGATCGCCGCCGCCGTGCGCGGAATGCTGAAGCCCGGGCCGGCCCGGCGCTTCATCGTGCTGCTGATCGCCGGCACGGTGCCGGCGGCGGCCATCGGCTTCGCTTTCGAGGAACAGTTCGAGGAGAGCTTCGGGGAACCCTTTCAGGTTGCCCTGCAACTCGTCCTCACCGGTTTGATACTCGCCGGCATCGAGGTGCTGGCTCGGCGGCGCCCGCCCCCCCGGGGGGACGACGAGGAGCTGACAGGCCTGGAGCACCTAGTCAACGACCTGAGCCCGGCGGGCGCCGGTGCCGTGGGGCTGGCGCAGGCGCTCGCGATCGTCCCCGGCATCTCACGCTCCGGAAGCACCATCGCGGCCGGCCTGCTGGCAGGCCTCTCCCGGGCTCAGGCCGCCCGCTTCTCGTTCCTCCTGTCGATTCCCATCCTGGCCGGCACGACCGTGTTCAAGGTCCCGGACCTGGCCGGGGAGGGGACCAGCACTTCCGCACTCGCAATAGGTTTCGTGGCCTCACTGGTGACCGGCTACCTTGCGATCGCTGGAACGATCCGGTTCCTTCAAAGGAGGGGCTTATGGGGCTTCGCGGCCTACTGCGTGGTCGCGGGCGCTTTGTGCGCCGTCGTGCTCCGCTAACCCTCGGCAGAAAACGCTAAAGCCGGTCTCCAAAGTGCCGATACTTACGGCGTACCAAGTTTCCTCGGAAGGAAACGATCCTCGCAGTTTGAGGATCGCCGCAGGGTAGCCCCCGCCATCCCTTGGTGATCCTTCGAAACCCGGTGCGGCAGTGCTCGCCTTGGTCCCCGCCCCAGGCCGCAGCCTGCCGCTATCGGGATTTCTTCTTTTCTTTGGTCCTCACTCTCCGTGGTTGAGCAGGCTTTAAGAGTCGCCGTTTAGGGGAACAATCAGTCCGTCAAGAATTCGGCACAAGGAGGCCTTGATGGACCTGTTGAGCACCATTCTCACGCTGGCGTTCGTCGGCTTGATCGTCGGCGGCCTGGCCCGTATGTTCCTGCCCGGCAGCGAAGCGATGGGAGTATTCGCGACTATCCTCGCCGGCCTCGGCGGCGCATTCGTCGGGGGCCTGATCATTCGTTACTTGCTCGGCCCCCAGGGCTTCTGGATGACGCTGATCATCGCCGTGGCCTGCGCCGCCCTGTTCATACTGCCCTTCCGGATGTACTACGCCGCACCGACCACCGTCGTGGTCCCCCGGCGCAGCTTCTGGGGATCGAGGTCGGCCCACGTCGTGGAGGATCCGGGTTACGGCTACGGCTCCCGCCGGCCGTTCTGGCGTCGCCGCACGATGATGTAGCAAAGCTCAGAAGCGACAGAAAAAGCGGGCCCGGGAAGGGCCTGCTTTTTCTGTTCCGACGGCTGAATCGGGCTTGGCCGGCGGGACGGCCGGGAGTAAGATACTGGTCTCGAAGGCTCGGTAATCGGGAAGATTTCGCTGGTAGGACCAAAGGAGTCCCTTCCTTTGCTACCTCCAATCTTCGGCAAACTTGACCGGGCCTTCGAGGCGTTATGGGGTCAGTCGGATCGGTCCCGCTGCGCCTCCCGAAGCTGTCTTCTCTGCTCCCTCCGCATGTCCGACAACCGCTCCGCCTGGTCCTCTATCTGCCTGCGCAGGGCGTCGCCCGGATCTCGCTGCTGGAACAGGCCGCAGAACGGGAAGCATGGCGGGAAGTCCAGCGACGGGACCTCGAACTCCTCGAACTCCCGGACTCGCGGCGCCGGCGGCCGGTGGTTGATCACCTCACCGGTGATCTCCGGCTCGACGAACTCCCCTTCCGGGACACCCTTCAATGCCTCTGACATGAAGCCCTTCCAGATGGTCGCCGGGAAGGACCCTCCGGTGACCGACCTGCCTCTCACCCGGGCCATGACCGGTATCTTTCCGTCGGCGGCGGGGGGGAAGCCCATCCAGACCACGGCGGTTAGCTCGGGTGTGTAGCCGGCGAACCATGCATCCTGGAAGTTCTCGGCCGTCCCGGTCTTGCCGGCGGCCGTCCGTCCGATCTTGGCGCCCGTCCCCGTACCGGCTTCGATGTTCTGGCGCAGTATCGAGTTCACCGTGTCGGCGACGTTGGCGTCCATCACCTGCGCTATCGACGGGACGCGCTCTGCGACGACCGCTCCCGAGGGGCGCGTGATCTTCGTGACGACCAGCGGCTGGGGGCGACGTCCCCGCTGGGCGAAGGTGGTGTACGCGCCGGCCATCTCCAGCGGGGTGACGTCGGAGGTGCCGAGCGTCAGCGCGCAGCCGGCGTCCGATGCCGGAATGGAGATCCCCGTCCTGGCCGCGACGTCCATGAACTTCTGAGGAGTGACCACCTCGTTCATCATCTGGGCGTAGATCGTGTTGACCGAGTTCACGGTGGCGCCGGTCACGTCCAGGTAACCGTAGCCCGTACCGCCGTAGTTCGAGACCCTCCAGGGCTCGCTTCCGTTCCGGCACCGGTCGGAGTTGATGCTGATGGGGGAGTGGCCGGAGAAGGTGGAACGTATGGACTTGCCCTCCTCGAGGAACGCGGCAAGCGCAAACGTCTTGAACGCCGAGCCGGCCGGCCGGCCTCCGCCCGTGCCCGCCACGTCGGCGGCGAAGTTGAACCCGCGTGCCCGTTCCAAGCTGTCGACGTCACGCCCGCCGACCATTGCCCGGACCCGGCCCTGGGTGTCCATGGCGACGAGTGCCGCCTCCGGATCGGTCGGGCGGTTCAGAACGGTACGAACCGCCTTCTCGGCGGCCCGCTGCATGCGAACGTCGAGCGTCGTCTGCACCTCGAGTCCGCCGCGAAGGATCTGTTCGTCGGTCAGCTGGAACTCGGATCTGAGAAGCCGGCGAACGTACTCGACGAAGTAGCCGGCTTCCGCCGAGTCGGCTTCGATGGAGACGCCGGGCTTGAACTGGGCTGCCAGGTCCTCTGCCTTGGCGGCGGCTGCGCTCTGAGCGGTCATGAGGTTGAGGCCGGCAAGCTGGTCGATGACGGCGTCCCGCAGGCGGGTTGCCCGTGCCGGATCCTCGTCTATCTGGTAGCGCTCGGGGGCCCTGATCAGCCCGGCGAGATAGGCGGACTGGCCCGGAGTCAGCTCCGCAGCGGCAACCTTGAAGTAGGTGCGAGCAGCCGCCTCGGCGCCGTAGGCCCCGCGGCCGAAGTACACGGTGTTGAGGTAGTGCTCGAGGATCTCCTCCTTCGACGAGCTCCGCTCCAGCTTCACTGCCCAAAACGCCTCCTTCAGCTTCCGGGAGAACGTACGGTCCCGGCCGACGTCGGGGAAGGCGCTCCGCACGTACTGCTGTGTGATCGTCGAGCCTCCCTGCACGATGGCCCCGCCCTCCCAGTTGGCGCGGGCGGCCCGGAAAATCCCTCGGAGGCTGAAGCCGCGATGGTCGAAGAAGCTGCGGTCCTCTATGCCGACCACCGCCCGAACCAGGTTGGGCGAGATCTGGGACAGCGGAACCAGGGTGCGGTTCTCCTCTCCGTGGAGGGTGGCGATGACCTCGCCGCCGGAGGCCAGCAGCTTGGTGGACTGGGCCGAGGGGGCAATTTGGGGCAGCGGGAGGCTCAGCAGCCACACCAGCGCGACAACTGCGCCGGCACCCAGGACGGCCGCCGCCGTGAATGGCCAGCGGTGGCTCGGCCCTCCGGGCAAGTCGAAGCGGGGAAGATTCAAGGGTCCCTGCGCCGGCGCATAGGCAAGCCCGTTGTCCCGGTCGACTTACGCAGGTTCGTCACTTCCGGCGTCTTCGGCGCCCAGTGGAAGAGTGGGAGTGGCTTCCGCAGGAGCCGGTGGAAGGTACCCGGGAGCGAGCGGCGCCAACTCTCCGTAGGCGGCCGGCGCGGTTTCTGCGGGACCCATTGGACCGCTTCGGCCGGCGGCCGGCCTCAGGTCCGGGCTAAGTCCGAGGCCCATGTTTCGCAGCGCGGAGAGCAGGTCCTCTTGCGCCTTCTTCTTCTGGAACTCACCCACCGCGACGACCTTTTGCGATACCGTCCCTTGAGGTCCAGTCTACGCCCAGGAGCCGCCGGCCCTGAAGGCTGCGAGTTGGGATCGGAGGCAGGTGGTGCGAGCAGAGCTTCTGGTGGTGCTGGGTCTCGTGGCTGCTTTGGGGTGCGGCCCCTCGGAGGTACCGGAGCCTTCGCCGGCTGAGTCCTCCCCTAGGGCGGAGACCGTGACGATCTACCTGTCGACGCAGAATCCGAACGACTGTGGCGAGGTCCGTCCGGTGGAGCGGACCGTCGGCGGAAGGCCGACCCTGCGGACGGGCATGGAGCAACTTCTCGCCGGACCGACGGAGGAGGAGAGGGCCGCCGGCCTGGGCGGGTGGTTCTCGGATGCAACCCGGGACATGCTTATCTCGGCCGAACGCCGTGGCAACACCGCAGTCGTCGACTTCAAGGACCTGCGGCCGGTGATCCCGAACGCCTCCAGCTCCTGCGGCAGCGCGTCGCTTCTGGCCCAGCTTGACTCCACGGCTAAGCAGTTCGGAGCCTCCCGGACGCTCTACTCGATCAACGGTGATGTGCAGGCGTTCTACGAGTGGCTGCAAATGACCGTGCCGGACGCCTGAGGCCTCTGGGCGCCGGTTAACGGCTTGCTAAATCTGGCAAGGCAAGCGTTTATTCGCGTCCTGCCAGGGTAGAAGCCAGCAGCAGGAAAGACCCCTCGAGACGCCCGCGTAGAGCACGCCACGGCGCCTGACGCCGAAGGACTTCCCGCATCCTCCTTCGTTCGAGTCCAGGACCGCTGATGGCCAATCTACCCGTAAGCCCATTCCCCAGGTGGGAGGTCGCCCGGCGGGCGCTATACGACCTACTCAGCCGCACATCGGCCCGCCTGGACGCGGTGCCCCAACTGCGTATGCCGGCGGTCCGCTGGGCGCTGGGTGCGCTCAGCGTGATCCTGCTCGCCGGCCTGGTGACCGCGGGGTTCGCCCTGTACCTCATGTTCGCTCCCGTCCGGCTGCCCGAGCCCATAGCGGGGTCGCGTGCCGCGACGACCCAAATCCTCGGGGCCGACGGCGCCCTGATCGAGGAGTGGCACGGGCCCATCAACCGCACTTTCGTGCCGCTCCACCGGATCTCGGAATCCCTGCAGGAGGCTGCGATAGCCGCCGAGGATGCCCGGTTCTACCGCCGGGGCGCAGTGGACCTCAGAGCCGTGATCAGGGCGGCCTGGGCCAACTTCGAAAACGGGTCGATGGTGCAGGGTGGGTCGACCATCAGCCAGCAGTACGCCAAGAACGTCTACGTGGGCAACGCGCCCACTATGTCCCGGAAGATAAGGGAGGCCCGTGTCGCCTACCGGCTGGAGCGCGAGCTCGGCAAGAAGAAGGTGCTTGAGGGCTACCTCAACACGGTCTACTTCGGCCGCGGCGCATACGGTGTCGAGGCTGCCTCCAAGGTCTACTTCGGCAAGGCGGCAGAGGACGTGACCGTCCCCGAGGCCGCGCTGCTCATCTCCATGGTGCGTTCCCCCGACGGGTACTCGCCCTACGAGCACCCGGTTCGCTCCGAGGGCCGGCGCAGGTGGGTCCTGGAGCGTATGGAGGGCCTCGGCTACCTGACGCCGGGAGAGCTCAGGGATGCGGTGGCCGCGAAGCCGGCCCTGACTCCGGCCTCCTCGGCTCATCCGCGATACGGCTGGTACCTGGACGCCCTCCGTACTTACCTGATCCGTCGCTACGGCAGCGAGAAGGTGTACGCGGGGGGCCTCAAGGTGCAGACCACCCTCGACCCCCAGGCACAGGAGGCGGCGGAGTTGACGATCGCCGGCACGCTGCCCGACCCAGATGACCCCTACGCCGCCCTCGCCTCGGTAGACCCGCAGACCGGTTACGTGAAGGCGCTGGTCGGGGGCCGGGAGTACACCGACGAGAAGTTCAACATCGCGATCCAGGGCCGCCGCCAACCAGGCTCGGCGTTCAAGCCCTTCGTGCTGGTCGCGGCTCTCGAGGAGGGCATCTCCCCGTCCGCCGTGTACCGCGCTCCGGCCCGCATGTGCCCGAAGGTGTGGCGGCCCAGTTGCGTCTCCAACTACGGGGGCTCGGGCTACGGCTCCATCAATCTGGAGCGGGCCACGATCAACTCCGTCAACACGGTCTACGCGCAGCTGGTGCTGCAGGTCGGACCGAAGAAGGTGGTGGACGTAGCACGCAGGATGGGCATCCCCGGACCGGAGTGGATGCCGCCCCGTTCGGCGTGCCGCCCGACGGCCGGCGACCCGTGCCGGACCCTGCTGCAGCCGGTACCGGCGATGGCGCTGGGGGCGGAGGAGGTCACGCCGCTGGAGCTGGCGTCCGCTTACGCCACGCTCGCCGCCGGAGGGATCTACCGTGAGCCCAAGCTGGTCTCCCGGGTTGAGGACGCCAGCGGCCGGGTGCTCGAGCAGGGACCGTCGGAGCCCAGGCGGGCCATCTCCCCCCAGATCGCAGAGACCGTCAACGGCATCCTCACCAAGGTCATCAGCCAGGGGACCGGCACCCGGGCCGACTTCGGGCGACCCGCTGCCGGCAAGACCGGCACGGCGCAGGACTTCAGCAACGCCTGGTTCTCCGGGTACACGCCCCAGCTCGCCACTGCGGTCTGGATGGGGCACCGGAGCGGCAACCAGCCGCTGCGCAACGTTCAGGGCGTCCGGTCGGTGGCGGGAGGAACCCTGCCGGCCGAGATCTGGCGGGAGTACATGAAGGGAGTTAGCGACCGGAACGCTCCCACCATCGAGCTGGGGGAGTTTTTGACGGAGGGAGCTTTCTCCGCCGAGAGGGACCTGAGCTTCGAGGGCCGGGCCGCGGACAGTGACGGCTTCGTGCACGGCGTCGAGGTCAGCATCGACGGGGCGCCGTTCACGTCCGCCGGGATCCACTGCAAGGGCTGTCCGGGTGTGGACGTTCGCTGGAGCTACCGGTCGCCGGTCTCGTTGAGTGACGGAGAGCACCAGATCCAGATCCGCTCCTTCGACAAGCCGGGGCACCGCTCGGAGCCCCAGTCCAGGAAGTTCACCGTCGACACCATGCCGCCCGCGCTCCGGCAGCTCAAGGCGACCGGCGGCGGCACACGGCTCGCGCTGTCGTTCAGCGAGCCGGTGGCCTGCGACTCGGTGACGCCGGCCGGCTTCACCGTGGCGGTCGGCGGGGACAGGGCTCGAATCGGCTCCGTTGCCTGCACCGGCGCCACAGCGGCAAACCTGGAGCTGATGCTGACCAGGCCGGTGCTGGGCGGGGAGGCGATCGTGGCCGCCCACGCCCGAACGTCGCGGGCGGCCGTGGACCGCGCGGGAAATCCGGCGGCCGGCGAGCCCATCCGCGGAGTCGCCACGAACAAGCCTCCGGCCGTTCTTCTGGACCGCGAGGCGGATCCCGGGCCGTTCACCGCCGAGGAGGTCCGTTTCTCCGGGACGGCGGCGGATCCGGACGGAACCCTGCAGGCACTTACCGTGAGCGTCGACGGCGGTGGCTACTCGGCGGAGGGCCTGCGCTGCCGGGATTGCGGGCGGAACGGATCCGGAGCTTGGGAGTACCGTCCCCCCCAGCCCCTGGCGCATGGCAAGCACAAGCTTGCCTTCCGGGTTCAGGACAATGCCGGCACGCTGTCCAAGCCGGCGGTCCGAACCGTAGACGTGGATGCCGTGCCCCCGCGGCTGCAGCGGCTGGCGGCCGCCGGAGGTAACTCTCGGCTCGAGCTCGGGTTTACCGAGCCGGTCTCCTGTGCCGGCGTAGGGCCGGCCAGCTTCGAGGCCACCGGAGGCGGCCGAGGGCTCGGCGTTGATTGGGTGACCTGTCCAGGGCCTTCGTCGAAGACTCTCGAGCTCGGGCTGTCGTCGGCCGTACGAGGCGGCGACGACTTGACCGTCGGCATGCGGGGACGCCGCGGGCTGCCCGCCGACGTGGCGGGGAATCCGGCCGAGACGCGCTCCGTGGCGGCGGTTGCCACGAACCGGCCGCCACAGATCGAGCTGGGCCCTCGAGGGGCCGACTCCGCGGTCTCCGCCGCTCGGGTGGAGGCCACCGGCAGCACCTCGGATCCAGACGGCACGGTTCAGGCCGTTGAAGTCTCCGTCGACGGAGGGGTTTTTTCCACTGCTGGGGTGGAGTGCGACGGCTGCGGGCGGAACGGGTCAGGATCCTGGATCTTCAGGCCTAGAGCGGCATTGGGGCATGGCGAGCACAACCTTGCTTTTCGCTCCGTGGACAACGCGGGCGTCCGTTCGCGGGGCAAGAGTCTCGCCGTGACGGTTGATGCCCTGGCTCCGGCAGTGCGGCACGTGAAGGCATCCGGCGGGAACGCCGTGGTCGAGGTCATCTTCAGCGAGCCGGTCGTCTGCGCGCCGGAGCCGACCGCTCAGATGCGCGTCGCCGTGGCGGGCCGGCGGTCGGCCGTCACAGCCGTCGGCTGTACCGGGAGCGCCGCCCGGCTGACTCTGGGACGGGCTCCGCAGGGCGGCGAGCAGGTGGACGTGGCCCTTCGGAGCACTCGACGAGCGGCTGCTGCCCTGGCGGATCCCGCCGGCAACGGGGCGGCGGACGGAAGCGGGTCGGTCGTCGCATCGAACCAGCCTCCGGTCGTCGAAGTCACGGTCCCGCCGGTTCAGATCGCGGCCGCTCGTCCCGACGCCAAATCGCGAACGGTGGACGGCACCGCAAAAGACCCGGACGGGGTGGTGAAGGAAGTGGAGTACAGCCTGGACGGTTCCCTCTTCACCTCCCGAGGTGTGAGGTGCCGCGGGTGCGGCCGTTCCGGGGAGGTCACGTTCTCGATCAACGTGGGCCAGGCCGCGGGTCCGGTCACCGTTCGGGCCCGCGACTCGGCGGACGCGCTTTCGGGGTCTCGGCCCCAGGCGCCGGATACCGAGATGCCGAAGATTCGAAGTCTCTCGGTCCGGCCGGGCGCCTCAACCGTGACGGCGCTGTTCAGCGAGCGGATGAACTGCTCCACCGTGGACAACTCCGACTTCTCGGTAAGAGTCGACGGCAAGCGGCGCCCGGTGCTGGTCTCCGGCTGTGCCGGAGAGCCCGGGGACCGGGTAAATCTTAGGGTCTCCGGGAGGGTTCGGGGAGGGCAGTCGGTGACCGTTGCCGTCAACGGCACGCTGCAGGACGAAGCCGGCAATCTGGTCAACCCGGGCTCCAGCAGAAAGCTCAAGGTCGGCGGAGCGATTAATTCCAAAGGGTGACTAGGATCTATTAGTTCGAGGAAAGGCTACGAGCCTCCGGGAAAGGATGTCATGACCACTGAAGAGGAAGAGCCCGAAGACGAATACGACCCGAACGACCCCTTCGGACTGAACAAGCCACGGCCCGCCGGACGGCGCACCTCCCTGGGCAACCTCGCCAGGCAGAACGCCGTGGTCCGCCGCAAGGGCACCAATGCGGAGGGTCGTGAGTCCGTCG